>NZ_JACSKG010000025.1:0-227 GCF_018617475.1 Exiguobacterium sp. s59 | reverse complement strand
ATCGACAACCCCCGACTCCTCCGGAAGTCCGAAGAAAAGGTCAAGAAGGCACAACGGACGCTGTCACGCAAGAAGGCCGGGAGCCGGAATCGGGAGAAGGCCAGGCTGATCCTCGCCAAGAGACATGAGAAGATCGCGAACCAACGCAAGGACTTCCTTCACAAACTGTCGAGACGGATCGTTGACGAGAACCAAGTCATCGTCGTGGAGACATTGAAGTCGAAGGA
>NZ_JACSKG010000024.1:0-245 GCF_018617475.1 Exiguobacterium sp. s59 | reverse complement strand
TCCTTCATCGGCTCCTAGTGCCAAGGCATCCACCGTACGCCCTTTCTACCTTGATCTAGCGTCTAAGACACACGGTCCATTACGGACCATATGTGAAATTGGTTTTTGATGTCTTGATGAATCTTCAGTTTTCAAGGAACAATCGAGGGACGAACCCTCAAAACTGAACGATGGGCAATGCCACATGGGCATTTTCCTTAGAAAGGAGGTGATCCAGCCGCACCTTCCGATACGGCTACCTTGTT
>NZ_JACSKG010000023.1:0-272 GCF_018617475.1 Exiguobacterium sp. s59 | reverse complement strand
CGCACCATATGCACCCTTAGCTCAGCTGGATAGAGCGTTAGACTACGAATCTAAAGGCCGGGAGTTCGAATCTCTCAGGGTGCACCATTATTACGGGAAGTAGCTCAGCTTGGTAGAGCACTTGGTTTGGGACCAAGGGGTCGCAGGTTCGAATCCTGTCTTCCCGACCATTTAATTTTTGGTCTTTGAAAACTGAACGATGAGGCAAAAAAAGTTTTACAATTTTTGAATGAAGCGCAAGCTTCGTCAATTTAAGAGCTATATCAAATTCT
>NZ_JACSKG010000022.1:0-279 GCF_018617475.1 Exiguobacterium sp. s59 | reverse complement strand
AGCTATTGCGGAACGATCTTGCCTGGCAACGTCCTATCCTCACAGGGGGAGATCCCCCAACTACTTTCGGCGCTGAGACGCTTAACTTCTGTGTTCGGCATGGGAACAGGTGTGGCCGTCTCGCTATCGCCACCAGACAAAATGAATATTAACATCACGTCATACGCATGTCAATAATGTTTAGGGTTTATTCCCTGAAAACTGAGGATTCATCAACACAAACCATAGACTAGATCAAAGCCTCGACCGATTAGTATCATTCAGCTCCACGTGTCACCA
>NZ_JACSKG010000021.1:0-373 GCF_018617475.1 Exiguobacterium sp. s59 | reverse complement strand
ATCTAGCGTCTAAGACACACGGTCCATTACGGACCATATGTGAAATTGGTTTTTGATGTCTTGATGAATCTTCAGTTTTCAAGGAACAAAAGTGGAGCCTAGCGGGATCGAACCGCTGACCTCCTGCGTGCAAGGCAGGCGCTCTCCCAGCTGAGCTAAGGCCCCGTATTAGAATTGTTCATAAAAATGGTGGGCCTAAGTGGACTCGAACCACCGACCTCACGCTTATCAGGCGTGCGCTCTAACCGGCTGAGCTATAGGCCCTCATAGAGAGGTTTTGGTCTCTCAAAACTGAACGATGGGCAATGCCACATGGGCATTTTCCTTAGAAAGGAGGTGATCCAGCCGCACCTTCCGATACGGCTACCTTGTT
>NZ_JACSKG010000003.1:0-441151 GCF_018617475.1 Exiguobacterium sp. s59 | reverse complement strand
GCAAGGACTTCCTTCACAAACTGTCGAGACGGATCGTTGACGAGAACCAAGTCATCGTCGTGGAGACATTGAAGTCGAAGGACATGATGAAGGATCACAAGGTGGCGAAGTCCGTCGGGGATGTCAGTTGGTACGAGTTCGTCCGGCAACTCGAGTACAAATCAAACTTCTACGGACGGACGCTCATCAAGGCGGATCAATGGTTCGCATCCACTCGAATCTGTTCCACTTGCGGCGTGAAAGGCGAGAAGAAGGCGATGGATGTCCGTGAATGGACATGTACTAATTGTGGTGTTCATCATGACCGTGACATCAACGCGAGCATCAACCTGTTGATGTTGGCAAACTAAAACGAATTCCTTCAGGGTGGGAACCACCCGACGAGCTTGGTAAACAATCGTGGCTAATAAAAGCACGGTCTTCCCAAGAAGCTCCCACTTCCATTTGCGAAGCAAATAAGTGGCGAGTAGTTCACTGAAGCGGGGAAACGATGAATCAATGTCCCGCGTTCGCATCTTGTTGCTTCAAGTGAAGTGCGAGCGTGTTGAGCAGTTTTTCAGAGTCTTTGTTCAAGTTGAGAAGTTCAGGTTCAATCCCGACTTCACGGTATTTGAAGACGACCTTATCGATGGCGCCGATTGCCGAGTCATCCCATAGATGCGTATTCGCAAAGTCGATGGTGACGTGTTGGACACCCGCATCTACGTCTTCGGTCACGTCAAACTGGTTGACGAATTCAGACGTGGAAGCGAAGAATAATTGCCCGTTGACCGTATAGTCCGCGCGATGTGACGTGACTTGGCGATCGAGGTCGATTTTTGAAATTTTGGCAGCGAATAAAATCGCGGCCGTCAAAATCCCACCGAGCACACCGAGTGACAGGTCATGCGTGAAGACAGTGACGATGACCGTGACGAGCATGACGACTGTGTCTGATTTTTGAGCGGTACGCATCGCTTTGAGCGAGCCCCAGTCAAACGTCGCATACGAGACGAAGAACATGACCCCGACGAGTGCACCAACTGGGATGAGCATGAGCACATCACTGATCGTCATAATCATGATGAAGAGAGCGAGTCCGGCCGTGAACGTCGAGAGACGACCGCGTGCACCGGACGAGACGTTGATGACCGATTGTCCGATCATCGCACATCCTGGCATCCCACCGAAGAACCCAGCGATGATATTCGAGATTCCTTGTCCACGAGATTCACGGTTCTTGTTTGAGTCCGTCCCAGTCATGTCATCGACGATTTGAGCCGTCAAGAGCGATTCGATCAAGCCGACGAAGGCAAGTGAGATCGAGTATGGCAAGATGATCATGAGCGTCTCGAGCGTGAACGGCACATCTGGGAACAAGAAGTCCGGAAGTGTCGCCGAAATCGTCCCCATATCCCCGATGTTTTTCGTGTCGAGACCGAGTGTGATCGCAAGGATCGTCATGACGACGATGGCGACGAGCGGTGCGGGAATTGCTTTTGTGACACGTGGGAATAAGAAGATGATAGCAAGTGACGCGGCGACAATCGCCCAGATGATCCAGCTTTCACCTTCAAAGTTTGATAACTGTGCCTGGAAAATCAAAATCGCAAGCGCGTTGACGAATCCGACCATGACGGCGCGTGGGATGAATTTCATCAAGCGGGCGATTCCGAGATAGCCGAGGACGATTTGAATGATCCCCGTTAAAATACCGGCAGCCAGTAAATACTGAAGACCGTGGTCAGCGACGAGGGAGACGACGACGAGCGCCATCGCTCCGGTCGCAGCGGAAATCATCGCTGGACGACCTCCGGCAAATGAGATGACCATGGCGATGATGAATGAGGCATAAAGGCCGACCATCGGGTTGACTCCCGCGATGAGGGAGAAGGCGATGGCTTCCGGGATGAGCGCCAAGGCGACGACAATCCCAGCCAAAATGTCGGCCCGGATATTTCCGAACCATTCGTGTTTCAACGTATTCAATTTTTCCAAAAGAACACACCTTTCCTTAATAAAGTGATTTGATCTTCGAGTCTCACGAAAATCAAAATGATACAATCCGTTCATTTTCAACGTGTTTCATCATACCGAATTCAAAGAAAAATGACAATTGCTTCGTTTGAAAAACTATGGTAATTTCATAACGTGAAGGTTATATAACGAAAAAGTTATATGGGAGGTGAGGAGTCTACATGTATACCGTAGAAGAATTGAGTAAAGTGCTCAAAGTGCTCGGGGACCCGACCCGGCTGACGATGTTGAAACAGATGGAAGCGGGCGAACAGTGCGCCTGTAGTTTCGTCGATTGTTTCGATATCTCACAACCGGCCATCAGTCGCCATTTGAAGATGTTGCGCCAGGCGGGACTCTTACTCGAACGTCGAGACAAGCAGTGGATTCATTATCGGTTAAATGAGACGAGTCCATTTTATCCGCTCGTCACTGATTTATTATCGAAGTTAGAATCAACTGAACCGAATTGTGATTGTGAGCCGAATTGTGCCATTTGAGGAGAGATGAAAATGAAACTTGAAGTGTTCGAACCAGCCATGTGTTGTCCGACCGGATTGTGCGGACCGTCCATCGACCCGGAACTGACACGGGTGGCGACGATTCATTACGTGTTACAGCAACGAGGGTTTGACGTGTCACGCTATAACCTTGCGTCGGAACCGAACCGATTTGTTGAGAATACGATCGTTCAAGCCGAAATCATGAACGGGCTCGATGTGCTCCCGATGACGCTCGTTGACGGGAAGATTGTGAAGCAGGGCGCTTATTTGACGAATGAAGAGATGGCGGAGTTGACAGGATTACCGATTGCCGCATTCGCGAAACAAGACGGAGAAAAACCGAAAGTTCGAATCTCACTCAAAAAATAAGGAGTTGCTCACAGTGAAACCATTTGATTTTCAGGCGATGGACCCGACCCGTTATGTGTTTTTGACCGGAAAAGGTGGTGTCGGGAAGACGTCGACGGCATCGAGTCTCGCCTTGACGCTCGCCAATCGTGGGAAACACATTTTACTCGTCTCGACCGACCCGGCGAGTAATTTGCAAGACGTCTTTGAGATGGAACTTGA
Organism: Exiguobacterium sp. s59; assembly: GCF_018617475.1. Taxonomy (NCBI): domain Bacteria; kingdom Bacillati; phylum Bacillota; class Bacilli; order Caryophanales; genus Exiguobacterium; species Exiguobacterium sp. s59. Next base: position 438,083 of record NZ_JACSKG010000003.1, on the reverse strand, counting down.
TGAGACACCGCGACTCGTCACAGGGACGACGCTCGAAATCGCCAACTTTGACCCGGAACAGGCGGCAAAACAGTATATGGAATGTATGGTCGGTCCGTATCGTGGCGTGTTACCGGACGTGGCCATCCAGTCGATGGAAGAGCAATTGTCTGGCGCCTGTACGGTTGAGATTGCGGCATTCGATCAGTTCACAGAGCTGTTGACGTCAAAAGTGGCAAGGGAACGATATGACCATGTCATCTTCGATACGGCACCGACTGGGCATACGTTGCGACTATTGACGTTACCGAGCGCATGGGATGAGTTTTTAGAGACGAATACGACCGGGGCGTCTTGCCTCGGTCCACTTGCAGGTCTTGCGGATAAGCAAGTGCAGTATAAACAAGCCGTCGAGACGCTCACTGACGCCAATGAAACGACGTTACTGCTCGTCGCGCGTCCTGAGAAGTCGACACTCGTCGAAGCGGCGCGTGCTGCGACCGAGCTTCGCGCAATCGGCATCGAGCGCATGCAACTCGTCATCAACGGTGTCGTCGAGTCAAGTGAAGGGACAGACCGATATACGGAACGATTTATCGAGCGACAACAGCAAGCGCTTGACGATCTCCCGGATGGTGTCGTCGACCTCGAGACGTTCACGCTCCCGTATGCGTACGAAAACCTCGTCGGGATATCCGCTCTCCAGCGTTTTGTGAGCAGAGAGCCGGTCGCCATTTCGGATGCACGTTATGACACGAGTCGTTACGAGTCCGTCGACCAACTCGTCGACGAACTGGAAGCGGACGGTCCGAGTGTGATTATGACAATGGGGAAAGGTGGTGTCGGGAAGACGACACTCGCCTCGCTCCTTGCAGTCGCACTCCATGAACGAGGGCATGCTGTCCATTTGACGACCACAGACCCGGCCGCGCACGTTGCTCTGACGATTGGAGCAGATGTTTCAGAGACGTTCACCGTCGATGCGATCGACCCGAAAGCCGAGATTGAGAAGTATCGGACGGATGTGTTCCGAGAAGCAGGGGACATAAACGAGGAGCAACGGATGATGCTCGAGGAGGACTTGCGCTCACCGTGCACCGAAGAGATCGCCGTCTTCCGTGCCTTCGCCGATCAAGTGGCGAAAGCGAAAGACCGCTTCGTCGTCATCGATACGGCGCCTACAGGTCATACGCTCCTCCTATTAGATGCGACGGAGAGCTATCACCGTGAACTCGAACGGTCGACCGGTGTCGTCCCGGAAGCGGTCCGAACGTTACTTCCGAAACTGCGTGACCCGAAACAAACGCACGTCATCATCACGACACTCCCAGAAGCGACGCCGGTGTATGAAGCAGAAAGACTCACAGCGGACTTGAAGCGCGCCGAAATTCAACCGTTCGCCTGGGTCGTGAACCAATCGTTCACGCCACTCGACGTCACGAGTCAGTTATTGACAGCGAAAGTCGCGAACGAGACGACATGGCTTGAGCGCGTGAACAACCATCCGCGTCCGACGATTCTTTCTTGGCAAGAACAACTGCCTGTCGGATATTCGGCGTTATCTCAACTATTAAAGGAGGAAGTAAGATGAACATCACGAACGAAGCAATCGACTTTTTACAAACCGCGTTAGAAGAGGAAGAGACAAAATCGGTCCGCATTATCACAGAGGCGGGCTGCTGTGGACCGACGCTCGGTCTAGCCGTGGCTACACCAGAAGAGACAGACGAAGTGAAGCAATTCGGCACGCTCACGTTTGCCGTTGCGAAGGAAGCTGAAGTATTGGCAGAAAACGTCACGCTCGACGTCGAGTCGACAGAAGACGGCATCACACTCGTGTTACACGGTTTACAACCATCTTGCTAAAAAAATAATTAAATAGAGATTATTGGAGGAACTCATTGTGCAGTGGATTGCTAGTTTAATTTTTCTCGTGACGCTCTTTCTCATCATCAAGCAACCGAAAGGCCTCGGCATCGGTTACTCGGCGATGGGGATGGCTGTCATCGCGCTCATCTCGGGCGTCGTCAATTTGGATGACGTCGGAACGGTATGGGGCATCATCTGGAATGCGACGTTTACGTTCATCGCCGTCATCATCATTTCCCTCATTTTAGATGAGATTGGATTTTTTGAATGGGCCGCCTTACATATGGCACGAATCGCCAAAGGTGGCGGGGTGAAGTTGTTCGTCTATATTACCCTACTCGGCGCGCTCGTCGCAGCGTTGTTTGCGAACGATGGGGCAGCGCTCATCTTGACCCCGATCGTCTTGGCGATGGTACGGGCACTCAAGCTTCCTGACGCGGTCGTGTTGGCGTACGTCATGGCATCCGGCTTTATCGCCGATACGGCAAGTCTCCCGTTTATCGTATCGAACCTCGTCAACATCGTCTCAGCTGATTTCTTCGGCATCGGGTTTGCGGAATATGCGGCACGGATGGTATTCGTCAATGTGTTCGCGGTCGCGGGCAGCTTGCTCGTGTTGTATCTGTATTTCAAAAAAGATATCCCGAAACAATATGACGCCTCTCAGTTGGCTGAACCGGAATCGGTCATCAAAGACCATACGATGTTCCGCTTATCTTGGGTCGTGCTCGCCTTGTTGGTCATCGGTTACTTCACGAGTGACTTGCTCGGAATCCCGGTCTCACTCGTCGCCGGGGTGATCGCCTTATTCTTCCTTGTGATGGCGAATCGGTCATCTGCGGTGAAAACGACTCAAGTCGTCAAAGGGGCACCGTGGGCAATCGTCTTCTTTTCACTCGGGATGTATATCGTTGTGTACGGATTACAAAACGCAGGACTCACACAAGTGCTCGCCAACTTCATTGACTGGTTCGCGGTGGACGCATTCAGTGCGACGTTCGGGATGGGCTTTTTGGCAGCCATTCTATCGTCTGTCATGAATAACATGCCGACCGTCATGATTGATGCGCTCGCCATCGACTTGACGAATACGACCGGTCAGATTCGGGAAGCATTAATCTATGCGAACGTTATCGGATCCGACCTTGGACCAAAGATTACACCAATCGGGTCGCTTGCGACGCTCCTTTGGCTCCACGTGCTCCGCACAAAAGGTCTAAAAATCGGCTGGGGTGAATATTTCAAAGTTGGGATTATCTTGACGATTCCGACGCTAGCCATCACGTTGCTCGGTCTATATATCAGCTTATTACTTTATTGAGGAGTGGGTTATATGAAATTAGTCATCATTGGATCAGTTGCTGCCGGGACATCGGTCGCGGCGAAAGCGCGTCGTAATAACGAAGAGGCACAAATCACGATTTACGATCGGGACTACGACATCTCGTATTCAGGTTGCGGGATTCCGTATTACGTTGGTGGAGAAGTGGAGTCGCGAGACGATTTGACACCACGTGACGCAGCCTTCTTCAAAAAGCGTTACAACATCGACGTGATGACACGTCATAACGTGACGTCAGTAGACAAGAACGCGAAGACAGTGACAGTGGAAAACTTAGAGACGGGTGACACGTTCACGGACTCGTATGATGTCCTCGTCCTCGCGACAGGGGCGACGAGCATCATCCCACCGATTCCAGGTGTGAAGTCGGATAACGTTTTCCCGATTCGAAATATTCAACACGCAGAAGCGACACGTTCGTTCGTCGATTCGACGAACCCGAAACATGCGACAATCATCGGTGCCGGCTTCATCGGTCTGGAGATGGCCGAACAGTTGAAACTACGTGGTGTGGACGTGACAATTATCGAGCGTGTACCGCAAGTGATGCCACCACTCGACAAGGACATGGCGTGCCGAGTCGAAGAACATCTCGAGAAGAACGGGATCGAGCTCATGCTCGGTGAGACGGTGACGGAACTTGTCGGTGGCGGACATGTGGAACGTGTCATCACGGAGAGCGGCAAGGAGATTGAGACAGATTTCGTCATTTTATCGGTCGGGGTCCGTCCGAACGTCGAGCTCGCCATGAATATGGGAGTCGAACTAGGTGAGACGGGTGCCATTGCCGTCAATGAGCGCATGGAGACGAACATCCCAGACGTCTATGCGGCAGGTGATGTTGCGGAGAGCTTCTCCATCGTGACAGGAAAACCAATTTGGCGCCCGCTCGGTTCGACAGCGAACAAGATGGGGCGGACCGCTGGGGACGTCATCACTGGCGGCCATCTCGAACATCGCGGTATCCTCGGAACGGGCATCTTCAAAGTGTTCGGACTTGCCGTGGCACAAACGGGTCTCTCCGAGAAGGAAGCACGTGAACTCGGTTATGACATCGAGGTGCTTCATAATACGAAACCGGACAAACCTGCCTACATGGGTGGGAAAGACATGACAATCAAAGCGGTCGCGGACCGTGCGACACGTCAATTGCTCGGCATTCAAATCGTCGGGTTCGAAGGAGTCGACAAACGGATCGACGTCTTCGTCACAGCCATCACGCTGAAGGCGAAAGTCGACGACTTGTTCCACCTTGACCTCGCATACGCACCGCCGTTCTCGACGACGAAAGACCCGGTCATGTATACGGGGATGGTCTTGTCGAACAGTATCGACAAGGCGGCACGACTCATCACACCGGCTGAGCTTCAGACACGAATCGATGCAGGGGAAGATATGCAAATCATCGATACACGGAAAGCGGCGCAGTTCGAGAAGGCATGCGTCGATTGTGCGGTCAATGTCCCACTCGGTAACCTTCGCGAAGCGGCGAAAGATATGGACAAGAACAAGCCGACCGTCGTTTACTGTAACGGCGGGGTGACGGGGAACGCGGCGCAGAACGTGCTTCGTAATCTCGGGTTCACTGACGTGTACAACTTGTCAGGCGGAAATAAAAACTATCAGTTGTTCAAAAAGTACGGGAACTAAGCAAGACGACGTCCATAGCGGGCGTCGTTTTTTTTATACCAAGGTTTCAAAAGAAAGACAGAAGCGGAACGATTATTGAAAGAGAACGATCTGTTTAGTTCATATTCCTTAGATGGTCCACAAGATGAATGATGCCAATTGACCCTTTTCTAAAATAACGTTGCTTCGTTAAAGGAAACCGTTTACAATTTTTTGTGTAAGCGTTTTCTCAAAATGGTGCTACAAGGAGGGACCCTCATGGTCAAAAAGCAATGGAAACCCGTATGGGCAGTTGTGCTAACGTTTGCACTGATTCTGTCAATGTTTCCGATGCCGACGTCCGCTTTAGATAAAGGAAAGTCGACACTCGTCGTCGTCCATTATCAAGAGGCGCCGGATAACGAAAAGGATTGGAACTTATGGCTTTGGGCGAACGGCCCAGATTACTTCCCGAATAAAGGCTTCACATTCAATGGGGAAGATGCATTTGGAAAGGTGGCGGCTTACGAATTCCCGGTTGACTCACCTGAAAAGATTGGTCTCATCGTCCGAACGGACAACTGGGACAAGGATAAAGGGTCAGAGAACGACCGCTTCATCACGAGTGACATGATTCAAGATGGTGTCGCAGAAGTGTGGATCAAATCAGGGGATCCAAAGATTTATACGTCGAACCCAGACGGGGAGACGGCATCAACGGAAATCGATATGAAAGTCCACTATTTCCGTTACGACAATACATACACGGACTGGGGCCTATGGGCTTGGCCAGACGGTGGGGACGGTCAGAGCATCGCGTTTGACGAGACTGATGCATTCGGTGGCGTGGCGAACGTCAAGCTCGCTAACCCAGAGTCGAAAAAACTGATGGGCTTGATCACGAAAAAAGGAGAATGGACGGAGAAAGACGGGGAAGATCGCTTCGTTCTTGGTTCAGCGAAAGAAATTTGGCTCGTTGAAGGAGATTCGACAATCTACTATTCAGAGCCTGAAATCGATCGCTCACCGAAACTCGTCTCATTCTCGGCGGACACGTTCCGTCAAGCAACGCTCACGACGAACCGCGTCATTACGGATGCGTTCATTGATGAAGTGACGGTGGATGGTGCTACTGTCGCTGCCATCACAAAGGCTAGTGACAAGTCAGTCACGATTGAATTCAGCGAAGACATCGATTTAGCGAAGGTCATCAAAGCCTCACATCCTGAGTTTGGTGAACAGATGCTTCAAGCAGGAAAAGTACTTCGTTCAAAAGAGTTTGATGCGAAGTATGCCTATAATGGAAAGCTCGGCATCACGTACCAAAAATCAAAAACACAATTTGTTCTTTGGGCACCGACTGCTCAACAAGTCGAGCTCGAACTATGGAACATGCCGAAAGATCGACCAGCGAACGACAAAGACTTGAAAAAAGTCATCCAGATGAAACGCGGCGAGCGTGGCACGTGGGTGGCTGAAGTACGCGGCGACCTCGACGGTGTCGGGTATACGTATCAAGTGACACATGCGACAGGGAAAGTCCGTGCGGTCGATCCGTATGCGACAGCTGTCGGTGTGAACGGTGATCAAGGGGTCATCGTCGACTTGAAAGAAACGGATCCGAAACGTTGGAACTCGATGAAACCGAAGTTGCAAAACGCGACGGACGCCATCATCTATGAGACTCACGTCCGCGACTTCTCGATTTTCGATGTCAAATCGAACACATATGATTCAGGCATTCGCTACAAAGGGAAGTACCTCGGTGTCGTCCAACCAGGGACTCGCTTGATTGAGAATGGGAAGAAGACAGCGACGAAAACGGGGCTCGACCATGTCAAAGACCTTGGCGTGACGCACGTCCAGTTCATCCCGGTCTATGACTACAACACGGCCTCTGTCGACGAGACGAATCCAACGGCGACATACAACTGGGGCTATGACCCGAAAAACTACAACGCACCAGAAGGCTCGTATTCGACGAATCCGTACGATGCCAAAGTACGAATCAGTCAAATGAAAGAAATGATCCAAGGCCTACATGACAATAACTTGCGTGCGGTCATGGACGTTGTTTACAACCACATGTTCGATGCACAGGCATCAAACCTTCACAAAATCGTACCGGGTTACTACTACCGTTATACGGCAGGTGGCGACTTCGCGAACGGAACCGGTGTCGGGAACGATACGGCGTCTGAGCGCGCGATGATGCAGAAACTCATCGTCGATTCAGTCGTCTACTGGGCAAAAGAATACCATTGGGACGGCTTCCGCTTCGATTTGATGGGAATCCATGATGTCGATACGATGAACAAAGTCCGTGCGGAACTGAACAAAGTGGACAAATCGATTCTCGTCTTCGGAGAAGGCTGGGATCTCGGTACGCCACTTGATGCGGAACTGAAGGCGAACCAAAAGAACGCCTACGACATGCCAGGTGTTGCTCACTTCAATGACAACATTCGCGACGGATTGAAAGGAAGCGTCTTCTACGATGAAGACAATGGCTTCATCAATGGAAAAGAAGGCATGGAAAATCGCGTGAAGACAGGAATCGTCGGTGAAATCACGTACAACGACACCATCAAAGGCTTCACGAAAGAGCCGACGCAAGCGATTACGTATGTCGAAGCGCACGATAACCATACGCTTTGGGACAAGTTGGAGTTGACGAATCCTGACGCCTCTGAAGAAGTGCGTACAGACATGCACCGCCTCGCTTCGAGCATTCTCTTGACGAGCCAAGGAACGACATTCCTTCACGCTGGACAGGAATTCATGCGTACGAAAGAAGGCGATCACAACTCGTACAAATCGCCAGACTCCATCAACCAGCTTGACTGGAAACGGGCAGCCGACCGTAAAGCGGACGTCCAATACATGAAAGGTTTGATTGAGATGCGGAAAGCAAACCCTGGTCTCCGCATGACGAAAGCGACTGACGTGAAGCGCTTCTTGAAATTCTACAAGTCTGAGGCGAACGTCATCACGTACTTGATCGATGAAGATGCACCAGGTCAAAAGAACGACTTGTACATCACACATAACGCGAACCCGAACGCTGTATCCGTGAAACTTCCAAAAGGAACGTGGAACGTGATTGTCGATGGGGATCGCGCTGGAACGAAGACGATTAAGCGTACGACTGGCAGAGTCACAGTCCCTGCATACCATACGTTTGTCCTTGAACGTCACTAATTCATTGACCCCACTTGCAAACAAGTGGGGTTTTCTTATGTAACAATTATGGGTATTTGGTAATTAATGTTTAAAAAACTAGTCTTTTTGTATGAACACGAGAGTTTGCGTTTGGAATTTCCATCTCTTTCGAAAGGAGAGATTGTATGGCGATTTTCAAGAAGTGGATTCATCGCGTCAACGGAGACGACACAGATATACTTTCGAAAGGGAAAGTGCCCGTATTTCATGTGGACTCCCTATTAATCGAACAATATCCTGATGCCATCTACGTACTCGATACAAATGGTCACTTAATTGATTCAAACGAAAAGATGGGACTTTTATTTGACGATCTCACCATTTCCCCGACAGAGTCAGAAGAGTTCGCGTCTTATCACGCAAGGGCGTTAGTCGGAGAAACGGTTCATTTTGAACTAGTCAAAACATATGAGGGGCAAAAACGTAAACTCGCGGTCACGTGTACCCCACTTTATAAAGACCAACTCATTCAAGGTGTTTATGGGATTGTAAAAGACATGAGCGCGGAATGGGAGACGCAAAACCGCTATGCGATTATGAAAGTAGGGCGTGAATTGCTTGAACAAGTGCCGGGTCTCATGATCATCGAAGCACATGTGAAAGACGGCACGTTTTCATTCTCCTCCCAAGTATCATCGTTCCTTGGCCTTTCAAAACGCCGATTGAACGACATGACACTGAACGACATTCGCGAAACGGTTCATCCTGATGACTGGGAAGAACTGACACAAGCGATTCAAACATTGCGAACAGCCGGGGAAGGGGCAGACTTCGCGATAGAGATTCGCCTTCGACATCAGGTCACACGTAAAGAGTTACCTGTTACGATACGTGGTGCGTTGTCTCTCGAACGGAACGTGTTCACGTACGTTATTTTTTCGACGAAAGACCAGCAACGCATCGAGCATGAATTGACCGATAAAGAAGAACTGTTGCGTCGCGTATGTGAGGCTTCAGACACGGCGATTTGTGACTATAGTTATGATACGCGCCAAATTGAGTTTGCGGCAGGGCAGTTTCAAGCTATCTTCGGTTATACGGTGAAACAGTTCAATGCCCATCCGGATTATTGGAAAGTCGTCATCAATCAGGAAGATTTGGAAAAGGTTAATCTGGCGAATGAACAGACGCGTCATATGACCCCGGTCCACCTTGAATATCGGATTTTTGTCGGTAAGAAGCAGAAATGGATTCAAGAATTCCGTCACCATCTATACGATGAGACAGGGCGCGTGCGAGGGTTTCAGGCGTTAATCCGGGACATGACCGAAGTGAGGGAGCATGAAGCAGAGGTGCTTCGATTGATCGAATTCGACCCGATGACGAATCTTCCGAACCGCGATACGATGTTCCAGTCCGTCACAAGATTGATTCAGACGGACCTCGCATTCGTCTTATTCACGGTGACGTTCAATCGAATCGGTGACATCAATCGAGCTTTCGGTTATGAGTACGGCGATGAATGGCGAATTCAAACGGCGCATCGGTTGCTCGAAAGTGTACCGGACGAAGCGGTCGTCGGTCATTTAGATGGAGATACGTATCTCGTCATCATGCCTGGTCATCACGAAGATGAACAGTTGTTCCAAATCGGGAAGCGACTCACGACATTATCCGATTACTGTTTTCAACTTGAACCGTATTCCGTATATCCGAATATGCAAGTCGGAGTCAGCCGTTATCCGAATGATGCGGATGACGAAACGACGCTCATTCGCCGAAGTTATATGGCGATGGGACGAGCGGGGAAGTCGGGAGCGGCCCCTGTCTCTTTGTATGCCTCGCATATGAACCTTGATGAATTGAAGCGATTCGAATTGTTACGTGACTTGCCGAACGCCATTGACCGGAATGAATTTTATCTCTTATATCAACCGAAAGTGAATGCGTGGACCGGAGAGATCACGGGAGCGGAGGCGCTGATGCGTTGGGATCATCCGACATGGGGTGTCGTGTCTCCGCTTGACTTCATCCCACTCGCCGAAGAGAGCAACCTGTTCATTCGATTGACGGACTATTTGATTGAGGAAGTGTTTCGGTACTTGGCGACGTTACGGAGAAAAGTCCCAATCTCGTTGAACGTTTCCCCGAAATACTTGTATCACGAACAGTTGTTGCATACATTCGAAGCGGCGAGCCGGCGACATGATGTCCCGTTACATTGGCTTGAAATCGAAGTGGCCGAGACGTCAAAACTAGATGAAACACACCATATCATGAACGTCTTTTCTTCGTTGAAAGCGCTTGGGATTCAACTTGCCCTCGACGACTTCGGAAAAGGATATTCGTCACTAGCCTATTTGCAACAGTTCCAGGTGAATACGATTAAAATCGACCGAATATTTGGTCACGGCGTATCGGAAAACAAGCAAGCCCGTGCCATCATTCATAGCCTTGTCGTCTTGGCAAAAGAATTCGATCTCGCAGTCGTCGTAGAAGGGATCGAACAGATGGAAGATTTATTGCTGTTGCGTCAGCTCGGTTGCAAGACGATTCAAGGGTATCTGTTCAGTCCTCCTGTCCGCGGCGATGCTTTCGCGAAGATGATGCATACCGGAAAACTGATTGCCGACCCGCTCGATAATCATGAAATGGCGACAACTCGTTATATTCAAGCGGGAATCACGATCACGACGATTCGACAACAACCGGTATCGGTCGGACTATCCTCAATCGTCTTGACATCACGTTCGGACCAGCACCTTCATTTTTATGCCGCGCTTCGTCTTCCGCTAGAAGGAGAGGTCGAGTTTATTATTCGCTTTAAGGTTGGAGCGGATTTACCTGTTCGTTTACATCGGATGACAGAAGTGACCAATGGGCTATATCAATACACTGCCGAATACGAATCGAGTCCGGGGGTGGAAGCGCAGCTCACTTCTCTTGAGACAAAAGTGACCGGAGACGAATCCATCTCCGATTATTTGCAACTCGTACATCAGGTAGAGGGAATATGAGCGTTCGACCTGTCGTAGGCGAGGATGGATAGTTGAAAGGAAGGTCTCCTTTTCTCTAAGATGGAGAAGAGAGAAAAAATGAGGAGACTTAAGATATGAATGTGTATGAACAAGCGAGCGAGTGGATGCGACAACGGCAAGACGTCCCTTCTGAACGCCTGCAGCAAATCGAACAAGAAATTGAGCGCACCGGTACCTATACGTTGACGACAGAGGAGTTGTGTGAGGGTGCGAAAGTGGCGTGGCGGAACTCGAACCGTTGCATCGGACGATTGTTTTGGCAGACGCTTCATGTGATCGATGCTCGAGACGCCACAACATTTGATGATGTCTACGCGCGGCTTGTCAATCATCTTCATTTCGCGACGAACGGTGGGAAGATCCGCTCGACGATGACGGTCCTTCCGAACGAGTTCAAACTGTTGAATACGCAGCTCATTCGGTATGCCGGATATGAGACGCAAGACGGGATCATCGGGGATCCGATGTCGGTGACGATGACGAAACGGGCTGAACAACTCGGTTGGGTCGGTGCAGGCACGCCGTTTGACGTCCTGCCGCTCATGATTACGGACGGTCAGGATGTTCGTCTTTATGAATTACCGAGTGACGCTGTGCTCGAAGTGGATATCGTGCATGAGGAGTATGACTTGTTTGACGGGCGCACCATCAAATGGCACGCCGTCCCGGCCATCGCCGACATGGAGCTTGAAATCGGCGGTCTCCGTTTTACATCCGTGCCGTTCAACGGCTGGTATATGGAGACGGAAATCGGTGCCCGTAACTTGGCAGACACCGACCGTTATGACTTATTGCCACTTGTCGGCCGTTCACTCGGGCTCGACACGTCGAAAGAACGCTCCCTTTGGCGGGACCGTGCCCTCGTTGAATTGAATATCGCTGTCCTTCAGTCGTTCGAACGGGCAGGTGTCACCATCGTTGACCACCATACCGCCGCAAAACAGTTCAAACGATTCGAAAAGAATGAACGGGAAGCGGGGCGTGACGTCACCGGGCAGTGGAGCTGGCTCATCCCACCCCTATCGCCTGCGACGACGCACGTCTTCCATGAACATTATGACAATATCATCAAGACGCCGAACTTGTTCGCACGAAGCGGATGTCCGTTCTCAGGGTTTCGTCAGCCGGTAAAAGAGGAAATAAAAGGCTAGAACCGAGAGAAAGGATGATTGCTGTGGCAGTCCCACTTTGGAAACGAGCCGTCGCCGGTCAAATCGACCAAGTCGTCTTTCAGACGCCGGCCAAATTGATTGAGAAGGCAATCCGCAAAAAGGTATGGCCAGACAAGGAAGTGAAGCGGTACTACTTACCGACCGTTGTGACGATGGCTGGAGAGGTTTACTGTATGCTGTACCAAAACGGTCAGACACTTGGTGATCGAGTCGTTGGAATAAAAGTCGTGAGTGCGGACGGACGCCCGCTCTCTCTTGAACAGGTCATCAAACGGACACTTTATAAGGACGTCGTCTATCCGGCGACGCTCGGGATTCCGCTCATTCGAGCGCTCCAACAGATGAAGTCGAACAAAGACCTCGAGTTGCCGCATGACGAATTCGCCCATACAAAATTGATTTCGACGAAGTGAAGAGAAGCAGGGCGACCGCATGTCGCTCTGTTTTTGTGTCTCGTTCGGACGAGTAGGAATAGGGACAGAAAATAAGGTATAATGGGATTGGACAAAAATGAACGACCATTGGAGGCTTTTTAGTTATGACAAAAATCGCATGGATTACCGACAGCATGGCCAACTTCTCACAAGAAGAGGCGGCGCGTCTCGGTGTGGATATCGTCCCGATTCAATTGATTGTGGATGGCAACGGTTATAGTGAAACAAATCTCTCGCTTGAAGACTTGCACCGGTATATGATTGACCAAAAGAAAGAAGCGAAGACGTCACAACCGATTTTCGGAGATTTCATCGGCCGCTACGAGCGCTTGAAAGAAGAAGGATATGACTGCGCCATCGCCGTCCACTGTTCGAACGGATTGAGCAGCACGGCCAAAAACTCAAAAGCAGCGGCAGAGGCGGCTGACTTTAAAGTGTATACAATCGACTCTCACGCTGCGCTCGAAGCGCAACAAGAGCTCGTTCGAATCGGAAAGGCTGCTGAACAAGAAGGCAAATCCGTCGAAGAGATTGTCGCATTGCTCGAGGCATGGCGTGATAAGAAAAACTTCTTCATGATTATCGGAAACATGGAAACGATGCGCCGCGGTGGCCGTGTTTCTTCGGGTGAGCTGTTCCTTGCGAACATTTTGAACATTAAACCAATCATCACGCTCGATGAGACGGGGAAAGTCATTCCGTTCAAAAAAGCACGCTCGTTGAAGAAAGCCTATGCGGAGATGGTCGGCGAACTCGAACGTCGCCACGCGGAGAACGGTGTAAAAGACAATCGTGTGTTCGTCCAGACGGCACTCGCACCGAAGATGCAAGACGACCTTGTCGCACTTATCGAGTCGAAATTACCGGGTCTTGAAGTGGTACGGACACGATTCTGTCCATCCATCGCGGTACATGCCGGGTTTGAGACGGTCGGTGTCTTGTGGCTCGACGCTTAATTAATAGGAGGAATATAAGATGGAAGCAATGACAACGTTGACTGGATTGAACGAACGGATCGCGAGCACGGAACAACTGCTCGTTTACGTGTCACATCCAGGATGCAGTGTCTGTCATGCGCTGAAACCTCAAATCGAAGAGATGCTCCATCAATTCCCTGACATCGAGGCGGTCGCAGTGGATTCGGACGAAGTCCCAGAAGTTGCGGGAACCTTCTCCATTTTCACAGTACCGGTCGTCCTCTTTTTCATCAACGGAAAAGAGATGCTACGTCGGGCGCGATTCGTCCCAATCGGGGAATTGACACATCAACTCGAACGCATGCAAGAAATGAGACAAGCCTAATCGAAGCCCATCATCCCACTTGACGGATGATGGGTTTTTTTCGTAGGTGAACGGGTAAAGACCCGCAAACACATAAGGGGTGATTCGATGCGGGGCAAACAATATGTGGGAGAATCGATTGATGTGTATTATGATGTGTCGCTTTGCGTACATGCGGCAGAATGTGTGCGCGGGCTACCGGACGTGTTTGATACGAAACGAAAACCGTGGATTTTACCAGACGGTGCCGAGGCGCCTGATGTCGCGACGGTGATTGAACGTTGTCCAAGCGGTGCGCTCCAATTCGTCCGAAAAGACGGAGGAGATGCGGAGACGCCGGATGTGCCGACATCTGTTAAGCTGAACGACTGGCAACAAATCGAGGTGCGGGGCGACCTTCACATTGAACAAGGGAATGACATCATTTCGACTTACCGAGCGACATTGTGTGGATGCGGGCAGTCTGAGAAACGACCGATTTGTGACCATAGTGGCGCATGTAAAGGATGAGAGGATGAATGAGGATGCATATTCCACTGCATTCAGAATGGCACGACACAAAGTTGACCTTGCATTTGATTTCCCAGCTGCTCGGGAAGATCAGACTTCAACTGGCACCGCCAGAACCGCAGTGGGGGCATGTCTCGTTGCCGCTTATGGTGCAAGGATTCACGACAGGGTTGTTGTTCGAAGGAGAACGAACGCTACAAATCGACGTGGACCTGTTGACGTCTTGTCTCGTCATCCACGTCGAGGATCAGACGGACGCCATTCCGATTGAATCGGGGAAGACGATCAAGTCTTATCACGATGATTTATTCGCGCGTCTTCGCGAACACGGGATACATGTGAACATCAATCCGAAACCACAAGAGATGTCGTTCACAGGCCAGCTCGATACGGACGAGACACCGCTTGCCTATGACGCAGCGTATGCCCGAAAAGGGTTAAGGTTGTTTCAGCGAGCGGCGCACGAACAACTGACATATTTATCAAAACTGCGATGCCGAAAAATCAAACCGGCCCTCTTTTGGGGAACGTTTGACGTCTCGTCACTCGTCATTTATCCGATTGAACAGCCATTCCCGGAGGACAAAGTGATTGAGCGTGTCGCCTTTGATGAACAGTTTGTCGAATTCGGATTTTGGCTCGGGGATGATGTGACGGATCGTCCAAGTTATTTTGTGTTGCCGTATCCGTTTTTGTTCAGACCGTTGCCGACGGAGACGTTGAAGCCGGGCGCGGCTTATTATGACGCGGAAAAGAGTGAATTTTTCTTGCCGCTTGATGAAGCAACGAGTGGTCACATCCAAGACTTTTTGTCCACCTCGTTCGATATCTTGATGCGTGAGATGGATTGGACGACACGTGATCATTTCTTCATCCCGCTAAAACTAGAGGAGGAGCGTGGTAAGTGAATGGAGATCAAACAGAAGGAAAATACGTTTTACGTTGGGGACGAGGCGAAGCCATCGGCAAAACTGCACTACGTACCGACGGGACCCGACAAACTGATTGTCGATCATACGTATGTCAGTGATGACCTGCGAGGACAAGGAATCGGGGAGAAACTTGTGGTCGCTGTCGTCGACTATGCTCGGACAGAAGGGAAGACAATCATCCCGCTTTGTCCGTTCACAAAAAATCAGTTCGATCGTCATCCTGAATACCATGACGTGTTGGCGACATAAAAAATGGAGTGCCAAATGGCGCTCCATTTTCAGGTTATTCTGCTGCTTGTGGGACGAGGTAAATCAAACCGAACGGGTTATGCAACAAGTTGTCGATTGTCGTCCGTTCGTCTTCACCCATCTCGACCGTGAAGGCACGTCCGTCTTCGAACGCGAAATGGTCACCATCGCCGAACATCGCGCCACCTGAGATGAGGTGGAAGTTGAACGAATGAATCACATGGATGGCATCCTCGATATCAAGTGTCATCGGAACAGCCACGTCTGCATGACCGAACGCTTTCATTCCCCATGACATATAGGCGTTCTCTTCTTCCGTGATGGCCGTCAACAGCGAGTAATCGAGCGCGAGGTCTTCTTCTTTCGACTCTTGCCATTCATCTTTCGAGAAAGAGACACCAGCCGACTCGACCATGACGCCAACCCCACCAGCATTTAAGACGGCATTTGCGGCACGGCGCGCAGCGGCAACGTCTGTCAAATCGTTGACATCGACAATCAAATAGACGACATGCGTATGACGGGCGATTCCTTTTGCGACTTTTGGTGTGAATCCACCCGAACTCGCGTGAATCATCGCCTCGGCGAGAGCCGGGTCTCGTTCGACGACTTCTACAGTAAACGCCTTGCCAGTCTCATCTTCGAGCAACAACAGACCTGCCATCGTGTAGCCTTCACTATGTAAACTAATTTGTTCGTTCACGCCTTCCGCGGAAGACCAGTTCCCTGGAATGGCGAGCATAACTTGTGTACGATTCATGTCAATCATCCTTTTCTGCAAAAGTCAGGCCCCTCCTCGGGAGAGGCCTGGTCTATCTTTTATTATGCCCTATTTTGGCACAAATTATTCTTGATATGTCTTCAATACTTCCTGAAGTGGGATTTGATCAATCTTCCGTCGGCTGATAAACGTGCTCAGGAAGAAGAGGAGAACGACCGCACCGAGCGTATAGACGATATAAATCCACTCGAATTCCAGCGGCAGCACGAGCCCATAATCTTCTGCGAACACGACGATAATGACCCGAAGCGTCAACAAGGCGATTGGAATGCTCAAAAGGGCCGAGACGAGCGCGTAAATGAAGTAACTGTTCAGTATCATCGAGCGGACTTCCCGTTTTTGGTACCCCATGACTTTCAACAAGGAAATGACATAGTAATTCTTCTCGACCGTCAGTGCCGTCAGGACGAATAAGATGCTGAAGGCGATGAGGGATGCCCCGCCGATCAAGACGTTCATCATAAAGTTCATATATTGATTGATGGATTCGGACTGCTCAATCAACCCTTGACGCGACAAGATGGTCGTATAGTCGGAGTCATCTGGGCGCTCCATCGCATAGATGCCATTGAATAAGTCATCCGTCATCCCATCCGAAAGAAGTTCACTTAACGTCGTCCGGGGCAAATAGGCGAAGTCTCCAGAGAATTCATCGGCGATACCCGTGACGGGATAAGTCAGCGTTTCCTCATTCAGTTCGATATCGATGTCCTGCCCGACCTCGAGTCCGAGTTTTAAGGCAAGGGATGACGATACGATTAGTCCGTCAGGTTCAAGTGTCAGCGTGTCACCCTCTTCGTTGCGTAAAGGGAATAAGGTATTGTCGATATCTAAGCCTTTCAAGGTGATCAGTTTCTCTTCAACAAACGCGAACGGATAAGTGAGGAATGGTTCTTGTCCGTCTTCGATTGGCGGTGAACCGTCTGTATACGCTTCGTATTCATAGACGGCCTCATTCAAACCACCCACGGTCATTCGGTCGACGGCTCCGTTCATCATCAGGGCGAAGACGATGAGAATGGTCGAGAACAAAATACCGAGGAAGAAAATGAGAAAACTGCCTGTACTTTTGACGGCATACAAGTATTTGAACTTCGTCTTGCCGCTCGCTCGCTTCAATAGTCGACTGACGAATCGGCTCAGTCGATTCAAGGAGACGTTGTCTCGAGGTGATAGAAGGGCGAGGGCGCTTTCTCCCATGATTTTATAGATGACTGCGCCTGCGACGAGCGCGAAGAATAGCAATGGTGCAAACACGGCCGTGAGAAAGACGAGCGGACTTTGGGCGATGGTGATGGACGGTAAAAGGTAAAAGTCGAGATACAACTGTTTCAACGGGTCCGCAAAATAAAGACCGAGGAAGTAGCCGATGATGAGCATGAAGAAAGCGAAAATCAAGATGAGGACGAGATAGGGCGCCGCGATTTGACGGCGATTATAGCCGATCGCTTTCAACAGTCCGATTTGGCCACGTTCCGCCTCGAGCATGTTCGAGATCAAGATGGCGACGATGATGACGGCAATCGACACGATGAAGAGACTGAGTCCGAGCGCCATCGCTTTCCCAGATGAGATTTCACTATAAATCGCACCGCTACGGATGATATTTTCTGTCTCCATGACGGACACGACAAATGGCAATTCGAGATTGGTCACGACTGTCTGCTCCGTCACACCCGATAGACGGAACGACTCTTGTCCGACAGTGGATTCGAACGATTCGTCCGTCATGAGTAAGAGCGTTTGAGAGCCTGGGTCTAGATTGAAAAAGTTGTCATCGAACAGTGGGAGTGTGTAGTCAGGGAAGAGGACGAACCCGCTGACGGTGAACGGTCTGCCGAGATCGATCGTGTCCCCGATTTCAATCCCGTTCTCTTCAGCATATTTTTTGTTGAGGGCGACCTCGTCATTCGTATTTGGTCTTGATCCAGCCTCTACATAGGAACGGTTGATTGTATCAGATTCCTTCAATATGAGACCACGATGTTCGGCATCACCGAGCGTGTACGTGATCGTTTTGAAGTCACGGAGCTCAATCGTCGCCTCTGGCATCTCTCGTTCGACTGCATCGATGCGAGATGCGATCAAACGATTAAAGACGTCTTCGTCGGTCTGTTTGATGTCGGCCAGTGTGAACGTTCCGGTTCCAGCGAGTGTGGCGATATCGGGATCACGTAATTCTTCTTCCGTTACCCGGTTCAGCATCTCGATGGCGAAGTCTTCCTGGTTCGATTCCTCCAAGTATTCTTCGGTCGGAACTTCGATTCCGCTGATCCCATAGAACATCATCGTGTACGTGAGCGAACTCATGACGATAATGATGGCGATGGCGAGCAGTTGCATCCATTTCTTGCTGAGCGTCTTCCACACGTTTTTGTACAGCATGTCGCCACCTCCTTATCCCCAACGAATGTCACGTGCCGCGACGCGGGTGTCATTATGGATTACTTCGACAATCCGACCGGAATTCATTTTGATGACATCGTCCGCCATGTCGCTGATTCCATTGTTGTGCGTGATGACGACGATTGTCTTTTGATACGTCTCGTTCAGTCGTTCCAATAACTCGAGCACCTTCTTCGAATTCTCTTCGTCAAGCGACCCCGTCGGTTCATCACAGAAGACAATGGCTGGATTTTTAGCGAGACTTCGGGCGACGGAGACCCGTTGCTGTTCACCGCCGGATAATTGATAGGGATATTTGTCACGGGCTGTCGCGAGTCCGACTTGATCGAGCAATTCATCGATGGGGAGTGGGTCTTTCGTCAAATCAGATCCGATTTGAATATTCTCATAGACAGTCAAGTTTTGAAGGAGATTGTATTGTTGAAAGATAAATCCGAGATGGTCGCGTCGGAATGCCGTCATCTGTTCAGGAGATAAATCGGTCAACACCGTGTCCCCGAATGTGATCTTGCCGCTTGATACGGTATCGAGTCCGCTGATGACGTTGAGTAATGTACTTTTCCCGCTTCCACTCGGTCCGAGGATGACGACGAATGCGCCGTCACGAATGGTTAGGTCAATCTCTTTCAAGGCGGCGGTCTCTACATCGCCAGTCTTGTAAATTTTATTGACGTTCTCGAGTTGAATCATCTCTCGTTCGCCTCCTTTGTTCGTTATGTATCATGTACCCGTTTCGAGGTCAGATTGGACGAGCTGCACATAGGATGTTTTGAAAAAATAGTGAAACCGCTTCACCTGTGATAAAATAATATAACCAGGTACTAAAAACTTTTTTTAAGGGAGAACTTTTCATGAAGATTGCTTATATCACGGACAGCACGATTGTCCTTCCAGATGCTTTAGTGAACCATCCAGACATTCATATCGTCCCTCTTTATGTCGTCAAAGGGGACCAACCGTATAAGGACGGGATTGAAGTCGATGCGACGACCGTCTATGAGTGGATCGATGCCGGGGAGCGTGTGTCGACGAGCCAGCCTGCCATCGGAGACTTTGTCACTCTCTATGAGAAGTTGAAAGACGAGTACGATATGGGAATCGCTATTCACTTGTCGTCTGACTTGAGCGGAACGTATTCGGCATCCGTACAAGGGGCCGAAATCGCAGAATTTAAGTTACTCGCTTTCGATTCACGAGCAGGCATCTATACGATGGGACTCATGTTTGAGGAGTTGATTGAACGTGTCGAACGAGGCGATGCACTTGAAGACGTGGAAGCCTACATGAAGGAGCGCGTCGAAGATGTGCGAATCGAGTTGACGCTTCAAAATTTGACGCAGATGCAAAAAGGCGGGCGTATCTCAAAATCGAAAGCATTGATCGGGAATATGCTTCAATTGAAGCCGGTACTTCGATTTGAGGACGGATTAATCGTTCCTTATCAGACCGTCCGCACATACAAGAAAGCACAAGCCCACTTGTTCGAAGTGGTGCGTGCGGCGATTGAGTCAGGAGAATGTCAGGATGTCTCGATTTTCCACGGGAACGTCCCTGAACTCGCGCAAGAATGGAAAGAACGACTCGGTGACAAGATTCCGATTCGGGTCGACACGCTCGCACCGCTTCTCGGGGCACATACGGGATCTGGGTCGATCGGGATTTCATATTTGAAAGCGAAATAAGACATGAAGGCGATGCTCGTGAGAGGATCGCCTTTTGTATGTTTCAATGTTGTTTTTGCTTCCGTAAAAATAGAAACGTGATCGTCAGCGAATAGATCAAAAGAAATGTGATGAGAAACATGGAAAGGTCCATTGTTAGCCTCCTTTCTATGACTGTTGCCGACTTGTTGTTAAGTAAAACATCTAAATGGGAATAATTTCAATATTTCATTGTCTCAACTTTCAAACAATTGCTGGAATGTTTTTGCATTACGGGTCATACTAGAAAAAATGAACGGGAAAAGGGGAGAAGACGATGCGATTTCGGAAGTATCTAGTTCGGAGCTGGCTCGCATGGGCCGTCGTCTTCACAGGTGTGACGTATTTGACTTTGCACCACCTCGAATCGTTTGACTGGCCGTTGTTTTGGTTTATCTATACACTAGGTGCTTTGTTCGTCATGAACCCGCTCAAGCGTAGACATCTGCATTTCACGTTCCATGAGATGTTCGTCTTTATCACGTTCTTCCTCTATGGACTCGCCCCGGCCCTCCTGATGGGACAGCTCCTCTTGTTCACCTTTCAGGCGAGGACGTTCAACCGTCGGGTAGGGCGTCGTCGTTTCTTACATTTCTATCCGCTCAATACGGTAATTGAATGCTTCCTCGTCCTATTGCCAGGCCTAGCCTATATCGGCCTCGGTGGACGCATCGGTGAACCGGTTCATTTGATGCAACAAGGCGTGGCGATGTTGGCGTTCTTAGGTACGCTCTTCCTCGTTCTAACGATGAGTTTTGCCCTGTCGTACTTCATGGTCGGAGAACGAATCCCGTTACCGATCATGTGGCGGTTGATTCGATTCGATTGGCTCGTCGTGTCACTCGAACTGTTGTTCACGATGATTGCGATTGAATCGTATCTCGTGTTTGGATATGTCGGGCTGATTGTCACATTCTTCGTTCTATCCGTCTTAAAGATGACGATGTCGAAAGCGACGGAGACAGAAGAGACGAAAACAAAAGTCGATCAGGTCGAGCGATTGAAAGAGCAGCTCTATCGTGTCGATAGTGAACAGCTGTTGATTGAAAAGTTTTGGAACGGACTACGTGACGTCGTTGAAGTCGAACGTGGTTGGCTGCAGGTCAACCGAAAAGGGGAGCGGACGTTTTATGATATGACGGGACGCATCATCCCGAGTGTACCGGACGCTTATACGATCGAGCGCTATCAAGACGAGGATGAGCCATGTTTCGTCTATGATTCACTTCATGAATGGCATCCCGACTTGCAACAACAGCAACAAGAGCTTCATCATTCGGCGCTCGTTATCCAGCCTGTTTGGGGAGCGGAAACGGCCGTCAGCTGTATGGTGTCGACGACAGCGAACGGCGCGTATGAGATGCCGATTGCCGTCGAAGTGAATCGGCTCCTCAAAACGTTGTCGTGGTCAATCGAGCGAATCGATGAGCGGGACCGCCTTC
Source organism: Exiguobacterium sp. s59 (assembly GCF_018617475.1). Classification (NCBI taxonomy): domain Bacteria; kingdom Bacillati; phylum Bacillota; class Bacilli; order Caryophanales; genus Exiguobacterium; species Exiguobacterium sp. s59. Next base: position 416,178 of record NZ_JACSKG010000003.1, on the reverse strand, counting down.
AACATGAGAGTTTGACGGACCCGTTGACAGGTCTCCATAATCAGCGGGCGTTACGTAACTGGACGACAGAACGATTGAACGACGTCGCATCCTATCCACTATCCCTTTTCCTAGTTGATTTGGATCATTTCAAGTCGATCAACGATACATATGGACATGCGTTCGGGGACGAGGTGTTGATTGAGGCCGGACAATTGTTCACGCGTAGCGTTCGGGCGACAGATTTGGTGACACGGTATGGTGGCGAAGAATTTGTATTCGTCTTTCCTCGGATGGATGAGGCTGCAGCCCAACTGGTCGGTGAAAAGATACGCGACGCACTGAAACGACATGACTTTGGCACGGAAGGGACACGCATTACGGTGACGGCGAGTATTGGGATCGAGACGATTCATGAATATGAAGACCTCGATACGGTACTCCGGCATGCGGACCGAGCCATGTATGTCGGTGCCAAGTTCAATGGTCGTGACCGGGTCGCCCACTATCAAGGATTATCAACAGAAGTCAGATGAAAGGAGGATCCGCCAAATGGCAGATCCTCCTTTTGTATGAAAAGATTATGAGTTCGTATTATAAAGTTCCGATTCAACCGCATGAACGGCGGCTGACCAAGAGCCGTAACGATGTAAGATCGCTTTTGTCGAAGGTTTGTTGTTACGCTTCGCCCATTCCCGATATGCTTCGAATGAGAGGGAGAAGCCCATTTCCTGAATAGCTTCACGGAGCGCGTTGGAGAGTTCCGTTTTCGAATAGGTGACACTTGCCTCAAGTCCTGCCTCGGCACAGGCATCATGCCACGAACCGAACGTCTTGACGATGTGATAATGGCTCGGTGCCTTCGGATGGAGCTTTCGCCATTGCTGATACTTCTTCAAGGTGATGATCGAGCCCATGTCTCGCGAATAAAGCGCAAGTGTCTCGATGATGTCCTCGCGTGTATACTTTGGCATTTTGTCTGGCAATTCGACAGTTGCTTCTCCATGCCATTCATAGCCTGCGATGGCAAGTGCCTCAGCCCATGACCCGAACTGTCTGATGATCGATTCAGGAGATGGCCAATTCTGTTCCATGGCAAAGCGACGATAGACAGAACGGCGCGGACGTTCCTTCAACAAGTCCCCGAGAAGGCGGATGCAATGGATCATCCTCTGCTGTTCAGTGGACAGGTGATGGGATTTAGTGGTTAGCGTTTGACTCAATGATGGTTCCTCCTTCCGTGGACTCAAATATGAACCGACAAAGATGAAAAAAATGCTCCTACAATCATACTATCGGATGGTTTTTCGGATTTATTAACGTGATTTTGAAAATTTTTAAACATATTCTAAGAAATGGATAGGTCTAAAGTCACATAAAAAGATTTCAAAAAATGGTAACAGTTCTATTACAAATTAAATCGAATTTCGAGATAAATGTAAACAAAAAGTTTTAATCAACCAAAAATGTCATATTTTTATAAAAAAGTACCCAACTGGAGAGATGGGGTCATCGCCTTCGCTCCAGATGAGTACCCTTCTATAATAAATTTAATTTTCAGACTAATCAATCGAATATTGAAATTACATCAAAAAATTTTTAACAGCTGGTCAACGAAAGTCCAATTCTGCTAAAATAGGCGCATTGAGTGAAAAACAGAAAAGAGGATTACCATTATGACAGTTTGGTTATTTTATACGTTGCTCGGATTGATCCAGGGATTCACGGAGCCGATTCCGATTTCATCAAGTGGACATCTTGTTATCTTCCAAGAATTATTTAACATCGACTTGCCGGGATTGTCATTTGAAGTTTTCGTAAATTTTGCTTCGCTCCTCGCGGTTTTGACGGTCTATCGTAAAGATGTCATCCGTCTCATCGTCAGTTTATGGACGTTCCTATTCAAGAAGGACCGAACGGAAGAAACGATGGTCGATGTGAAGTTTATCGGCTTGCTCCTCGTCGCAACGGTTCCAGCCGGTGTCCTCGGTGTCGTTTTCGGTGACTGGATCGGAGAAGTACTCGGTGGCGTCGCAACGGTCGGATATACGCTCATCATCACAGGTCTCGCGCTTTGGTTCATTCGAAATATGCGCGGAAATAAAGGGGACGGCGGTATCACGTTACGTGACGCCATCTTGATTGGACTTGCCCAAGCGGTAGCACTTATCCCAGGCATTAGTCGCTCTGGGGCGACTATCGTCATGGCGATGTTACTCGGAATCAAGCAGGAATCAGCACTTCGTTTCTCATTCTTCCTGTTCATCCCAATCAGTCTCGGCACGATGATTTTGGACGGTCCGGCTTTGTTTACGAACCCAGAGACGCGTGACTTGTTCGGCCCGCTCATCTTAGCGTTCATCGCTTCTTATGCATTGACCGCGATTTCGTTGAAGTGGTTCCAACACATCATGGCCAAAGGTGAACTGAAGTATTTCTCATATTATTGCTGGATTGTCGGGCTTCTTGTCGTCCTCTTTCTCGCATAATCGAGGCGCTACTCACACGAGTGGCGCTTTTTGTTTTGCGAAATAAAAATAATTGCGATACAGTAAATCTGTACAAACAAATATTCCTTCGGGGTCGGGTGAAATTCCCAACCGGCGGTGATGGGCCATGCCCTAAGTCCGTGACCCGGGCGCACGTGTGCGAACGGTGGATCTAGTGAGACTCTAGAGCCGACAGTATAGTCTGGATGGGAGAAGGAACAAAAAAACAGGTTCGCGTGACCTGTGCTTCGTCGTACGCTTTTCTGTAAAGAAAACGTTTATTTGGCTTGCCCAAAAGCGGCGAAAACCCTCCCACCAAGACCCTAAGGACCTTTTCCTTAGGGTCTTTTGTTTGTACGGAAAAAAGGAGGGAGAACGATGAAACAGTACATGAAACAGGCCATCCAATTGGCGAAATCGGCTGATGGACAGACTGGGGCGAACCCGCTCGTCGGTGCCGTTCTCGTCAAAGACGGTCGCATCGTCGGGCTAGGCGCCCATCTCAAGGCAGGCGAACCGCATGCCGAGGTTCATGCAATCAAGATGGCAGGTGCGGCAGCGTACGGGGCAACACTTTTCGTCACGCTTGAGCCGTGCTCGCATCACGGGAAAACACCACCGTGCGCCGACTTGATTGTAGAGTCCGGAATCAAACGGGTCGTCATCGCCATGGAGGACCCGAACCCGCTCGTTGCCGGAAAAGGAATCATGCGTCTCCGGTCGGCTGGGGTCGAGGTCGAAGTCGGACTGCTTGAAGATGAAGCAAGGGAATTGAATCCAGCGTTCTTGCGAGCGCTCGAGACGAAACGACCGTACGTCATCTTAAAGACGGCGACGAGCATCGACGGGAAAGTTGCCTTGGAGTCGGGGGAGAGCCAGTGGGTGACGAGTTCGGAAGCTCGTCGTGACGTTCATGAACTACGCGCGACAGTCGATGCGATTTTGACGGGGATTGGAACGGTGCTCGCCGATGATCCGGCACTGACCGTTCGATTGGACCGAGAGACACGTCAGCCGAAGCGAGTCGTCCTCGACCGTGATCTTCGCTTGCCACTTGCGAGCACGCTTGCTCGAACGGCTGAAGACGTACCGGTCCTTCTGTTCACTTCGTCAGACGATGAAGAGAGACGGGAACGGGCGCGTGCTATGGGCATCGAGCTATTCGATTATACGTCACTCGGGAGCATGCTCGAGACATTGTACGCGAACGGGGTTGGGCGCTTGTTGGTGGAGGCGGGACCGACGCTTGTCACATCGCTTCTTGACGGGGGCTATGTCGATGAATGGGTCGCCTATCAATCACCGCGCGTATTCGGCGGGAAGAACGGCATCTATCGCTCGCAGCAGGAAGGCTCGATCGATGCGATTGCTCGCTTTGGCATTCATCAGGTCGAGACGATTGGACCCGATCTGAAAGTTGTCCTTCGAAAGGAGGCGCTCTGATGTTTACCGGAATCGTAGAAGAAATCGGTTCGGTCAAAGCGGTGAAGCGAAATGGACCGTCCTTACGGCTCGTCCTGTCAGGTACGAAAGTGCTCGAGGACGTGAAGGTCGGGGACAGCATTGCGGTGAACGGGATTTGTCTGACGGTCACGACGTTTGACGCGTCGACGTTCGCTGTTGATGTGATGCCAGAGACGTTGAAAGCCTCCAGTTTAGATGGGGTCAAGCCGGGCACACGAGTCAATCTGGAGCGGGCGATGCCAGCGGACGGACGATTCGGTGGGCATTTCGTGTCCGGACACGTCGACGGCGTCGGACGCATCGCCAAGAAACGTCCACTCGCGAATGCCGTATATGTCGACATTCAATGCGACCGTTCGCTTCTTTCATACATCGTGCCTAAGGGATCGATTTCTGTGGACGGGACAAGTCTGACCGTATTTGATGTATCAGAACGTGGATTTAGCCTGTCCTTGATCCCGCACACATATAGCGAGACCGTTCTCGGATCGAAGCATGTCGGCGACTCTGTCAATTTGGAATGTGATCTGTTAGCAAAATATATGGAAAAATTAGTCGGGCAGTCGAAGATGACACTCGAGTCTTTGGCATCACAAGGCTATGGAAAGGCGGGATGGTAATGTTTGATTCGATCGATCGAGCGATTGAAGAGTTAAGACGCGGACGTCCCATCATCGTTGTCGATGACGAGGACCGTGAGAATGAAGGTGACTTTGTCGTGCTCGGTGACAAGATGACACCTGAGACGATGAACTTTTTGATCACGGAAGGAAAAGGACTCGTCTGTGCCGCCGTCGCCGAAGAAGTCGCGGCACGCCTTGACCTTGTGCCAATGGTGACGAACAGTACGGACCCACATGGTACGGCATTTACGGTCAGTATCGACCATGTCGATTCGACGACAGGGATCTCCGCGAGCGAGCGCTCCCATACCGTTCGCGAATTGGCGAACCCATCATCACGTCCGTCTGACTTTCAACGCCCAGGACATCTTTTCCCACTCATCGCCAAAAAAGGAGGCGTCTCCGTGCGCCGTGGCCATACGGAAGCGTCCGTCGATTTGGCACGACTTGCAGGCAGTGAACCGGTAGCCGTCATCTGTGAAATCATTCGTGAAGACGGGGAGATGGCCCGCGTACCGGACTTGGTGCAAGTCGCCAAACGTCACGAATTGGCCTTCATCACAATCGAGGCATTGGTCCGATATATGGAGACAGACCTTGTCACGCGCGAAGCGGACGTGTCACTTCCCTCATCGAAAGGCGCGTTTCGGATGATCGGATACGCGAATCGGTTCGACCGACACGAGCACGTCGCTCTCGTGACCGAGACGCTGTCGGACGTCCCGCTCGTTCGAATTCATTCGGAATGTTTGACGGGAGACGTCTTCGGGTCGTTCCGATGTGATTGCGGTCCACAACTCGATGCTGCTATCGGTCGAATCGAACAGGAGTCGGGCATCGTCCTTTATATGCGCCAAGAAGGACGAGGGATCGGACTCGTGAACAAATTGAAAGCATACGCCTTGCAAGAGGAAGGGTTAGACACGGTCGAGGCGAACGAGGCGCTCGGATTTCATCCCGACATGCGTGACTATCGTGTCAGTGCGGCGATGCTCCGCGACCTCGGAGTGACACGTGTTCGACTCATGACGAATAACCCAGAAAAAGTCGATGCCTTAGAATCATGTGGCATCACCGTCGTCGAACGTGTCCCGCTTCATGTCGGCGCGCACGAAGCGAACGAGTCATATCGAATGACGAAACAACTCAAAATGAACCATATCGGAGGATGAATGAGATGACATATACATTTGAAGGAAACTTAGTTGGAGAAGGCTTAAAGATTGGAATCGTCGTCGGACGATTTAACGACTTGATTACGATGCGTCTACTCGATGGAGCGAAGGATGCGCTGAAGCGTCACGGCGTGAAAGAAGAGGACGTCTCGCTCGCTTTCGTCCCGGGTGCGTTCGAGCTCCCGCTCGTTGCGAAAAAAATGGCGATGAGTCAAAAATATGATGCGGTCATCACGCTCGGTGCCGTCATCCGTGGCGCAACCCCGCACTTTGATTATGTGTGTAACGAAGCGGCCAAAGGAATCGCGCAAGCGAGTTATCAATCGGAGGTCCCGGTCATCTTTGGCGTATTGACGACGGAAACAATCGAACAGGCGATTGAACGGGCTGGTACGAAAGCAGGAAACAAAGGTTGGGAAGCGGCGACGTCGGCCATTGAGATGGCGAACTTATTGAAGCAAGTGTGATGTCGAACCGGGTGAATCGTCACCCGGTTTTTCAATTGGGATAAGCAGGGTAAAAAGACTGAAAATTGGGTAAAATAAACTCATGGAACGATTGATTTCATTTCAGACAATAAGGGAGGTTTGGCACATGGCAACTTCGCATGAATCATTGACGTTACAGTTACAACAACAAGAGCGACTCCATCACCTGCTTTCGTCACTCCTCAATCGCTTTTTAACAACAGAGATTGCGGATTTCAAAAAGCGGGTTGACCAGTCGCTAGCCGAACTTGGACATTATTTCGCGGTCGACCGCGTCTATGTCTTCGATTACGATTTCACGAACCAGGTTTGTCACAACACGTTCGAGTGGTGCGCCGAAGGCATCACCGCCGAAATGGACAATCTTCAAGACGTGCCAATCGATGTGTTGCCCGAATGGGTCAACACCCATGTCGCGGGTGAGACGATGTATATTCCGCGCGTGGCTGATTTACCAGAAAATAGTGCCGTCCGCGGGATTCTCGAACCGCAATCCATTCAAAGTCTGCTCGCAGTCCCGATGATGCAAGGGAAGACGTGCCAAGGGTTTGTCGGGTTTGATTCCGTCGTCTCGGAACGGACGTACACGGAATACGAACAACAGGCACTGCAAGACTTCAGTAATGCACTTCTCGGGGCGGTTGAACGACATCGGATCGAGGCGGGACGCGAAGAAGCACAGCGTATCCTTGCCGAGCGGGAAAAAGAAATGATCGATTATCAAGAAGGACTCGTCCGTACATTGTTACGCCTGTCAGCACTCCGCAACAATGAGACGGGGAACCATATCGAGCGGGTGCAGGATTTGTCGACGCTCTTTGCGACGATTTTATATGATCACCATCATCCGGATGTGTCTCCTCTTTTCATCGAAGGGATTCGACTCGCGGCACCGCTTCATGATATCGGAAAGATCTCTGTCCCGGATGCGATCTTATTGAAGGCGAATAAGCTATCCGATCAGGAATGGGTATTCATGAAAGATCATGTGCGCGTCGGGGGCGAGGTGTTGAAGGATTTACAAACACAGTTTCCTCATAACTACTTTATCCAGATGGCTTACCAGATTGCCCTCTATCATCATGAACGTTGGGACGGGACGGGATATATTAAAGGCTTGAAAGGGGAAGAAATCCCACTTGCGGCACGAATCGTCACCATCATCGACGTCTATGACGCGTTACGGACGGTTCGCCCGTATAAACCGGCCTTCTCCCATGACGATACGATTGTCGCGATGAAAGACATGAATGGAGCGTTCGATCCGACGTTATTTGACCTGTTTTTGCTCCATCAAGAAGAGATGGCCATCATGTTCGATCAGACTTTTAAAGCACACTAATAAAGGAGACGCTCCCTCGAGGGAACGTCTCCTTGTTGATTAGAACGTTTCAGATGTCGTTTTCGCTTGCATGTGGAGTTGGATGTAATCCGGACCACCTGCTTTTGAATCCGTTCCTGACATGTTGAATCCACCGAATGGCTGGTAACCGACGATTGCGCCAGTGCAACCACGGTTGAAGTAAAGGTTACCGACGTGGAAGTTTTGGCGAGCGAACTCTTGGTTCGCGCGGTCACGCGTAAGCACCGCACCAGTCAAGCCGTACTCTGTGTTGTTCGCGATATCGATCGCTTCTTTGAAATCTTTCGCTTTTGTGAACGCAACGACAGGTCCGAAGATCTCTTCTTGCATGAGACGCGCTTTCGGGTCGACGTCTGCGACAACTGTCGGCTCGATGAAGTAGCCTGTTGAATCATCCGCGTTTCCGCCAGCGACGATGCGTCCTTCTTCTTTAGCGACATCGAAATACGATGTGATTTTCTTGAAGGCCGCTGCGTCGATGACAGGTCCCATGAAGTGTTCATTCTTCTCTGTGTTGCCGACAGAGAGTTCGTTCGTAAGTTCGACGACGCGGTCAAGTACCGTGTCATACACACTGTCCACGATGACGGCACGTGAACAAGCTGAACATTTCTGACCTGAGAAACCGAATGCCGATTTGACGATCGATTGTGCAGCGAGTTCGAGATCCGCTGACTCGTCGACGACGATTGTATCTTTTCCGCCCATCTCTGCGATGACGCGTTTGAGCCAGATTTGACCTTCGTTCAATTTAGAAGCACGCTCGTTGATGCGCAAGCCCACATCACGTGAGCCTGTGAAACTGATGAAGCGTGTCTTCGGATGGTCGACGAGGTAGTCACCGACTTCTGCGCCAGGTCCTGGGATGAAGTTGAGCACGCCTTTTGGAAGACCTGCTTCTTCCATCACTTCGACGAATTTCGCAGCGACGATTGGTGTCGTCGAAGCTGGCTTCAAGAGAATCGTGTTACCGGCAACGATTGCCGCGACAGCTGTACCGGCCATGATTGCGAACGGGAAGTTCCATGGGCTGATGACGATCCCGACCCCGAGTGGGATGTAGTCATAACGGTTATATTCGCCTGGACGGCTCTCGACTTTCTTACCTGGCTTGAGTTCGAGCATTTGACGTGCATAGTATTCCATGAAGTCGATTGCTTCTGCCGTATCCGCATCCGCTTCGTTCCATGGCTTACCAGCTTCTTTGACGAGATAAGCCGAGAACTCGTGCTTACGTTTGCGGACGATGTTCGCCGCTTTGAACAAGACGTCTGCACGGACAGCTGGGTCTACGTGGCGCCATGAGTCGAACGCTGTGAGTGCTTCTTGCATCGCACGTTCTGCGAGCTCTTGGTTCGCTTTCGAGACGCGACCAATCACTTCTTCTTTGTTCGCTGGGTTGTAAGACGTGATTTTTCCTTCCGTCGTAACCTTTTCCCCACCGATTACGAGCGGATAGTCTTTCCCAAGCTCACCGTTCACTTTCTCGATTGCCGCTTGGATCGCATCGGCATTCTCTTTTTGTGTAAAGTCTGTGAATGGTTCATGTTTGTATGGAATCATTCTCGTTCCCCCTTAAAGTGATGTTGAGCGTTAAAGCGCTTACGTCTGTATTGTATCGAAATTATCGTAGAAATCCTAGTGAAACAATTTTCCAGAAACACATGCCATTGGAGCGACGATTCGAGACATGGTAGGATGGGGGAGAACACGGCTTTAGAAAGGACGAACAACATGAAAAAATGGCTCATTCCGCTTCTCCTCGTCTTCACGCTCGGGGCATGTGGGAACGACGAAGAGGCGGTTGTAGAAGAAACGAAACGCGCATTGCCGGATGCTGTTACAGAAGTGTATGCGGACTATCAAGCGGCGCTCGAGTCGGGCGATGCCGAGGCGCTCACGGCCATCGATTATGCGGGTCGCTTGACCGACATCCCGGCGACCGGCGCTGTCACGCGTCAGCTTGCCCCAGGAGATATCTATGAGAGTTGGGTCAACGAGGACGAGGACGTGGCGTTTCTCGTCCATGAAATGGTCGACCAAGACGGCAATCCGCTCCCGAACCGCCTCAGTAAAGTTGCTGTGAAGGATGGGGAGGACTGGTCGCTCGTCATCACGCCGACCGCGTTACCAGAGGACGTGATCGCTGAAGTCGGGGAACTTCTCATCGGGATACAGGCAAACGAATATGGGGTCAACGCGGAAGCGAACGCCCGTCTTGCGGAAGTTCCGGAAGATGAGGCAGGTCCGATTTACGACCGAGTCAATGCACAGACCGACTATACAGCTTTAGAATCGGACAATAATGTCTTTCTTCTGATGGCGGAGACGTTGACGGTCGAAGAGAACCAAGCGATCATGGCCGATTACTTTAAAGCGTACGAGAAGTGGTACACCGACAATGAGGCGTCGCTTCGAGAAGCGGCCGCCACCGAAGACCCGATCGAGTATATCGAAGCACTCGACCCGTTAAAGACAAAACTAGAGGAAGCGATCGATGGTTTTGACGAACAACTCGTCGACCCGTCGTTCGGTTAAGGAGGAAAACAGATGCTCGCACCAACATTTTCATTACCGAACCAAAACGGAGAGATGGTCTCGTTAAAAGACTATTTAGGAAAGAAAGTCGTCTTGTATTTTTATCCGCGTGACTCGACACCCGGTTGTACGACGGAGGCATGTGATTTCCGCGATGCGATGCCGAAGATGGAAGGTGCGGTCGTCATCGGAATTTCAGCGGACAGCCAAAAGAAGCACCAGAATTTTATCGCCAAGAATGAGTTGCCTTTCGACTTGCTCGTCGATGAAGATCACGAAGTGTCTGAGTTGTACGGTGTCTGGCAATTGAAGAAGAATTACGGGAAAGAGTACTACGGTATCGTCCGTTCAACTTTCCTGATCAACGAGGACGGCTACATTCAAGAAGAGTGGCGTAATGTCAAAGTGAAGGGACACGTCGAGGAAGTCGTGTCTGCAATTCATTCGTAAAACGAGCAACTGGAGGAATCGCCTCGAGCGGTTTCAGACTGTAGACAAACTATAGGTCTACAGTCTTTTTTTGACCAATCCAGGCACGGCTCGCTTTCCTAGGGGCAAGCAGTGAGCCGCATCGCGACTTTCGGTCGTTGCTGGGTCTCACTTTGCTTGCTATTCTCTCAGGAGTCTCGCCTGGCTGTACTTGGTCACTCCTCTCAATCCGACACGAGAGGTCTTTGTACTTTTACATCCGACCCATTTCTGATCGAGATGTAGTCCATCGATTAACGATTCATATTGATTGTGAAATCGGTGCTTCTTAGTGCGGAGGTATATTACAATCATATTTCGAAATAAATTTTAAAAAGCGTATGAGAACAAGGGTTCAGGGAGAATATTACAATTACATAACGCTGTGAAAACGCTTTCTTCGGGTGTGGCGCCTTGACTCGATTGTGAATGTTCTGAAAAATATAGGAGAGCGCTCAAATCAAGAACGTAGGAGGAGAGCAACACGGTGAATCAAATTGAAAGTTGGCTGTCGAGTTTATCAAATCTCGTCTGGGGGCCACATTTATTAATCTTACTCGTCGGGACAGGGATTTTCCTGACCGTCCGTCTCGGCTTTATTCAAGTGACAAGGCTTGGTGTCGGCTTGAAAGAGGCCTTTATTCCAAAGAATGAGAAACCGAAGAAGAAACAACGTGGGGACATCTCGCATTTCCAAGCGTTGATGACGGCTTTAGCGGCCACGGTCGGTACCGGAAACATGGTCGGTGTCGCGACGGCAATCGTCCTCGGGGGACCGGGTGCAGTCGTTTGGATGTGGTTATCTGGTTTTGTCGGAATGGCGACGAAATATGCGGAGGCCATCCTTGCGGTCAAATATCGTGTCGTCGATGAACGAGGCGAAATTGCCGGTGGGCCGATGTATTACTTAGAACACGGGCTAAAGAAAAAGTGGCTAGGCATGTTGTTTGCCTTATTCGCATCAGTCGCAGCCTTTGGGATTGGGAACGGGGTACAAACGAACTCAATCAGTCTCGCCTTGAACAATTCGTTCAACGTCCCAATGGTTGTGACAGGAATCGTCATGATGGCGGTGACGGCGTTTGTCATTTTAGGTGGTGTCAAATCGATCGGGAAAGTCGTCGGGATTTTTGTCCCGTTCATGATTCTTGCATATGTCGGAAGTGGGCTCGTGATTCTTATCATGAACCTCGAATTGGTACCGGGTGCCTTATCGACGATGTTCTCGAGCACATTCAGTGCCGAAGCTATCGGTGGGGGTGCGTTAGGTGCCGCGATTCGCTACGGGGTCGCGCGCGGTGTGTTCTCTAATGAGGCAGGACTTGGATCTGCACCGATCGCGGCAGCGGCAGCAAAAACCGATTTCCCGGGACGACAAGCACTCGTCTCGATGACACAGGTCTTGATCGATACGCTCATCGTCTGTTCGATTACCGGACTCACGATTGTCATGGGTGGTCAATATACGGAAGGACTTGAAGGAATTGCCTTGACGCAAGCGTCATTCGCTTATTTCTTAGGACCAATCGGTGAAATCATCGTGACGGTCTCACTCGTCTTCTTCGCCTATTCCACCGTCCTTGGCTGGTGTTATTACGGGGAACGTTCCGCGTACTATTTACTTGGGGAAAAAGTCATCGTCCCGTATCGTGTCCTCTATATTTTAGTCGCAGGGCTCGGTGCAATGACGACGAACTTAAATTTGATTTGGTCCATCTCGGATGTGTTCAACGGTCTCATGGCGATTCCGAACTTGATTGGACTCTTGTTCCTATCAGGTGTCGTCGTCGCCGAGACAAAACGATTCGAACTCGAACGAAAAAAAGAAGCGGTGCAATCTGCCGCCTAATGAGAAACCCGCCGACACGTGTCGGCGGGTTATTTTCATACCTTGAATTGTCGAATCAATGAATCGAGTTCTTCCATCTTTTGTTGCGACTGTTCGGTCGCGCGGTTCAATTCAGCGAAGCGATCGACGGACAGCGTTACTTTTTCAGCGATTTCCTGTGTACCGAGCGCTCCGTTGTTGACGGTCGTCGCCACGTCTTGAATGACACCGATCATGTTCGATGTCAATTGCTCAAGTTCACCCGCAGCAGCGGCGAACTCGGTCGCGGTCGTCTCGAAGCGACCTGCGTCCTCGCTATATTGTCCGGCTGCCTCCTCGAGTTGGTCGTAGTCTTTCAAGACATTCGTATCGAGGAAGTGAAGCATCTGCCCGGAGCTTTCATTCAAGTGGTCGACCGAATGAAGAACGGTCGTCGAGATTGCTTGGATGCGTTCGACGGTCGCCCGGCTCGTTTCGGCGAGTTTACGAATCTCATCGGCGACGACGGCGAATCCACGACCGGCCTCACCGGCACGTGCTGCTTCGATGGAGGCGTTTAGCGATAACAGGTTCGTTTGGGCGGCGATATCAAGGATGTCATTCGTGAGGGTCGCGATTTCCCGTACAGCTTTCGCGTCTTGCATCGCTTTCTCCAAGTTCGTGCGTGTTGAGTGAAGGACGCTAATCGCGTTCTCCTTCGCCTCTACCGCATGTGATTTAAGGGAGAGGGCGCGTTCATCGATTTGTTTCGCTTCGACTTTGCGCTCATCGGCCATGGTCACGATGTGGTGAATCGTCCGTTCCATATCGGATGCAGACGCATTCATTTCTTGCGCGCTTGCCGCGGTCTGTTGCATCCCGGCGGTCAAGTCTTCCGTCGTTGCGGCGGTCGTCGTCATATACGTGTCGAGTTCTTTCAACTCTTCATACATATGTGTCGATTGTTTCGTCACACCCGTTGTGACGTCGTTTACTTGAAGGATCAACTGACGCAAGTTGGCGATGAACTGATTGAAGTCACGGGCAAGTCCAGCGAACTCGTCGCGGCGCTTCACAGGAATCGACGTCGTCAAATCCCCCTCGCTCGTCGCGAGTTCGTGCATCTTCGTCTTGAACTCTTTGAGCGGCTCAAAGATGGAACGGAAGATGAAGAGCATCATGAGGATGGTCATGACGGCAGCGACCCCGAGAACAACGAGGAGCGTCAGCTGAACCTGTTCAAACATTTCAGCTGCTGCGGCCGTGTCTGTCTGAATCGCTTCCCGGTTCAGGTTGACGAGGAGGCCAAGCGAATTCGAGAGGGTGTCCGCACTAGCGGTAGCCGTGTCACGAATGTACGCTTCCGCAGCTTCTGTACCTTCTTCATTTGAAATACGGATAAGTTCATTCATGACGGTCTGGAAGTTGGCCCAATCGGAACTTGCTTGATCGAAGAGCTGTTGATCCTCTTCCATGATAATCGTCGCTTCATATCCATCCATCCGTTGCTCTAAGATGGCGACGGACGCTTGGATGTCTCGCTCGATATTTTGTTTCGTCACCGCGTCATCGACGAGGGCGTGGCGAATGAGATGGCGGCGAATTTCGAGCAATTGTTTATCGACTTGATGAATCTGGTCCATCCCCGGTACCCAGGAAACGGTCATATCTTCTTGAGCCGCTTTTGAGGCGTTCAAGGCATACCAAGAGTAACCGCTTACACCAAGAAGCAACACAAACATGATGCTGAAAGCGGTGATTAGTTTATTTCGGATCGACATATGATTCCTCCTTAACGAATCGTTTCTATCATAAGCATAATCAGAATCCGTCGCCGACCGTATAGCTGATTTCGAAAGCGGGTCAATATTCGGGGTGGATTCCCCTAGTTTCATAAAAATGAGACAATTTAGAACGAGATAGATTTCCTTTTTTGTCTTCTGAAAAAGTGGTATGATAATGAACGATGTATTGAAAACTGTTGGAGGTGGGAATTTTGGCTCGTATTACAGAAGCTGAAGTTCGGCACGTCGCCGGACTTGCCCGACTTGCGATCACGGATGAAGAAGTGACGCACTTCACGGAGCAATTGACAAAAATTCTCGAGTTCGCCGAGCAACTCGATGAGCTGGATACAACGGGCGTCGAACCGACGACCCATGCCCTAGATTTGAAAAACGTACTACGCAAAGACGAGGTTCGTCCATCGCTTCCACGTGAGGAAGTCGAACGGATGGCACCTGACTGGGAGAACGGTCAAGTCCGTGTCCCTGCGGTCTTTGAGTAAGGAGGCCTTTCATGAGTTTATTTGACCACGGTGTAGCGAAATTGCATACGCTATTAAAAGAAGGCGAAGTCACGGTCACGGACCTCGTCAAAGAGTCATTCGATCGTATCGAAGCGACGGATGAAAAAATCGGTGCGTTTTTGACGCTCAATGAAGATGCGTTCGAGCAAGCGAAACGCATGGATGAGCTCGCGAAAACTTCAGACGATCCGCTCTTCGGTATGCCAATCGGCGTAAAAGATAACATCGTCACAAAAGGGATGCGCACGACATGTGCCTCGACGTTCCTCGAGAACTTCGTCCCGGCACACGATGCGACAGTTGTGGAGCGTCTTCACGACGCCGGCGCTGTCACGATCGGGAAGTTGAACATGGACGAGTTTGCGATGGGTTCATCGAACGAGAACTCGGCGTTCAAACCGGTCCGTAACCCATGGGACCCGACACGTGTACCAGGAGGTTCTTCAGGCGGTTCAGCGGCATCGGTCGCAGCTGGGCAAGTCCTCTTTAGCCTCGGTTCGGATACGGGTGGTTCGATCCGTCAACCAGCCGCTTATTGCGGTGTCGTCGGTATGAAACCGACATACGGTCTCGTCTCGCGCTTCGGCCTCGTTGCCTTCGCGTCTTCACTCGACCAAATCGGTCCGCTCACGCGTACCGTTGAAGACAATGCTTACTTATTGAATACGATTGCAGGACATTGCGACATGGATTCGACGTCAGCCGAGGTTGAGGTGCCTGACTATACGGCAGCACTTAACCAAGATTTGAAAGGGATGAAGTTCGCCCTTCCAGAAGAGTTCATGGCAGAAGGCGTCGCGCCAGGTGTCCGCGAACAAATCGAAAAAGCAATCGAGACACTCAAGTCTCTCGGTGCGACAATCGAGACGGTATCCATCCCATCCGTGAAGTACGCACTTTCGGCTTACTACTTGCTCGCATCGTCAGAAGCCTCTTCGAACTTGGCTCGTTTCGACGGAATCCGTTATGGACGCCGCGCCGAAGTGGACACGCTCGACGAAGTGTTCACGTATTCGCGTGAACAAGGATTCGGCGATGAGGTCAAACGCCGGATCATGCTTGGGACATATGCGCTCAGCTCGGGTTATTACGATGCGTTCTACAAGAAGGCACAACAAGTCCGTACCCTCATGAAACAGGACTTCGCGAAAGTGTTCGAAGAGTACGATGCCATCGTTGGACCTACGGCACCGACGACAGCGTTCAAACTTGGCGAACAGCTCGACGATCCGCTCACGATGTATGCGAACGATATCATGACGATTCCGGTCAACTTGGTCGGCATCCCGGCAATCTCGGTCCCGGCAGGTCTCTCAGAAGGACTTCCGGTCGGTCTTCAAATTATCGGGAACTACTTTGATGAATCAACACTTTACCGCGTGGCCCATGCTTTTGAACAAGCAAACGGCGGTTTCAAGATGCCACAGCTCTAAGGAGGACGTACGATGAACTTTGAAACGATCATCGGGATCGAGGTGCACGCCGAGCTGAGCACGAAGTCGAAGATTTGGTGTGGCTGCTCACGCACTTACGGTGCCGAAACGAATACACAGACGTGTCCGATTTGTCTTGGACACCCGGGCGTCTTGCCTAAATTGAACGAAGAAGCGGTCAATCTCGCGATCAAAGCGGCGATGGCACTCAATTGTGAGATCGCAACAGATACAAAGTTTGACCGCAAGAACTACTTCTATCCTGACACGCCGAAAGCATATCAAATCTCGCAGTTTGACAAGCCGATCGGCTCGAACGGTCACGTCGACGTCGAAGTGGACGGAGAGATGAAACGATTCCGCATCGAGCGCGTGCACTTGGAAGAAGATGCTGGGAAGATGAACCATACGGGCGAGAAACATTCGGTCGTCGACTTCAACCGGACCGGTTCACCACTCATCGAGATTGTCAGTGAAGCGGATATGCGTTCGCCGAAAGATGCGGTCGCGTATCTCGAACGCTTGAAAGAGGTCCTCTCATTCGCTGGCGTCTCGGACGTCAAGATGGAAGAAGGATCGCTTCGTTGTGACTGTAACATCTCGGTCCGTCCATACGGGCAAGAGAAGTTCGGGACGAAGACAGAGCTTAAGAACTTGAACTCGTTCTCGAACGTCTTGAAGGCACTCGACTTTGAAGAGACGCGTCATCGTAAATTGCTTCTCTCAGGCGGCGTCATGCGTCAAGAGACGCTTCGCTATGATGAGGCAGCGAAAAAGACGATTCTCATGCGTGTCAAAGAAGGGGCAGCGGACTACCGCTACTTCCCAGAACCGGACCTCGTCCGTCTCGAAATCGATGAGGCATGGAAAGAGCGCATTCGCGCGACGATCCCAGAGATGCCGGCAGCACGTCGTGAACGCTACATGAGCCAATACGGTCTCTCGGCATACGATGCGAAAGCCCTCACGTCGACGCGTGAGTTCTCGGACTTCTTTGAAGCGACGACAGCGGCTGGGGCTGAACCGAAGGCAGCAGCGAACTGGCTCATGGGTGAAGTACTCGGTCACTTGAACAAGTCGGATGAAACGGTCGAGACGATGAAGTTGACGCCGGAATCACTCGCAGAACTCATCCGCTTGATCGCGGAAGGCACGATTTCATCGAAGATTGCGAAGCGTGTCTTCATAGCGATGATGGAAGAGGGCGCAGAGCCGAAAGCGTATGTCGAAGCGAACGGTCTCGCCCAAATCTCGGACGAGAACTTGCTCCGCGGCTACATCCTCGAATTGTTCGAGGCACATCCGCAAATGATCGAAGACTTCAAGAACGGGAAAGACCGTGCGAAAGGCTTCATCATCGGGCAAATCATGAAACAGACGAAAGGGATGGCGAACCCGGCACTCCTCGATGGCTTGTTCCACGAAGAGATCGCAAAACGCTAAGCAGGCGGCGAGACACTTGTGTCTCGCTTTTCGCTCGAGTTGAGCACAGGGGAGAGAATCAATATGCAACGGAAACGTGCGCGGGTCATTTATAACCCGACATCTGGTAAAGAAGTGATCAAACGGGAACTCCCGTACATTTTGAACCGCCTCGAGGATGCGGGTTATGAGACGTCGACGTATGCGACGAAAGCGATTGGTGATGCCACGCTCGAAGCAAAACGGGCCTCGGCGGCCGAATTCGATCTCATCATCGCCGCAGGTGGAGACGGGACATTGAATGAAGTCATCTCAGGGCTTGCACCGCTTGAGAACCGTCCGACGATCGGGCTCATTCCGGTCGGGACGACGAACGATTTTGCCCGGGCGATGCGAATTCCGCTCAGCGTCGTCGGTGCACTCGACGTCATTTGTGACGGGTTCGAGATGCCCGTCGACCTTGGGGAGATTGAAGGCGAGAAAGGTGACATCCACTATTTCATCAATATCGCTGGTGGCGGGATCATGACCGAACTTTCGTATGAAGTGCCATCGAAGTTAAAAACGGCACTCGGTCAGCTCGCCTATTACGTGAAGGGGATGGAGAAACTACCGCTCATCAAACCGACGTATATCGAGCTCGAGCACGATGAAGGAACGTTCCAAGGAGAAGTCATGGTCTTCCTCACATCGAACTCGAACTCGGTCGGTGGTTTTGAAAAAATCTCACCCCATGCGTCGTTGAATGACGGGTTGTTCGACCTGTTCATCCTTCGGAAATGTAACTTGTTCGAATTCATCCATGTCGTCCGTCTTCTCCTCCGTGGGGAGCATTTATCAAGCTCGCTCGTCGAACATGTGAAGACGAGCCGCGTCAAGATGAAGACGACAGAACCGATGAGTCTCAACATCGACGGCGAGTACGGCGGGGAGTGCACCGGCGAGATGCGGAACTTGTTCCGTCACTTGACGGTACTCGCACCGAACGCCCGAATCCGCGAGATGGAAGATTTGAATGCACAATATGAACGCGAACAGATGATCAAGCAATTGTTCAATGTTTCGCTCGATAAAGCAGAGTGAAAAGATAGGAATGACGACATCAGTCATTCCTATTTGCAATGGAAGGAGCATTCGTATGCTACCAGTGAAAAAGAATGATCGTCTCGATGTCCACGTCCACGACTTGACCCAT
The DNA here is from genome assembly GCF_018617475.1 of Exiguobacterium sp. s59. Lineage (NCBI taxonomy): Bacteria > Bacillati > Bacillota > Bacilli > Caryophanales > Exiguobacterium > Exiguobacterium sp. s59. Next base: position 397,426 of record NZ_JACSKG010000003.1, on the reverse strand, counting down.
GAAGGGGCGGGTGTGGCACGTGTCGATGGCTATACGCTGTTCGTTCCGAACGCGTTACCAGGAGAGACGGTCGAAATCGTCGTGACGAAGACGAACAAGCAGTACGGGTTCGCCCGATTGTTGAACGTGAAAGAAGCGAGCGCGGACCGCGTCGAGCCGCCGTGCCCGATCTTTTATCAATGTGGCGGCTGCCAGCTGCAACACTTCAGCTATGAAGGACAACTTCGCCAGAAACGGGAACGCGTCGTCGATGCGCTCAAGCGCCTCGGTCAGTTCGACGTGCCAGTACATGACACAATCGGCATGCCGGAGCCATGGCGCTACCGCAACAAGGCTCAAGTCCCGTTCAAACAAGAAGGAGACCATCTCGTCTCGGGCTTCTATCGCCCACGTTCGCATGACATCGTTGAGATGAGCGAATGTTTGATTCAAGATGAGCGCAATGACAAAGCCGTTCAAGTCGTTCGCGACGTGTTAGATGCACGTGGTGTGCCGGCGTATGACGAGAAGACCGGACGTGGGGTCATCCGTCACGTCATGGCCCGATATGGATATCATTCGGGTGAACTCATGATCGTCCTCATCACGAAGACGACGAAACTAAAAGGTGTGAATGAAATCGTCGCCGACATCGTCGAGCGTCTTCCGGACGTGACGTCGATCATGCAAAACGTCAACCCGGACAAGACGAACGTCATCCTCGGAGCGACGAACAAGTTGCTCTACGGCCATGAGACGATTGAGGATAAAATCGCAGGACTGACGTTCACGATTTCCCCGCACTCGTTCTTCCAAGTCAATCCGGTCCAAACGGAGAAGCTGTACGGAAAAGCACTGGAGTACGCACAGTTGTCAGGTACGGAGCAAGTGGTCGATGCATATTGTGGTATCGGGACGATCAGTCTGTTCCTCGCCCGAAAAGCGGCTCATGTGTACGGCGTTGAAGTCGTACCAGAAGCCATCGAGGATGCGAAACAGAACGCGCTCGTCAATGAGATGGATAACGTGACGTACGCATGTGGAGCGGCGGAAGACGTGCTCCCGCAGTGGAAGAAAGACGGCGTAAATCCGGACGTGATCGTCGTCGACCCACCACGAAAAGGCTGTGCTGAGTCGTTCCTCGAGACGATGGTCGAGATGGGACCGAAGCGGATCGTGTACGTCTCTTGTAACGTCGCGACGCAGGCTCGCGATATGCGTTATCTCGCCGACCGTGGCTATCGTTTAATGGAGGTGACGCCGGTCGACATGTTCCCGCATACGGCGCATGTGGAGACGGTGGCGTGGCTTGAACTGGTCGACTAATCCTAATTTAAGCATGGTTTTTACATGTCCAATACTCAGGAATGTCTTTGAAATAGCTAACTCAATATTTGTTGAAACATAAAAAGCAGACGGTTTAGAAGTGCGATAATGCACCTCTAATTGGCCGTCTGCTTTTACTGTTATTTTATGAATAAAGCGAGCATAATGTCTGGTGTAAGTTCTGTTAACAGTTGTTTTGGATTCAATTGTGCTTGAATATAGGCTTTTAATTCTTGTCGATCTACAGCAGTTGTACTGTCGTTTTCTACAAGCTCATTTAGTTTTTAGCCTTTAATTGATCAATCTGTGAGTTTAATTTTTTTCATAATCATCTTTATCGATATTTTCATCTAACAATAGATTTACTGCTTTTTTCTTAGTGTTAAATCGTTCCGTTTTTCCGAAAATACCTAGATAGTTTTCGGAAAAACGGAACGATACAGATGATGTTAATTGAGTGATTTTTACTATATTACGAGAAGAGAAGGGTAAATGTGTTAGTCACTTTTTTTATGTATATTCTATAAAATTTTATGTATCTTAAATGGAATATATTAAGAAAATTCACTTAATTATAGCCTTATGATTTATAATATAGTAAAAAATATATATTAAAAGGTGGATTATAACTTGAGAATCTCTGAATTACATATAACTAATTTTAAATCTTTTGGTAATAATATGCAGAAAGTTAACGTTGATGATTTAACAGCGTTAATCGGTGGAAATAGTGCAGGGAAAACAAGCTTAATATTAGCACTACTACGACTTTTTGGACAAAAAAACTCTGACCGTACTTTAATTAAAACAGATTTTCACGTACCAGAATCTACACCAACGTCAACAGATCTAGAAAAAAGTATGTTAATAGAAGCTAAAGTGGAATTTCCAGAATTGGAAATTAAGGATCCTGAAGAAATAGTAACTATCCCAGAATTTATTAAACACTTAGTGGTTGAACAATCGGGCAAGCCGCCTTATTTAAGGATAAGATTAATTGGGAAGTGGATTCAAGGAACAAGCCCTGAAGGGAACATAGAACAAGAATTATACTATGTCAAAGTTCCATATGGTCAGACTGAAAATGACGAAGATTTCGTTAAAGTTCCAATTCATCACAGAAACTTAATACAAATGATGTATGTACCAGCTATGAGGAATCCTACAAGTCAATTGAAAAATGCTTCAGGGACATTATTATGGAGGATTTTTGATGGCATAGAATGGCCTGAAAGCTTAGGTGCGGATATAGAAAGCCTGACAACACCTATAGAAACGTTATTCAAAGATATAGAAGGAATTAAAAGCATTCAAGAAATATTAAATGCACAATGGAATAAGTATCATAAAGACCCAAGGTTTTCAAAGAGTAATTTGAAATTTAATAGTAATACACTAGACGATTTCTTAAAGAATGTAGAAATCTTATTTAATCCAAGTGTCGATGGAAATACTGTGAAAGTTGATGAACTTGGTGATGGATTGAAGTCCTTGTTTTACATAACATTAGTGTCTTCTCTACTTGAAATAGAGAACAATCAACATAAGACAGATAAGCCATTATTAAATATTTTAGCAATTGAAGAACCAGAAAACCATATTTCTCAGCATCTATTAGGGAGAGTAGTTAGGAATTTAAAAGAAATTGCTATGAAAGAAAATGCACAGGTTATTTTATCTTCACACAATTCTTCTATAATTGGAAAAATAGATCCAGAGAATATAAGACATTTGCAAATTCAAGACTCTGAATCAATAGTAAACGTAATTAAACTTCCTCAAAAAACTGATGCAGCGCATACCTATATTAAAGAAGCAATTAAAGCTTACCCAGATTTATATTTTTCTAAATTAGTTATTTTAGGAGAGGGGGATAGTGAAGAAATAATACTGCCAAAATTGTTAAGTGCATCGGATATTTTATTAGATGATTTTAATATTTCGGTAGTACCTTTAGGTGGAAGACATGTAAATCATATGTGGAAATTGTTAAATGATTTATCAATACCTCATGTTACTTTATTAGATTTAGATAGAGAAAGAGGTGGCGGAGGTTGGGGAAGAATAAAATATGTATTACAGCAATTAGATGCTAATGATCGAATTAAACCGAAGTTATTAAGAGTTAGTAAAGGAGGAAATCCTTATATTTACACAATGGATGAGGTGGAAAACTTTCATAGTAGAAATGTTGAAAATGTAGGCAATATGGATGTTTGGATAAATAAACTAGAAAACGAAGATGTTTTCTTTTCATACCCACTTGATATTGATTTTAGTATGTTGCTAAATTTTGAATCTGAGTATCATAGTACAATGTCTCAAGGACCAAGAGGAATTGATGATGAAAATTCAGACCAATACAAAGCTAAACTAGATGACTCGATACAGGCCACCTTGAAGAGTTCAAAAGCTACAGGGAAAACATATACTGCTGAAGAACATAAAGCAATGATTTGGTACAATTCATTATTTTTAGGCAGAGGAAAACCTAGTACACACATTGAAGCATTAAAAGAAATCGATGGTGCAACTTTAATTTCAAAATCGCCACCTGAACTTTTAAGACTAGTGGAACGTATAAAAACAAAAATTGGATTTTCAGATGAAGGGTGATCTATATGAATAACGAATCTACTGAATGGATTCCCTCAAATAATATTTCATTAGAAGATGCGGCTTTATCAGCTATAAAAAATCAAAATAATATTGCAATAGCCGCAGGTCCAGGGGCAGGAAAAACAGAATTATTAGCTCATAAAGCAGGATACTTGATTGAAACAAATCAATGTGTTTATCCGAAGAAAATTTTAGCAATTAGCTTTAAAACAGATGCTGCTAAAAACCTTCATGAACGAGTTGAACAGAGGTATGGAAGAAATGTATCAGCAAGGTTTGAATCTAAAACATTTGATGCATTTGCTAAAGGCTTGCTCGACCAGTTTTTAAATGGTTTACCTGAAGAGTATAGACCCCATAAAAATTATGAAATTCTGCTATTAGATAGAGATGTAAATGAGATTGTTAAATCTTATATAACGGAGTCAAATCCAAGCTATACAAACTGGCAACATGATTATCATATAACACAATTAATGAATACTGTTAAGAACACGAGCCTACCTATACTAAGTATTGAAGAAGATTTATATTCTTGGATCAATAAAAGATTATGGATGGTCTTAATTAAAGGGAGAGGCTCTCTTAAAAGCTCATTAACTTTTCCAATGATAACTATATTAGTTGAATATCTACTAAGTATGAATCCTTTAATTGTACAGGCGTTAAGGTCAACATATAGTCATATATTTTTAGATGAATTTCAAGATACGACAGATTTGCAGTATAAATTGTTAAAAACTATTTTTGATGGCTCACAATCAAAAATGACAGCTGTTGGAGATGCTAAGCAAAGGATTATGGGATGGGCAGGAGCATTGCCAAATGCTTTTGAAGTATTTAAATCAGATTTTAGTGCAGAAGAATCCTCTCTTCTTTGTAATTTTAGATCGGCACCTAAATTGGTGTATATACAAAATATTTTCTCTCAGACTTTAAGTAGTCAATCTCCAGAAGTTAGAGCAGCTGGCAGTTGGAACGAGGAAGATGGTATTTGTGAAATATGGAATTTCGATAATCATTATAATGAAGCACAAATATTAGCAGAAAATATTAAGACATGGATTGAAGAAGAACAACTTAAACCAAAAGATTTTTGTATTATTGTTAAACAACAAGAAAGTATATATACTGCTGATTTAATGGAGGCATTATCTAAATTTGATGTTCAAAGTAGAATAGAAAAAGATTATCAGGAACTCTTATCAGAAGAAATAATCGTACTTTTAATAAGAGTATTAGAACTATCATATAAAGAGAAATCCCCAGAGTTATGGTTAAGTATAATTGATGAAATTATAGAGATTAAGTATAGTGATTTAAATCCAGAAAGTATTAATTATACGCTTATCGAACAAGAATTATTGAATATATTATCAGAAATTAAAATTTGTTTCGTTAAGACAAATGAAAATAAATTTAAAGAAGATATTGATTATATTCTAAGACGTATTATAGATTATTTTGGCATAGGTGTTATTAAATCATTCTATCCTAAATACAATCAAGGAAATTATCTAGATACTTTGATAGAAAAGATGATTTCCAAATTAAAATATACAAACGGGCTTTCTATGAAAGAATTGCTTAGTGATTTTATAGGAGAATATAGTATTCCTATTATGACGATTCACAAAAGTAAAGGTTTAGAGTATCATACTGTAATTTTTATCGGTGTGGAAGACAAGGCTTTTTGGAGTTTTTCTACCCAAAGAGAAGCAGATAAAAATGCATTTTTTGTGGCGTTATCGAGAGCAAAAGAAAGAATAATATTTACAGTTAGTAATGAAAGAGAAGTACTTAGATATAAAAAATTGGAAAATTTAAAGCAAACTACTGATGAGATTTCAGAGCTTTTACACACACTTGAAATTGCAGGGGTTCCAACGATTAATAAGATAATACTATCTAACTAGAGTTGCAAATGGAAATAACTTTTGATAAGTGGGATAGAAAGTCAAAGGGGATTCAGTCAAATCCTGCCTTTAAAGAAACAATTGAAAGTCTATATAAACAATTGATGTTTGTCTGGCATTTATCTGATTTAATATGGTCAAATGGTAACGTGAATTTTTTAATCACGGCAATAGATGTTTCATGGCGAGAACCGAATTAATTGATTCAACAGAAAGTACATTGAAAAGTATATGTATCTTAATAAATTTGGGGAATTTTAGTGATATTAATGTGTTGGTTAGAAAATTTAGAGACGATTTATTTTTATAAAACCGGGTTTGATTACAGCTGGCGATTATATAGATGTATTAGACTTAGGTGTTCAACCAGAAACAGATAGCCAATATTTTGTATCACCTTCTGTTCAAGCTTACCTTGATGAACATATTGTAAATCTTAATCCAGAGATAAAGGAATTTATTAAAAAGATAATGTATATACGGATATTAAATAATGTTTGAATAATAACATTATAGTTGTGAGGGATATTGAATATGGGATTTCCAAATAAAGTTGAAGTACAAGCATTGACAGCATGTAAGAGGCACTGCTGCTTGTGTGAAAGGCATGTTAAAACGAAGATGGAGTTACATCACATTAAGCAAAAATCAAAAGGCGGAAAAGATACTTTTGAAAACTGTATTCCACTATGTTTAGAGTGTCATGCAGAAGTTGGTTTTTATAATAATGAACATCCTAAAGGAAAGAAGTACTCTGAAAACGAATTAAAGAAAAGAAGAGATGATTTTTATCGAAGAATAGAAGATGGTTTTATGAATATAGAAACCTTAAGCGAAATTGACTATGAGAAATTTATAAGTTTTAAAGCAGATGTTATTGATATATTAGAAGAAATAATTGATACAGATTTTGCTGCAGAACCATTTCGTTTTAGTCTAACAGATGAAGTTATGGAAATAGTTGAAAAATGGCGGAAAAGAAGGAATTCTTTTGGGGATGTAAAAATTGAAAGTATAAAAGATAAATCAATACATCAATTAGAATGTTTAAACCGATATTTTCATGGAATAAATGATTATTTTCATTTAATTAATGGTGATACGCTAATATTTAATAATCATCCCTTAGAAAAATTAGAAGAGTTAAAAAGGGAGACGATCGCTATCAGGCATTCTTTAAACGAACTATTGAAGGAAATAGATAATTATTAAGGATTATATTTTGAACTTCCGAATAATTGAGTCTGAATGATAGTGTTAAAGTAAATATTTGATAATTCACAAGTTTTATTTAAGGTTAGTCAATTCTATTACATTTCTATATTTAAACTGTCCACCCTCAAAATTTACCACATGTGGAGACGGTGGCATGGATGTAGAAAGTAGAATAAGATGAATGTATCATGCCTTCGATTGATTCAATCGGGGGCTTTTTTTGCAAACAGCCGAAAGGGGAGTCGGAGATGAGGAAGATTATTGTTCTAGAACATTTGTCATTGGATGGTGTAATTCAAGCACCAGGTGGAAAAGAAGAGGACATGAGTGGGGATTTTATGCACGGTGGATGGACGGAGCCGTTTTCGAGTCAAGAGCTCGGGATTTGGATTCGGACGCAAATGAACAGTGAATTTGATTTGTTGCTCGGTCGAAAGACATATGATCAGTGGGCGAGTTATTGGCCGCATCACGATGATGTCTGGCCAGAAGTCAACCGTGCGATGAAGTATGTAGTTACGCGGCAATCACGGGATTCGCTTTGGGAATCAACGACGTTTCTGACAGAACCGGTCGAAGCGTTGAAACAAATCAAACAAGAAGATGGACCGGATTTGCACGTCTGGGGCAGCAGTGAACTCGTGCACACGTTACTCGCGAACGACCTCATCGATGAATACCGATTGATCATGTATCCGATTATCATCGGTTCCGGGAAGCGTCTTTTCCCGGACGGTAACATCTTACCACTTCAACTAGATGCGATTGAGCAACAGTTGATGCCGAACGGGGTCAGTATCGTCCGCTACGAACGCATTCAAAAAGATGGAGCGGAGCTATGAGAATCGAGCAGCACCTCGAGATGACCATTTCAGAATCGATGGATACGGAACTGATTGAGCTATTACAACATGCGTTTCCTTCCATTTATCCGAATCGCCGTTACTTCAAGCAACTTCCTCATCTCCGATTGATTGCGTATGAAGACGAACAAATCATCGGGCAAGTCGGGTTAGACTTTCGTGTGATGAATGTGGACGGGGAGCCGATTCACGTGCTTGGCATCATTGATTTATGTGTGAGGGAAGAAGTGCGAGGACGTGGAATCGGACGGGCGTTAATGGAAGAAATCATTGCCCTCGGAGAAGCGTACCCCGTCGACTTTCTGCTGTTATTCGCAGACCGACCTGACCTATACGAACGGATTGGATTTCACACTGTATCGAACACATGCATGTGGCTTCAAATTGATGACGAGAACCAGACGATACGCGGGATTGGTGAGGCATCATTTGACGAACTGATGGTCCGGTCGGTCGGGGATAAGAAATGGACGGAAGGGAAACTCGATTTGCTCGGATACTTATACTAGGAGGGTCTAGATGAATCTTGAACAAGTGACAGAAACTTATGAAGCGTATGAACAAAAAATTGGTGACCGGAAACGAGTATACGAAACGAGCGGAGAATTATGTGTTTCAGAAACGATTGAAAAAGGAGTGAATTCGAGACGAATTCACTCCTTTATTAGGAAAAGTGATCATTCACATGCCCAGCCGTCGTTGTCACGATCCATTTTAGGTTGATACGCTGGATGGTCGGAAGAAACACCACCTGGATAGGTCCCGCGTAAGTCTGTACAGTTTTGGAAGTTCTCAGAGGGTTGCGACGTTTGAGTATTCGATTCGGTCGATTCCGAAGCTTGTGCCTGTTGCTCAAGTTCATTTTTCATCTCTGCGATGGCAGCTGCAGCCTTTTCCTGTTCTTCTTTTCGAACTGATGCGACTTTCTCTTCTACTTGTTGTGCAGCCTCTTCTTTCACACGTTGTAACTCACTTTCAAATTCTTCACGTAATTTTGTTTCGGCCTCTTCAAGTCTTTGATTCGTTGATTCTCTAGCGTCTGTCAGTTGTTGCCGTAAGTCTTCGTTTTCAGATAAATAGGTATCCAGTTGATCTTGTAACTTTTCTTTTTCAGAATTGGCGGAACTCAATTTTTCCTCAATGAGCGATAAATCTTGCTCATATTGTTCCATTGAAATCGTCTCTTCGAAACTACATGAAGCTAATAGAAGAACTGATGAGAGGACTGCGAAAATGATGAAGAAGCGAGGGGAAAGTAGTGATTGCTGAACGTAATTGCTCAAAATAAAAGTTGTCACAATAAGTAAAATTATTAGGAATAGCCCGACTAACAAAATATTTTCCATACCATATCCTCCTTTCTCTTATCGACATCCAAAACAACCCACTTATTTATATTTATTTTACCAATTTTTAAATTGATAAACGGAATGAATGAAGTATGTTTTCAATTGATTATTGTTTTTTCAATTCATTGCTGATTATGGTTGATGTATGAGAAAGGTAAGAAGTGAATTTTCGCGAAGAAGATAGATACACAAAGGAGGGATTTGATGAAACAATATACGATTCGAAACCGTAACGTCCCGCTTTCCTTACATGATGCCGTCATCACAGAAGCGACCGTGATTGGTTCAACCATCCGTCTCGTGTTTGCGGATGGAATCCGAGATTTGTTTACGAAGGAAGCGGTGTGGACAGGACGTGCCACCGTGACGATTCCGAACATCGATTGGGACTCTTCTTCACTTACACGATTTGGTGAAACGACCTATTTGATGTGTCCAATCGAGCAACTCAGTCAGTTCGTCAAAAGTGGGCGGTTCGAGATTGTCGATGAGTTGTATGGTTATCGCCAGCTCTTATTCCGCTGCATGTGGTTGACTGATACGACGTGTGAAACGGTAGAACTGAGTCTGTCCCACGCAAGCGAGCTCGTCATTCGATGGGAAGACGAGCCTGTGGAAGAGATGTATGAATCTGAATCATTTTGAAGAAAGCGTCAGTCCTACGTGCTCAGCGACGGCTCTCGCCACATCCTGTTTTGATCGGTGGTTCGTGACAATTTTAGTTGCATGAATTTCAGATTGAAATGCGGATTGGCAGCGGTCGATTTGGGATTTGCCCCAGGAGTTAAACCATTCGAATCGTTTATTCAAGCGTCTGACGAGCGTTCGTCGATTCGCTTCAAGGATGAGATGGCGCACGTCAATCCCGTCTCGTTGAAGCCGCCCGATGATTTCGTCTACATACGTTGCGTTCACAAGTGTCATCGGAACGAGAATGACCCCATCAAAGGATGTGGCGATCTTCAACAGCATCTGATAGTTGAACTCCCGCCATTCCGGATGGTGCTGAAAATCAGGCTGTTGAAGACTTTTCGGCAATTGGTCCCGAATGAAAAAGCCGGCCTGTTCCGGGTCGTACAGAAATGCGTTCGGTAGCTGTTTCTCGAGTATCTTGGCACATGTCGTCTTGCCTGAACCGAAAGCGCCGTTGATCCATATAATCATTCCTTCTCCTCATTTCATTGTCATTGTTCCTTTATTATATCGAACAGTGTGGTGAAACAGTTGATACAATCCGACAGACATAATAGAATAGATGAGTGATTTTGTTGGACTGTATGGATGAAAGGAACTGATTTTACGATGAAAGAAAACTTTTGGCGCGACCTTCCGCGTCCATTCTTTATACTTGCCCCGATGGAAGATGTGACCGATGTCGTCTTCCGTCACGTCGTTGCTCATGCGGGGCGCCCAGATGTCTTCTTCACAGAATTCGCCAATTCGGATAGCTATTGCCACCCTGAAGGGAAAGGTAGCCTTCGTGGCCGTTTGACATTCACGGAAGATGAGCAGCCGATGGTCGCCCACATCTGGGGAGACAATCCGGAATATTTCCGTCAAATGAGTATCGGTATGGCCGAGATGGGTTATAAAGGACTCGATATCAATATGGGATGCCCGGTCCCGAACGTCGCAAAACGTGGGAAAGGGAGTGGCCTCATTCTCCGTCCGGAAGTCGCGGCTGAGCTCATTCAAGCAGCGAAAGCCGGCGGACTCCCGGTCAGCGTCAAGACGCGTCTCGGTTTCGCGAAGCTCGACGAGTGGCGCGACTGGTTGACGCATCTCTTGAAACAAGACATCGCCAACTTGTCGATTCACTTGCGCACGCGCAACGAGATGAGTAAAGTCGACGCTCATTGGGAAATGATTCCGGACATCGTGAAGCTTCGTGACGAGGTTGCACCGGATACGCTCATCACGATCAATGGGGACATCCTCGACCGTCAAATGGGCCTCGAACTTGTTGAGAAATACGGGGTCGATGGTGTCATGATCGGTCGCGGGATCTTCAAAAATCCGTTCGCGTTCGAGAAAGAACCACGCGAGCACTCGATGGAAGAGCATCTTGATCTATTGCGTCTGCAACTGGACCTTCAAGACAAATTCCAAGAGGACGTGCCGCGTTCGATTTCGAACTTGCACCGTTTCTTCAAGATTTATGTCAAAGGATTCCGTGGGGCGAGCGAGCTTCGTCATAATCTGATGGAAACAAAATCGACGGACGAGGTACGGGCGTTGCTCGACGCTTTCGTCGAGAAATATCACGAAGAAGAGGCGGCGCTTGCTGCTGAATAAGCGATGAGGTTCAGCGAAAGCTGGACCTTTTTCGTATAATGATTGGAAAGGAGTGAGGCGAATGTTCAACATACGAAAAGAAAGACCGGATGATGAGCGTCGCGTCGAAGCGATTGCGCGGGAAGCGTTTTGGAATTTATATTTCCCGGGATGTCATGAGCATTATGCGATTCATCAACTGCGAAAACATGAAGATTACTTACCTGAATTGTCATGGGTCATCGAGGTGGACGGAGAACTGGCCGGCGGGATTTTTTTACTCGAAGTCGAAAGTCGTAGACGGAGAAGGGTCGGTTGATACGATCACATTCGGTCCGGTTTTCATCGACCCGAAGTACCACCGACAAGGACTTGGCAGACATCTCATTACACATTCGATTGAACATGCAAAGTCGCTTGGCTATCGTGCGATCCTGACACTTGGCTATCCGTATCATTATGAGCCATATGGATTTGTAGGCGGGAAGCGATATGACATCGCAATGCCGGACGGACAGTATTATAAAGGACTGCTCGTGTTACCTTTATACGAAGGGGCGTTAGAGGGGGTTCGGGGTATGGCGGTATTCACAGAAGGTTTAGAAATGGAGGAAGCGGAAGTAGAGGTGTTCGACGCTACGTTTCCGAAGAAGCAGAAAGAAGTGCTTCCGAGTCAACGGGAGTATGAGTTCGCTTCGACTGAGCTGGATGAATCATAAAGAAATGCCAAGGAATCATTTCCTTGGCATTTTCTCTTGTTTCTTACCTAAATAAAGGATATTTTGGATATATCGGCTGTTACTACATATTAGGAAATATGCGACAAGATTGTTAAGAACACAAGCATTGAATTCGTTTTGACATAAAGGGCTAATGATTGTGGATGTGGATGGAAGAACTGAAGTCGGAAGATTGAACGGATCGGTAAGGAGGAGCAAGATGGATTCACGAGAATGGAAGGACTGTATCATTTGTTTTGGGTTGATTGCGGGGACGACACTCGGTGTAATTCTCTCGTTCTTCTTCAATATACAGCTGACATATGGTATTGCGAGCGGAGCGATGGTTGGCTACTTCGGCGGGCTTGCCGTATCGATTTGGAAAAAATGATAGATCATCGTTTAAATACCTCGTCGCTATGACGAGTTTTTTTTAGCTTGTTGTGACGAATGACCTTGTATCGGGATCTATATAAGTGAGGAGCAAGGGAAAGGGGGGAAATAGATGGATGACCAGGTCATCATCGATTGGTACTGGGAACGATCCGAATATGCGATTGTCGCCACAAAGAAGAAATACGGAAGCTATTGTCGTCGTGTCTCCTATAATATCCTACAAAATCACGAAGATACGGAAGAGTGTTTAAACGACTTATACATGAAAGTGTGGGAGTCGATCCCGCCGACGCGTCCGTTTCGACTTGGGGCGTATTTGACAAAGATTGTACGAAATCTCGCACTGCAGCGCTATAAGAAGAATCATGCGAAAAAACGGGGTGGTGGAGAAGTGCCGCTCGTCTATGAAGAATTGGAACATGTCCTCACGGAATCGATGAAGGACGAAGAGGTCGTCGACCTGATGAATGCATTTCTTTCAGACCTTCCTCGACAGACAAGATCGATGTTCATGCAACGCTATTTTTACCTTCACTCCATTCAAGAAATTGCGAAAAACCATCAACTTGGGGAGAGTCATGTCAAAATGACGCTGAAGCGAACACGTGATGCTTTACAGCGTGTACTCCAATCAGAAGGGATTCAAGTATGAATCACGAAAAATTACAGAATTTCCGAGCGGGAAAGCCCACTCCTTTAGGGGTGGGATGAAAGCTCGGCAGGATGCGGAGTGTCAGTAAAGAATCCGAAGGTTTTGGCGCTTCAAGTATCTGGAAATCTTCTTGTTGCAGTTTGTTGGTTAAACTGACACGATATTAATATGGAAACCAACTATAGAAGAACTCATACTACTGTTTCTCTAATCAATTATCACTTTGTTTTCTGTCCTCGATACAGAAGAAAGATATTCCTTCGTAACGATGTAGAAATACGTTTCAAAGGTTTGATGTCCGAAATATGCGAAGAACTGAATATCAAAATTATAGCCTTGGAATGCGATACAGATCATACGCATATGTTCCTTAACGCCCCTCCAACACTGAGTCCTGCTGACATCATGGCAAAAATAAAGGGAGTAACGTCTAAAAAGTTAAGAGAAGAATTTCCTCATCTTCAACATTTGCCGAGTCTCTGGACACGATCCTATTTCGTCTCCACCGCTGGAAATGTATCGAGCGAAACGATTAAACGTTATGTCGGACAACAAAAAACAAGGGGGTGACACCGTGTCTCAGACGCTGACAGTTAACATTAAACTGAAGCCGACAAAAGAACAGGAAGTTGTTTTAAAAAGCATGGCAGAAACATATATCGAGACGGTCAATCAACTTATCTCTGATATGGTGGATGCTAAAGCGATGCTCAAATTGACAAGTAAAAGTGTTTGCGCTCATTTGCCTAGTGCCGTCAAGAATCAGATAATTAAAGACGCCCAAAGCGTATTTAAAAAAGCGAAGAAATCGAAATATGAAATAGTCCCAATCCTAAAGAAACCTTACTGCACATGGAACAATCAGAACTATTCGTTTGACTTCGAGTCAATCTCTCTTCCTATCATGGTAGATGGAAAAGCAAAGAAAACACCAATTAGAGCAGAAATGGTCGACAAACACAATCGCACCTTCTCGCTTCTTAATAACAAGTTGGGTGCGGTGCGCATTACGAAAAAGTCTAATAAGTGGATTGCCCAAATCGCCGTTACAATCCTCACAATCGAAAAGACGGGCTCAAGGATCCTTGGTGTGGATTTAGGCTTGAAAGTCCCGGCGGTCGCATCGACTGATTGCGATAAGGTAAGATTCTTTGGGAACGGTCGTGAAAACAAGTACATGAGACGCAAGTTTCGTGCGAAACGGAAAGAACTCGGTCAAAAGAAGAAGCTGAACGCAATCAAGGAACTGAACAACAAGGAGCAGCGTTGGATGAAAGACAAGGATCACAAGGTAAGCCGTGAGATCGTCGACTTCGCAAAAGAGAACAATATTTCTGTCATTCGCCTAGAGAAGCTAGCGAATATCCGGCAGACGGCAAGAACAAGCCGTAAAAACAATAAGAATCTGCATACATGGTCGTTCTATCGCTTGGCATTATTTATCGAGTACAAGGCGAAACTAGAAGGAATCAAGGTTGAATATGTCAATCCTGCATATACATCTCAAACATGCCCTTCTTGCGGGAGTCGGAATAAAGCGAAAGACCGTACCTATTCGTGCTCTTGCGGATTTAATAAACATCGAGATTTAGTTGGTGCGATGAATATCCGATACGCACCTGTGGTTGATGGTAAAAGTCAATCAGCCTGAGAATCTATATGATCTGTCTCAGGAGGGGTGATGGCACACCCTCATCTGGAGGTTTGAGCAAAACAGAAATGGACTGCGCTCGCACAAGCACTTCAGAATCCCACTCATCCCGAAGGGTGAGCTTGCGGCTTTAGCCGTGGGAGTGTCAATTCAACTACTAGGTGAAGTGGATGACCGCCATATAGAGGAATCCATGGTGATAGAGCGAAGACCTTATCAACGACTCAAATGGGGGGCAGGAGTGGTACTCGCCGTCGCTGCGGGATTCATGCTCTTCACATCGAATATTTGGAATGAACGTATTCCGTTATCCACGGATTCAACGGCAAACTCGGTTCACATCATCGATGAATCAGAAATAAGGCAAGGTACTTCCCAAGAAAACGTGATGGACATGACAGAAGATGAACTTTTTTCGCGGTGGAATCCGGTCGTAGTCAAAGGAACGGTCGAGAACATCCGGCATATCGAGATTGATTTTAACGGAGAGCTCGAATATCAGTCGCTTCTCACCATACAAGTGTCAGATGTGTATCATGGCGATGTGCAAACTGGACAAGAACTGGTCGTTCGTGCAGATGCAATCGGAAGAGCGGAACAGGAAGAGCATACTGACGTCATCTCACACGTGCATCAAGGGATGGAGGGCATCTTTACGCCGATTCCATATGATGACGAATTCATCTGGGAACAAAACGGAGAGACGCTTCGACTGAGAGATATTGCGGATTACGGTTTTCCGGACGGGGAACGTTATCTGTTTTTAGATACTCCGAGCGGACTGCTATTTGAACGGGACGCCTATCCGTCGTTACAAGATATGAACTCTTTAGATGAAATAGAACGTTGGATGATCTCACGATTTAAAGCATCAGAATAATCTACATCTCATATTATTAGGAGGGCGAACGATATGGAACGTACAATCACCGTAAAAGGAACAGGGAATGTCTCATCTCGACCAGATTTGATTGTGATTCACATGGACCTCGTCTCAAAAGCACCGCGTTACGAAGAGACGATGACAGAGGCAGCAAACGCGGTATCACAGCTCCAAAAGGCGATCGTGCGTGCTGGATTTGAGAAGGCGGACTTGAAAACGAGTGACTTTTCCATCGATACGGAGTATGAGCGGTATCAAGATAAACATAATAATTATCGGTCGCGCTTTGTAGGTTATGTGTGTAAACAGAAGACGAAACTCGAGTTCCCACTCGACACGTCCAGACTATCGGACGCGATTGAACAAATCAGTCAATCCCGAGCGAACCCGACACTCTCGATTCGCTTTACAATGAAAGACCCGAATGCGATTGAAGATCAGTTATTGGTCAACGCTGCAGAAAATGCGAAAAAACGGGCAACACTCCTCGCAAAAGGTGCAGGTGCAACGTTAGGAGACTTGCTACAGATTGACTACACGTGGGGAGAGAT
Organism: Exiguobacterium sp. s59; assembly: GCF_018617475.1. NCBI lineage: Bacteria > Bacillati > Bacillota > Bacilli > Caryophanales > Exiguobacterium > Exiguobacterium sp. s59. Next base: position 381,033 of record NZ_JACSKG010000003.1, on the reverse strand, counting down.
TCATGTCTTCTCACCTACGAACGTCCTCTATAGTCAGGAGATTGTCTATTCCGAATCACGGATGCCAGAAATCGAGCCTGATGATATCGATGTGAGCGATACGGCAACGTTCGTCTGGAGCCTCAAATGAGGCGACTAACCTTCCTGACTCTTTTCGCATTATCGATTGCATTTCCTGTGTCTGCGCTTTCCTGGGCGTATACATTTGTCGTGTTTGAACGAAATGTATATGAAGTGCTCGATACGACAATCGATGAGAATTCGCTCGGTGACGTGATCGGTGAAGTGGAAACAACGGTCAATGACGAGACAGGGCGTTATTACGGGAATGCTTCGAATGGATATCCGATTGGGACCGCGTACCGTGAAGTCGTCGGGGAGGCCGTTGAAGACGTCATTGCGGTTGAAGACGGTTCGAAATGGAAACGGGCGGAATACCGATTCAGGGCTCCCTACCACACGAGCGACTTTATTAAATTCTTCGGCTATGCCTTGCTCGTACTCGGTATTGTTCTGGTGAGTTGGACGCTCTTCAAGCGAAGTGCACTGTACAAAAAAGAAGCATGAACGAACGCTGAAATGGGAAGGGAGATAAAGAGAAGTTCGGTAAAGGGGGATTCACCATGAATATTTTGATTATCTTTGATTCCTTGTATGGGCATACAGAAAAGATTGCTCATGCGATGCAGGAAGAGCTGTCGAAAGAACATGAAGCGCGTATGGAACATGTGTTGAATATTGGGCTCGGCGACTTGGCTCATGTCGATCTTGTCGTCATCGGCTCACCAACGCATGGCGGGTATGAGACGGAGGACATTAAAGTGTTTTTAGACGGAATCTCAGACAACGCGCTTCGCGGGAAGCGGACGGCCGCGTTTGATACAAGTGTCGTCAAAGAAAAACAAAATCCGATTCTCGGTAAAATCATCGACTGGTTCGGTCATGCGGTGAACCGCGTCGAAGGGGAAATGATTGAAAAAGGCGCAACGAACGTCCGAAAAGAATCATTTTTGGTTGATGGGGAGACGGAAATGTTGAAAGCAGGCGAACTTGAACGTGCGAAAGCATGGGCGCGGGAGTTGGTCGGATAATACATTGGAACGCATTCTGCGAGCAGAGTGCGTTTTTTTAGTTGAATCAGACGAGAAGGCTGAAAAAGCGGGTAAATATTAGTATTCAACTCTTTAGAAAGGGAGCTGGTTGTGATGAAAAAAATGGAACGGGATGTGTTCGTCGGATGGGTGGTCGTCTTGCTCGTTATTTTGGTGCACTTCCTCATCACTGTCTCTCTCGGAAACGCCTATTTTGCCGAGTCCTCACTCAACCGAATGTTATGGTTCTCGAGTTTTCCTGCATTTTTAATTGCTTTCGTCGCAGCCTTTTTCCAAAAAACGAACACGATTCTTCTAGCGGTTCGCCGCGGATTATTATGGACCGTTGAGTTGATTGTCGCGTTCACGGTTCTCGCCTGGGTGTTTCGGTCGTTTGAAGGATTGTATGCGAATGCGGGTCTCTATTGGTTGTTCGGTGCCGTCTTGATTGGTCCGATTTTCTATGTGATGGCTTTCCGACGGCAACATACGAAACGAATCCGAACGCCTTGACAGCAAACGTCTTCTTTTACAGAAGGCGTTTTTAGATTGCACTAGGATGGGAATGGTGTAGAGAGAAAAGAATTGGAGGAGAGTGCGATGACCCAGTATTTTTCATCATCCTATGAAGAATCGCGAGAAAAGTTCAAACATTTATTATCTGAGGTGAAACGATATTATCCAAAAGCAGAGCTGTTAACGCACTCAATTGGGGACGAAAGCATCGACATCATCTTAGGGGAACCCAAACGAGAGCGGAAAGCGATCCTTCTCATGACGATTGGGGAACATGGGATCGAAGGATATGCGGGTGCTGCGGTGACGCATCAATTTGTGCAAACGCAATTGCCTCATGTGCGACATGAGACGACAGGCATTTGTCTCATTCATGCCGTCAATCCTTGGGGAATGAAACACTTCCGACGGGTCAATGAGCATAATGTCGATTTGAACCGAAACTACGTCATTGACCGTGAATCGGTGCCGTATAACGTCAACCGTGAGTATGAACTGATGCGACATCTGTTCGTTCCAGACGGAGTGATTGACGACTACCATGAAGCGCGTGAACAAATTTATTCATTCCTCGGTTCTGGGATTAAGCTCGACGGATTCAAGGCGATGAGTGGGGCGAAAGGGATGGGGCAGTATCAATTCCCGAAAGGTGTGTACTATGGCGGAGACTCGGATGAACCATCCGCCATCTTCTTGAAAGGGATTCAACACGATTTACTCGAGCGTTATGAACGAGTCGTGCATATGGACTGGCATACGGCGCTCGGTCCGACAAACGAGGTGACGATGGTCATTAGTAAGCGGGACGGCCGAACCGAAGATGAGTTGAAACAAGCGTACGGCCTCGACAACGTCAACGTGTATGACCCGGACGAGGTGCTCGGGGACTCGACGAATCACTTTTACTACGTACGCGATACGGAATATCCAGACAAAGGACTCGTCTCCGCCTTATTCGAGTTTGGGACGTTCGGCACGTCGACGAAAGCCTCGATTCGAGAATTTCTGACAATCATTTTAGAAAATCGTCTCTATTTCGAAGGAACAAAAGATCCCGAAGCACGAAATGGAATTCAAAACGAATTCATGGCAATGTTCTATCCGGACGACCCGAGTTGGCGCGAAGCCGTGTTACGAGAAGGAGCGAAGGCCGTTGAAGGGTATTTAAAAGGGGAATCGCTCTGGCGTGACACATGAGAAGGTTTTTAGGATTCGGAAACGGGAACAAGTAGGTTGTGAGTATTTACGATTAATCAAAACTATGGAGGTTGGATGATGGGATATATTACAGCACATGATGGTACGAATTTATACGTGGAGGATGTCGGTTCTGGGGAGCCGATCGTCTTCTTACACGGTTGGCCTGCGAACAACAACATGTTCGAATATCAGAAGAATGCGTTAATCGAAGCCGGCTATCGCTATATCGGAATCGACTTCAGAGGGTACGGGAAATCGGATGCACCGGCGACAGGGTATGACTATGAGACGATGGCATCTGATGTGCATATGGTCGTTTACGGGCTTGGCTTAAAAGACTTCACGCTCGTTGGTTTTTCAATGGGTGGTGCGATCGCAGTCCGCTACGCAGCCGACTATAAAGAGGATGGACTCAAAAAGTTAGTCTTAGCGGGAGCGGCAGCACCGATTTTCACACAACGTTCAGACTATCCATACGGCATGACAACGGAAGAAGTCGACGCGTTGATTGAAGATACGCGAGCCGACCGACCGAAAATGCTCGAAGGGTTCGGAGAAATCTTCTTTGAGAAAGAACATTCGAAACCGATGCAGAATTGGTTCCACCATCTCGCACTCGTGGCCTCGAGTCACGGAACGATTGCCTCGGCACAGGCACTCCGGGACGAAGATTTGCGCGATGCTTTGCCGAAGATTGACGTAGAGACGTTAATTATTCACGGCGTACATGATAAAATCTGTCCATTTGAGTTTGCAGAACAGATGGAGCAAGGCATTTCGAACGCTCGGATTGAGCGTTTCGAAGAGAGCGGACACGGCACCGTGCTCGATGAACGAGAGAAATTTAACGATACACTGTTGCAGTTTGTTCAATAATTTATGGGCTCCTAAAGGGGCCCTTTTGTATGTCTGGATGGATAAGAACCAACTAAAACGGGTATAAATCAATTGGAGTTCCCTTCCAATTCTTTTGAATCACCGAAACATCGCTGTGACCAGGATCACGATGTTTTTTTGTGTCGTTTAGGAGAAAGGGGATGATTACAGATAGGAACATGGATTTAGTTCAACCTGTCCTACCATTCATGGTACAATAACGGGGTGGATTAACAGATTGAGGAGAGATTTAAATGAACATCGCTTTCTTTTTATATCCGAAAGAAGACGTCAAATATTTGGACCCCGAATCAACGGTACGACAAGCGCTGGAAAAGATGAAACATCATCGATTCACGTCTGTCCCACTCGTTTCGGAGAATGGATTTTACGCCGGAACGATGACAGAGGGGGATTTGCTCTGGGCACTCGCAGAACAGCTTCGTGGGGAAGAAGACTATGAAAAAGTGCTCCGGACACGTCTAAAAGATATCAAGCAACGCGTTCGCTATAAGCCGGTATCGATTACGGCTCAAATCGAAGAGCTCGTCGATGCGATCACGGATCAAAACTTCGTGCCGGTCGTCGATGACGGCAAATATTTCATCGGTATCATCCGACGCCGTGACATCATCGAGTATTACTCGACAAAGTTGAAACAACTCGAGAATGAAGTCCGATAATGAACAAGCCAGAACCGACTCTTGGTTCTGGCTTGTTTTATGTTTCTTTCTGCTTTGTTTTCAAAAACGGAAGTGGGGCAATCATTGCGATGAAGTAAATCAAGGTGATGACGAGTAAGAGTATGATTGCCGGCAAATATGGGGCAATCAATGGAATGACAAGCAAGGCAGCTAGCATCGAAAGTCGCTTCCACGACACATTGAAGAACAGACGGTTGAAGTAAATGACACCATATCCAAACAAGACAATGGCGACATACAGTGTGATGCGATGTGCCAAATCGAGCGTCTGCATCGGGTCGTGCACGATGGTGATCTTGACGACGGCAAGTAAGATGATACCGAGGAACATCGAGAGGTGTGACCAATAGAACCCCGCCTTGGCGATCTGATCCCGTTTATCCGTGTGCATTTCTTGAAAACGACTTTCTCTTGTTTCATCGTCTTTCACATAGGAATACCAAAGCAGAACGGTCAGCGTCAGCGCAAGAATCATCGTCAAGACGACATCAGAAGTCAAATCTTCATCAATCGCGGCGCGACCGGTCGACGCAATCGTTTCGCCAAGGGCGATGACGAGGATGAGGTAATGTCGCTCAAGGAAGTGCCAGGACGACACTTCGAACTGCCCTCTGTTTTTCTGTACAAGAGGACCTAATACGGCGACGATCGCGACAATCCCCCATACAATCAGGCGTACGTTCCCTTCAAACAGTGAAGCAACGAGGATGATGATGCTAAATGATACGTTGTACGGTACGATGGCGAGCATCGCTTTTTTCGTATCATCATTACTGTGCAACAAGAATAGCGTCGAATGTACGGCGACAATCACTAAAAAACCAAGTCCGAAGATGAAGCCATCTTGATCATAGGCTTTTGGGATGGCGACGGAAATCAGCATAAATCCAATCATCCCGAGCATCATGAAGATTTGATGGTTTCTTCTTGTCAGTTTGGTCGTATTCGTCAACCAAATATACCCTTCGAAGATATACCAAATGAGGGCCATAAGGACGAAAACCTCTAAAAACGTATGAAATGTCAGATGATGCTCGAGCTTCAACGTAAGTTGAATGAATGTAAACACAAATACTAAATCAAAAAACAGTTCAATCTTTTCTACCTTTTCATGATGAGAGGGCATGGGAGAACTCCTTTTCATAGATTCATTGTTATTTACCCGTCCATTTCACAAAAAACCCTTCATTTCAAAAATGAAGGGCAAATATCAAGTAAGGGGTGGAAAATGGGGAAGTACATATTTTCCTAATTCATCGATGACTTCTTCGGCCGGACGTTCTCCGTCGAAGAGGGCGAAGAACAGATGATTCACTCCAATCGCACGATACGCTTCGAGCAATTTAATCAAATGGTTGCGACCGATTCGGAAACCGAGTCGAATCGGTGTCGGTGGCTCATCTGGGTCAAGCGTCAAATCAAGATGCATCGGCATCGAGAACGGACGGAATGTGCGACCGTGCGCCTCACCGCTCGCGCGCCACGCGTCGAGCACTTGTTGTTGTGCGAAAGGTGCTTGCGGATAATACATCCACCCGTCCCCATTCGCCCCAAGCCAGTCCATGTCTTGTTGCGCGAACCCGGTGATCATCGTCGGGATCCGTTTTTTCGGACGTGGCACAAGCGTAGCCTGTTCGACTTCCCCATACGGTGAGTCAATGGTTGGGTAGTTGTTGTAAAGCGCCTGCTCCATGACACGAAGCGACTCTTTGAATTGGTCGCCACGTGTCGGGTGATCGACTCCGAGCCCTTTGAAATCGGCACGACGGTCACCTGAAGAGATGCCTAAAATCAATCGTTCTGGGAACAACGATTCAATTGTTGCGACTTCCTTCGCCGAACGAAGGGGATGACGGAGTGGCAAGACGAGTGCAGACGTACCGAGTGCGATGTTTTTCGTTTGACCGAGTAAATGTGTTCCGTAAATCAGCATGTCGTAAATCTGACCGACGGCAGGGTCTAGGAAATTCGGGTCTTTTAATAAGACGTCCCGTAGCCATAACGCTGTGAAGCCGTAGTCGTCGGCCTTTTGGGCAAGTTCGACTTGGCGTTCGAGAGTCGGGGTACGCATCTTGAAATTTTCTAAAGGGATGTGGAGGCCGAACGTGAGCTCGCCCTCCCGGTACATCCGATTGTAGCTTTTGTGATTGTTGAACATGAGGTCCTCCTTAGTTTGCTTCCAAACGACGTGAGATGGCTGTCAAGATGACGGCGATGATGACCATGATGCCACCGACCCAAGGGGTATGCACAAGTCCGATTGAATCTGCGACGATTCCACCGATTGTTGCACCTAAGGCAATCCCGATGTTGAAGGCAGCGATGTTGAGCGCTGATGCGACATCGACAGCGGCAGGTACATATTTTTCAGCCAATTGTACGATATACAGTTGAAGTCCAGGCACGTTCATGAAGGCGAGGAGACCCATCAAGACGATTGCGATGAGACCGGCCACTTTGAATGGAATCATGAACGACATGATGATCATGACTGCCGCGTGAACGATAAACATATAGAACAATGCTTTTGCTGGATTTTCGTTTGCGAGCTTTCCGCCGATCGCGTTTCCAATGGCGACTGCGATTCCGTAAACGAGTAAGACGACACTGATTAAACTAGGACTGATTTTTGTCACGTCTTGCATGATTGGTGTCAAGTACGTGAAGGCGACGAACGTTCCGCCGTAACCGAGTGCTGTGATCAAGAATCCGAGCATGAGACGACCATTCGTGAGCAATTTCTTCATATCTGAGAACTTCGCTGGTGGTGACTGTTTCAAATCTTTCGGAATCAAAAAGAAGCTTGCGATGATTGAAACGACACCAAGTGCTGCGACAGCGAAGAATGTTGCACGCCATCCGAACGCTTGACCGATGAAAGTACCGAGTGGGACACCTGTGACGGTCGCGACGGTTAAACCTGTAAACATAAGTGCGATGGCACTCGCTTTTTTATGCGGTGGTACAAGTTGAACGGCAATCGTTGCCCCGATGGAGAAGAAGACACCGTGCGAGAACGCGGTGATAAATCGGGCGACAATTAAGAGTTCAAAACTAGTCGACATGGCAGAGACCAAGTTTCCGCCGATGAAGACGACCATGAGCGCCATGAGTAACGTTTTGCGGTTCATTCGGTTTGTGAGTGCAGTCAAAATTGGTGCACCGACAGCTACGCCAATCGCGTAACCCGAGATAATGAGACCAGCGAGTGTGATGCCGATGTTTAAATCACTTGCGATTGAAGCGAGAAGACCGACCGGGACGAACTCAGTCGTTCCGATTCCGAAAGCGCTGATCGCGAGGGCGAGTAATGCTAACCCTCCATTTTTAGGTGCCTGTTCTTCGACAGGTTGCGTGTACGGTTGATTCATGAATAGTTCCTCCTAAAGTAAATGAATAGTGTGGAAGACGAGGGCCCGTCGTCTCCGGATAGCAAAGACATTTCTCTTTCCTCTATTGTTCAGTACGGTCGAAAAAGTACCTTACCGTCTCAAGAGGGTGTTACGAGCGAAATGAACTTGTATGGATTTGCTATAGTTGCTATCATAAGTGCATGAAAACTGTTTGAGAAGTACGTACTTTTTAGTGCGGTAGGCACCAAAAAGTGCCTATGGAAGAACTGGAGGAAACGATATGCCATATAACATTCCGGTCGAAGCGACACTTGATGTGATCGGCGGCAAATGGAAAGTCGTCATCATGTGTCATTTGATTAAAGGAGAGCGACGGACGAGTGAGCTTCGTAAGCTCATGCCGAACATCACCCAAAAGATGCTCACCCAACAATTGCGTGAGCTTGAAGCGGACGGGGTTGTCGTGCGTACGGTGTACGAGCAAGTGCCGCCGAAAGTCATCTACTCGCTCTCAGAGTATGGATGGTCACTAAAACCAATCCTAGACGCCATGTGCGCTTGGGGTGAGTGTCACATCGATCAGACAGGAGACGAGGTCATCTCCTAACATTCACGGTCGTCCATGATGGACGACCGTTTTTTGTACATTAAAGTCGGGTACAGGGACAGAGACAAGGAGGGACTTAGGATGGACTTGAAAACTTATATGTTTACAGATGACGGATTCATTCCGAATCATCCGGATTATCCAGCGCTCCTCTATCGTGGTGTCTTTGATGATCCGAGCGGGATGCAGGAGACGTTCGCTCATAACGAATGGACGAACAGCTGGGTGAACGGGGTGTTCGACTATCATCACTATCACAGCAACACGCACGAAGTATTGGGGGTATTGAACGGCGAAGCGACGCTTCAACTCGGAGGGACGAACGGTGATCTCGTACGCGTACGTGCGGGGGACGTGCTCGTCTTACCGGCAGGGACCGGACATCGTCGTATCGAAGCGAGTTCAGACTTCCAAGTCGTCGGGGCATATCCGGACGGTCGTGACTATGACACGTTGACCGGGAAGACGGAAGAACGCCCAGACAATTTAAAACGCATTGAACAAGTCGAGAAGCCGATGTTTGACCCTGTCTTCGGGACGACGGGACCATTACATGAAGCTTGGACAAAGGAGGAAACGTTATGAATCAACGACTACCACATTCTTTATTACTCGCGGCGTTAAAACAAAACGTCGTCGAATTGAAAGACGGACGCGAGATGCGGGCACTCGGGCAAGGCACATGGCGCATGGGAGAAGAGAAATCGAAGCATGACGCTGAAGTGGAGGCACTTCGGACAGGACTTGACTGCGGACTCCATGTCATCGACACGGCGGAGATGTACGGCGAAGGGGAATCCGAAAAACTGGTCGGTGAAGCCATCCAAGATCGACGAGAAGAGGTGTTCCTCGTCTCGAAAGTCTATCCATACAATGCGTACGGAGAAAAACTCGTCAAAGCATGCGATGAGTCGCTCGAACGACTCGGGACCGACTATCTCGACCTCTACTTACTCCACTGGCGAGGCGATGCCCCGCTCGAGGAGACGATTCAAGGGATGGAGCAGCTGAAAGCAGACGGCAAGATTCGGGCGTGGGGCGTCTCAAACTTCGACGTCGAGGATATGAAAGAACTTCTTGCCTTGCCGAACGGTCACAACTGTGCGGTCAACCAAGTGCTCTATCATCTCGGTAGTCGAGGAATCGAGTATGATCTGATTCCTTATTTGAAAGAACAAGGAATTCCGGTCATGGCGTACGCACCGCTCGCAGAAGGGAGTGACGTGAAAAAAGACGTCTTTGAAAACGAGACGGTCAATCGACTCGCGGAGACGTATAGCGCCTCGGTCGCGCAAATTTTACTGGCTTGGACGATTCGGAGTGGACACGTCATCGCCATCCCGAAAGCCGGGCAGGCTGAGCACGTCGAGGAGAATGCGGCAGCGCTCTTACTCGATTTGAGTGAGGAAGATATTGCGGCGCTCGATGAGGCGTTCCCGCCACCGACGACGAAACAACCGTTAGATGTCATTTGACGAGAGGAGCTGGACCAATCAATCGGTCCAGTTTTTCTTTTGTCGAAATCGATTGTCTTTTTCGTGTTGCGGGTAAATAAAGGAAGGATTTGCTTGTGTAGACGAGACTGATACGACAAGGGAGCTGAATTCAGAATGGAACAGACGTATACCGCCGAAGAATTCAAAGACAAGATGTACACGAATTTGAAAGTACGACCAAGTGATTCTGTTATCCTCATGTGCTCCATCTTCATCGCTTCAATCGGACTGAATATGAACTCGATTCCGATCATTATCGGGGCAATGTTAATTTCGCCGCTCATGACTCCAATCTTGAGTATCGGTCTCGCCTTGTCGCTCTATGATATGAAGCTGCTTCGGGCAGGTGTACGTCTGCTCCTTGTTCAAGTCGCGGTCAGTCTCACCGTCGCGACAATCTATTTCGCCATTTCACCGATTACGTATGCGAGTAATGAAATCATTGCCCGGACCGAGCCGACGATTTGGGACGTCATTATCGCCTTCGCCGGGGGGACGGCCGGAATCATCGGGGCACAAAAGAAGATGAGCAACAACATCGTCCCGGGTGTAGCCATCGCGACCGCCTTGATGCCCCCGCTCTGTACTGTGGGATATTCGATTGCGACGTGGAACGTTGACTACTTGATCGGATCGAGCTATCTGTTCGTCATCAACTGTGCGTTCATCGCCATCGCCACGTTCATCGGGGTCAAGTTCATGGGCATCTCACAAGTGTTGACGAAACAAGACGCCAACCATAAAAAAATCAATCGACTCCTCATCGGGTTGTCTGTCCTCATCGTCGTGCCAAGTATCTTTTCGGCCGCGACACTCGTACAAGACAGCATCGTCCGGACAGGGATCAACAACTTCATCGAAGAAGAGTTTTCAGACGCCATCATTATCAGTCAAGACTACGAAGAGGATAAGGACCTCCTCCTCGTGACGACGACAGGGAAACGGCTGACCAATGAAGAACTTGCGGAGATCGAATCCCGATTGCCGGACTACGGACTACATGCCATCGAATTGTCGGTGACACAGGTCCCGGATTTGAACGGGTTATCTGGTGAACAGGCAGCACGCATTTTACAAGACTATCTCGAAAGTCGGTTGCAACAGTTCAACTTGTTCGACAGTCGTCAAATCAATTTGGAGGACTTGCCGTTCGAACTGCAGAACGAAGTCAACCCAAACTAAAAGACCATCGATTTTTCGATGGTCTTACTCGTTAGTTTGCGAGCGGATGTTTTAAGAGATAGTCTTCAATCTGGTCGATCGTTTCTTTCAAGACGCCGTCTGCGAATGGCGATTTGAGGCCTGCCAGTTCGACGAGTTCGAGGAACGATCGGCTTCCGCCTGCCTGACAGAGCGTGAGGTAATCGCTCCATGCCGCTTCGCGGTCTTCATGCATGCGTACCCAGAACTGGAACGCACACACTTGTGCGAGCGTATAGTCGATATAGTAGAACGGGCTTTGGAAGATGTGCCCTTGTTGGTGCCACCATGCGCCTGATTCAAGATAGTCGTTCGTCTCATAATCACGATGCGGAAGATAGACCTTCTCCAAATCGCGCCATGCCTGACGTCGCTCAGCAGCTGTCATCTCTGGATTGCGGTAGACGACGTGTTGGAACTCATCGACGAGCACGCCGTATGGAAGGAACGTCATGCTGCCAGCCAAGTGGTTGAACTTGTACTTGTCGACTTGGTCGCCAAAAAAGAGCTCCATCCATGGCCAACAGAAGAACTCCATCGACATCGAATGGATCTCGCACGCCTCGTACGTCGGGAAGGCGTATTCCGGAGTCGTCAAATGACGGCTCTCATATACTTGGAACGCGTGACCGACTTCGTGTGTGAGGACGTCGATATCTCCGGCTGTGCCGTTAAAGTTCGAGAAGATGTACGGGAGACCTTCAGACGGTAAGTATGTGCAATATCCGCCGCCAGCCTTACCTGGTTTCGCCGTCAAATCGAGAGCGCCGCGCTCTTGCATGTATTGGAAGAACTCGTCCGTCTCGTTCGAGAGCTCATGATACATCTTGTTTCCACCTTCGATGATGAACGATTCGTCCCCTTGAGGTGTCGCGTTACCGTCTGGGAAAACGAACGACTCATCGTAATAGTAGAGGTGATCGACGTCGATTCGTTTCGCCTGCTTGTCTTTCAACGCAGAAGCGAGCGGGACGATCACGTCACGGACTTGTTTCCGGAAGTTGTCGACCATCGACTCGTCATACCCGACGCGTTGCATGCGTGCATAGCCGAGCTCGACGAATGAAGGGAATCCGAGCGCGTGGGCGATCTCTGTACGCACGCGTACGAGTTCACCGTAAATGCGGTCGAGCTCGTCACCGTTATCAGAAAGATATGTATAGCGGGCAACGGATGCGGCTTTTCGGACATCACGGTCAGGTGATTGAAGGTATGGACCGAACTGTGACAAGTTGAGCGTCTTGCCGTCAAATTCGATTTGTGCTGCTGACATGACTTTTTGATAGGACGTCGCGAGGCGGTTCTCTTCCTGCAGTTTCGGGATGAGTGACTCTTCGAACGTCTCGAGCGCACGCTCGGCGAGGGAGAACAGCTGGCTGCCCCATTCCGCTTCGAGTTCAGAACGAAGCTCGTGGTTCGTCAAGACGCGATAGTACGCTTGGATCTCTTTCTCATAGACCGGGAGAGCATCGTCAAAGAAAGATTGTTCTTCCTCGTAAAAAGTATCGCGCGTGTCGACCGAGTGTCGGATCGCGACAAGCTGACTTTGTGTCTCAAAGTCGTTACGTTCCTTGTTGATTTGGCGAATAAGTTCGTTCGCTTCCTCGAGTGTGCTCGCTTGCTGTAATTCGGCAGAATAGTCCGACAATCTGCTGTTCAAAGCGTCCAAGTCGGGCCGTTCATATGACAATTTTGTGAAAGTCGTCATTGTAAGCGCCTCCATCGTGTGAAATTTTTATAAAGTGTAAAAAGGGCTTGCAAAAGCGATTGCACACTCGTATTCTTACGATGTGTAAAACGATTTCGCACTACCTTATACCTACTATACCGTTTATAAGGTAGGGATTGAAGTTTTAGCTTTTCGGGTATAAAAGTGAAGACTTCGATTCAATAGAACATGTTGGAGGGATTAAGCTATGGGATTCTTTAAAAAACTATTTGGTGGTAAAGAAGAACAACTCAACGCGGTTTCACCGCTTACAGGAAAGGTCGTCGACATCACGAACGTACCGGACCAAGTATTCTCACAAAAAATGATGGGTGACGGAATTGCGATCGAGCCGACAGAAGGTAAAGTCGTCTCACCGGTCAGCGGAACAATCGCTACAGTATTCCCGACGAAACACGCGATCGGTATCAATGCCGACAACGGTGCAGAGTACTTGATCCACATCGGTTTGGATACGGTAAACCTTAAAGGTGAAGGCTTCGAGACACATGTTACAGAAGGTCAGTCTGTCAAAGCAGGCGACCCGCTCGTCACGTTCGACCTCGATTTCATCAAAGCGAACGCTCCGTCGACAATCACTCCGATCATTATCACGAACCATGACAGCTTCGGCGTGAACAAACTTGTCGCAGAAGGCGACACGGTGACAGCTGGATCTTCAGAAGTCGTCGAATTGACGAAGAAATAAGAGAACGATCAAAACTCGGGAGCTCACGCTTCCGAGTATTTTTTTGTGAATTCGGGAATTATAATAAAAGAGAGGAAAGGGGGAATTGAGATGGATGGTAAAAATGCACCGTATCGGGGATACGGGGACCGAATTCGGATATTACGAGAGCGGGCTGGATTGTCAATCGAGACACTTGCGGATCAAATCGGCGTGGCCCCATATTTTATTCGACGTACCGAACTGAGTGAGGTGTATCCGACGATGCCTTACATAGAGGCGCTCGCAGAAGCTCTGCGCATCGATTCGAATTATTTGGCACGCCACATTTGGACAGGGGAGTCACTCAAAGTATTGATGCGTGGGAAAGTCCCCGAACTCGAACAGATGAAGCTCGCCTATGAAGAAGCGATGCACGGGAAGTCCGTCGAAGAGATGCAGCGACAGCTTGAGGAGCGGATGCGCATCTTTGACTTGATGCATGAAGAGGAGTTGCAGCGCATCTTCGAAGAAGACGAAGAACCGACGACACACCATGCGCTTGAGGCACTCGTTGACGCGGTCCTCGACCTTGGACGGTCCCATGACACGAATCGGCACATCGTCCCGTTCGCCCGTTACGTGGAACGACTTGTACCCGATCAGTTCGCGGACAACTCCTTCCAGTATGCAGAGTACGGCGTCGTGGATAAATCATATAAATTGCAATAATCATAGAATAAAAAAATGACCAGGAGAATCATTTCTCCTGGTCATTTCCATTGATCAGCGCATCGGACGCGCTTCGTAGCGTACTTTCGGACGTGTGCCGGCAAGTAAGAAGCCGAGCACGATATTCAAGATTGTGAGCACCCATCCGACATACCCGAACGTGTAAGCGAGGCTCGCTAGCACTGTTTGCCAGTCGAGCAGAGCTGCTGCGTCGCCGCGGAATGTGAAGCGGATGACGGTGAAGCCAATGAGTGTCGTTGCAGTAATCATGATGCCGATCCATGCGCCACCGAAGCGAGACGTTTGTGGACGTCTGCTGACCGGATACCAAAACGCGAGCGTTCCGATAAACGTACTACCTGCATACGCAAGCAGGATTTGCCATAACGCATCCGCGTCTAAGAAGACGGTGTAACAGATGAACGTCGTGAGCGTCGTCATAAACGTAAAGATTAAGGCCGCGAGTAATCGTGATCGCATAGTTCGTTTTCCTCCTCATTTTGCACATTCTTTAGAGTAAACGAAAACGAATTTGCTGTAAACGTTATTGGCGGTTTTGTAATATTTGTCGCCATTGTTTAATGGCGTTCGTTCCATAGAATAAGACGCCACCACGATAGAATTTCGAGCCGATCCAAAGCGTCACGCCAATCGTCCCGATGAGTAAACCGATCGAGAGCGCGACTTCCCACACGGCCACATCGACGAGCATGACTCGAAGGAACATGAGCATCGGGGCAAAAAATGGGACGAAGGATAGAATCGTCACGATCGTCGCATCCGGATTGTTCAAGCCGAACATCGCCACTAAGAACGCTGCGACGAGAAGCATGATGACTGGCATGACCATCTGTTGCGACTCTTCGACGCGGCTGACGAGCGAGCCGAGAACGGCGAAGAGGGACGCATACAATAAGTAGCCGAGTAGGAAGAACACAAGTAGATAGATGACGGCTCGTGCGTTCCCCGCATTTTCGATGACGGTTGTCGCTAACTCACTGCCGCTCGCACTGACATAACCGAATCCGAGGAAAATCCCGATTTGGATGAGGGCGAGCGTCCCGATTGCGGTCACTTTGGCGAGCATATGCGTGACCGGATGGGTCGTCGAGATGATGAGCTCCATGACACGCGACGACTTCTCGGTCGTCACTTCCGTTGAAATCATCGACCCGTACGTGATGATCGAGATATACAAGAGCATCAACATGACATAGACGAGTGCCGAAGATGAGAGAAGTTCATCCGAGTTCTCACCTCCGCGCCCGAGATACGACTCATCGAGCTGAATCGGTTCGCTGAGAGCGGTGATGACGGCTGGGTCGACATCGGCTGATTCAATCAATTCCGCGTTTCGCAGCTGTTGAAGCGATGTTTGCAAGAGAGTCGTAAATTCCTGTTCCGGACGTTCCGAGATGACACGGGCGTCGTAACCATCGACGAAAGCGACGACCCCGTACTCGCCGTCGTTGATTCCGGTCCGCGCTTCTTCTTCAGTGATGTCACTCACGGCGACATCCTCATAGCCGAGCGACTTCATCGTATCAACAAGCGCTGGATTCTCCGATACGACGAGGGCACTCGCCTGTTCGGAATCCTCGAACGAGGACATGATGCGGTCGATGTTCGTAAATCCAAAGATGAAAAGAATCGTCAACGCCGTTGAGATGACGAACGCCTTCGAACGGATTCTCGATTTGAGTGTGAATGCATAGAGCGGTCCAAAGTTATGAAACATGCTGTCCGACCTCCTTGATAAAGATGTCATTGAGCGATACCGGTTGACGCATGAACGTCTTGACGTTCGCCTGATGGCGGACGAGTGTCGATAGAACGATATCACTGTCTTCGAACGAATGCAGGCGTACTAAGTGACCGGATTTGTACGGCTCGATCGTCTCGACGACAGGAAGTGCTTCGAGTAATTGGATTTGGTCCGTCTCAATGAAGAGAGCCGGTTCGGCGTAACGCGACTTGATCGTCGGTACGTCACCACTGACGACGGCACGACCGCCTTTTAAAATCCCGACATGTTGACAGAGCTCTTCGACATGCTCCATCCGGTGGCTTGAGAAGACGATGGTCGTCCCCGCGTCGCGCAAGGCGAGCACTTCACGTTTCAAGATTTCGACGTTGACCGGGTCGAGTCCACTGAATGGCTCATCTAAGATGACGAGTTCAGGGTTGTGGAGCAGGGCGGCGACGAGTTGAATCTTCTGCTGATTCCCTTTTGACAGTTGTTCGACGCGCATCGTCTCATACTGGGGGATCTCCAGCCGTTCGAGCCATGATTTGACCGCACGTTTGGCATCGCTTGAGCGCATGCCTTTCAAACTGGCTAAAAAGACGAGTTGTTCGCGTACTTGTGACTTCGGGTAGAGGCCTCGTTCCTCTGGTAAGTATCCGACGATTCGATGGTCGACTGCTTTTCCGTTCCATGTGATCGTTCCATCGGTCGGTTTTAAGATGTCGAGAATCATGCGGAATGTCGTCGTCTTTCCGGCGCCGTTCGCTCCGAGTAGTCCAAACATTTCCCCTTGTGGGACGCGGAAAGTGAGGTCGTCGACAGCGGTGAAGTCACCGAATTCTTTGGTGACTCGTTCGATCTGTAATGCCATATTCTTATACCTCCTTAGAATGTCTCTACTCCTATCGTACGCCACTGTGAGCAAAAAGTTTCACTTTTTCTGGCAAATGATTTATCTTGAAATCAAGATAATAAAGGAGGGTGACAATGAATACGCAGTCTACAGGCATCCATCACATCTCATCGATGGTTCAAGACCCGCAACGTACGCTTGATTTTTATGGGCAAGTACTCGGTCTCCGTTTCGTGAAACAGACCGTCAATTTTGATGACCCGGGCACGTATCATCTCTATTTCGGGGACGAGGTCGGCACACCGGGGACCGTGATCACGTTCTTCCCGATTCCAGGGTTAGGGAAGGGTCAGGTCGGAAGTGGCCAGGTCGGTGTGACGACATATCTCGTGCCGGCAGGAAGTTTACCGTTCTGGGAAGAAAGACTACAACAGCATGGAATCGCGACCGTTGCCACGGAACGGTTCGATGAGCCGTCGCTTCTTTTTGAAGACCCGGACGGACTCGTCGTCGAACTCGTCGCACGGGCTACGACGAAACAGACGCACTGGGTCATCCCGGGCGTCACGAAGAATGAGGCGATTGTCGGATTTGCCGGCGCTACGCTTTTATCAAAATCACCGGAAGAAACCGTACGTTTGTTGGTGGAACTTTTCGGATTTGAACGGATCGAAGAAGATGAGGAATGGATTCGTCTGAAAGGGACGGCTGACTACGGGAACGTGATCGATGTCAAAAAGACGATTCTTCCGAACGGTGTGCCGGGAACGGGGACGGTCCATCATATCGCTTGGCGGGTTGCGGACGGTGAACGTTATTCTACCTGGCAAGATGCCATCTTTGATCTCGGACTGAGACCGACCGAAGTGAAAGAACGGAACTATTTCCGCTCGGTTTATTTCCATGATGCCGGACGTATCCTGCACGAACTGGCGACAGACGTACCGGGATTCACCGTGGACGAATCGGTCGACACACTCGGTGAGACGTTACGTTTACCGCCATGGCTTGAAGCGGACCGCGACAAGATTGTCCGTACGTTACCAACCATTACAATCCCGAAAGGAGAACGCATATGATTCATCAATTCATTCAAGGAACGAAAGAAACGACGCTCGTCTTATTACACGGAACAGGGGGGAGCGAGCAAGACTTGATCCCGCTCGCGAAAGAGCTGTCACCGGAGTCAAATGTCCTGACGCTACGAGGGGATGTGCTCGAGAACGGGATGACCCGATTCTTCCGTCGTCACGCGGAAGGCGTGCTCGATCTTGAAGATTTAAAAAAGCAGACGGAACGCTTCCTTCAGTTTTTAGATGATGCTGCAGCGGAATATGGGATCAAACGAGACAAGATGATTCCGATCGGTTATTCGAACGGGGCAAACTTGATTGGTTCTGCGCTATACCGCCAACCGGCCTTCGGCGCTTCACTCTTGTTCCATCCGATGGTCCCGGACCGCTCGCTCACTTTACCGGATTTGTCAGGGACGAACGTGTTTATCTCGGCAGGAGAGCGCGACCCGATTTGCCCGAAAGCAGAAACAGAAGAGCTGACATCGACACTCCGGAATGCCGGAGCGGACGTCGAGCTCTTCTATCATACGGGTGGGCATGAAGTGCGCATGGAAGAAGTCGAGGCAGCACGGACATGGATTGCCGCTCACCTCGACTAATTCGTTCAAGCCATTTTTTTCGGTTTGTTCGGACGAGAATAGACGACGAGGACACCTCGGTCAATCAAATAGGCGGCGAATAAACGTTTTGCTTCCTCAGCACGCACAGTTCGGTCGATTTGGATATACAATCGGCCGAGCTTTTTTTGTGAGGTTCGCGTGAGCAACCAAATCGAATCGAGCGTATACTGCCAGGTTTGGAGTGTGTCGCCACCGATATATAAGTAGCGATTTTGCGTACGCTCGAGCAAATAGTTGAGCCACCAGACGTCACGGACCAGTTTGGCACAGACACCGAGCACGAACGTGAGACCGAGGAAGGCCATGCTAGACAACAGAGGATGAATGGCAGAGAAGCCGTTGCGGACCGATTCAAAGGCGATCATGAGTAGCCCGACGGAAAAGCTGCTGATGAACCACCAAAATCCGAAGTTAGAGAATGAACGTTTTGGGTCATGAACCATATGATGTCGATTCCGGATGATCGAAGCCATTCTCTCCACCTCCTTTATTAGAATATTCTGAATATTTAGTAACACTACTATACTATACTGTACCCAATCCCGTCTATTTGAATACGCTCACAACGTGCTGAATCGTGAGGATTTTTTGACGTTTCGGCTTGCAATCAGCGAATTATGGGAATGATGACAATGAAGACATGAAAATTTTGTTGAAACGTAATTTCACTTGGCGAGGGAATCGATTATGATAGGTGAGGGATTTTTCCATATGACCTTTCATGAATTCCGTATGCAAAGAGCGCGTGAAAACATGAAGGTCAGCTTCATCGTAATCATCATAAAGAACTAGAGGGAATGTTATGAGAAATTATTGGTACGACAATATTAAGGGAGTGCTCGTCTTGCTCGTCGTGTTCGGTCACCTGTTGACGGACGTACGTGGCGCATACGACGATATTCTTCCGAAGTGGGTGTATTTGTTCCTGTACACTTTCCACATGCCGTTATTCATTATGCTCAGCGGTTATTTTTATCGAGAGAACCGATATTTACGTGTGATCCAGTTGTTCGTCGTCTACGTCATCTGGCAAGTCATTCTCGGTTCATGGTTCGCCTTCACAGAAGGAATCCCGATCTTCTCACTTGAGAATCCGGGACTGAATCTGTTGAAGCCATACTGGGCACTTTGGTATTTGATGGCGATCATTTTCTGGTACATCATCACCCCATACGTGACACAATTGAAAGGTTACGTATTGTATGCCCTTTTATTCGCGCTCTTATTCGGGTTCCAGGCCGAGGCGACCGGGTACTTCGCGTTACGAAAAGTCATCATGTTCTATCCGTTCTTCCTGATTGGGAACTGGATGTCCGAACGGAATACGCTCAATTTCTTCGAACTTCCGAAACGGGCAGAACAACGAAACCGTTATCGAATCGGTGGAGCGATTGTCTTTGTCACGCTGACAATCGGCTTATTGATTTCCATGCGCGTCCAACAAGATGACACGTTCTATCATATCGGGAACTTGTTCAAGTTCCGTTTCGCCTATGATACGGCGGTGCCGGAAGCGATGTGGAGCGGACCGTTTGCCTTCTTGATTGTCTATACGGTGTCTCTCCTCATGTCAATCAGCTTCGCACTCATCATTCCGGGACGAAAGCTGCCTATTTTCTCTCGGGCAGGGCGATATAGCTTGTACGTGTATCTCGTTCACGTGTTCTTCGTCGTCGCTTGGAAGGCGTTCGTGCCAGCTGGATTTATGCCGACGTCTTGGATGCAACTGCTCGTCTTGTTCGGCGTCGCATTCGTGATGGTGCTCGTGATTATCAGTCCACCGATGGTCCGTCTGTTGCGTCCGCTCGTCGAGATTGATGTGAGGCGCGTACAAAATACGAAAGGTGTGAAAGGGTAAAGTCTTTTCTAAACGCTTCATTTCCGCTACACTTTATAAAGAGGAAACGAAACTAGAGTTAAGGAAGTGACCCTATGCCATACGAAAATGGAATGCACAGCACAGAAGGCGACGTGAACGTCTCTCGTCACGTCGTGGAAATGATCGCCGCAGTCGCGGTGAAAGAAACGAAACACGTATCGTTCACACAAGAAGACACGAAATTGTCAGAACGTGCGCTCATGAAACATGTGAAAGTGGATGAGTCAGAAGAAGGCATCACGATCAACTTGTCGCTTTACATCGCATATGGTCAGTCGATCATCAAGACGGTGACGGCTGTTCAAGAGCGAATCACGCAAGATATGGATACGATGCTCGCGATGACACCGCGTTCGGTGAACGTAAAAGTCGTTGGCATTCAACTGTAATGGGGAGGGGAGAGCGGAAGCTCTTCTCTTTTTTTGATTTTTGCGAAAACGGTTGCATCAAGATAACGTTTTCATTTATAATAGAAATCGAACAAGTGCAACCGTTTGCATCATTGACCAAACGTGCGACGGGTACTTGTCAAGTTCCCTAAATGTAGTCTGACGACACAAGCATTTGAAGGAAAGGCGGAAAGCATGTATGTCAACGATTGAAGCAGTGATTTTCGATTTGGACGGTGTCATCACTGACACGGCAGAGTACCATTACCTCGCTTGGAAGCAGCTCGGTGAAGAGCTCGGAATTCCATTTGACCGCGAATTCAACGAAACCCTCAAAGGGGTGAGTCGGACTGAGTCGCTCGAGCGCATCCTTACGCTCGGCGGAAAACAGAACGATTTCACGCCGGAAGAGAAAGAAGAACTCGCCCAAAAGAAAAACGAGCATTACGTTGAACTTATTCAACATATCTCATCTGACGATTTGCTTCCTGGTATCGTTTCATTCCTTGATGAAATCAAAGAGGCGGGACTCAAAATCGGAATGGCTTCTGCTTCAAAGAACGCGTTTGCGGTCGTTGACGCACTAGGCGTCCGTCATTACTTCGACCATATTGTCGATGCAGCAACTGTCGCCCAGTCAAAACCGCACCCCGAAGTGTTTTTGAAAGCCGCTTCTGCCCTTGGCGTGAAACCCGAACTCGCCATCGGCGTTGAAGACGCGGCTGCAGGCGTAACTGCAATCAAAGCGGCAAACATGTTTGCTGTCGCCGTCGGAGAAGAATCGATGCTCGGTCATGCAGACCTCATCGTCGCTTCTACTGACGAACTTTCACTCGATCGCATCCTCGCTCGCGTGTAATGGACTACAATCATCTTCCGTGAGACGGCGACTGCCCCGAACAGTCGCCGTCTTTTTATAGTCCAAAAGTCCCAAATAGACAATATTGCCCAAAAAGAGATGACAAGCACATTACAAATCCGTTACACTTTTATAGAAGATATCAAGGGATAATTAGGAATTACTGATTTAAAATAGGGAATTCCTAAAATTAATTGGATGTAGAAGGGGATTTGTGTATGGAATCTACGAATGTGAATGAGCACATTTACAGAGAATTGATGGAAATCGAGGAATCGTACCGTCAATTACAACGACGTGCGGAATATTTGATCGCGGAACTGAGTCGAGACAAAGAGGAAAAAGACTCAATGACTGATGCATCAAAACGCCTACGTCCACGTCGTGTAAATCAGCGCTATCCGCTCGAAGTATATGTTCATCAAGTGACGGATCTATTGAAAGAGCGTCAGACGATGAGCGTACGTGATATACAGATGGAGCTCGAACTTCGTTACCGTCATCACATCAGCAACATTTACCAATTGATGGTGAAGATTGAAGGGGTGAACCCGGAAATCAAAAAGATTGGCCGCGGCCTCTATACATATGAACCAGCAGAAGAAGTAGCCGTAACATTTTCATAATCTTGAGCCGATGGGGAACGCCCCATCGGCTTTTTGTTGTAAACGGACTGATATCAACTCATCGATTCAAAATATGATATAATTCGCCAGAGTCTATTTTTTTGAGAGAGGAACTGTCGGCCCATGCTATGGATTGCCATGTTGGTCAGTTTTGTGATGGCCATCTTGATTACACCGCTCGTTCGTCGATTCGCATTCTTCATTGGTGCGGTCGATCATCCGAACGCACGAAAAGTACATTTACGGACGATGCCACGAATCGGTGGTCTGGCGATCTTCATTGCCTTTTTCATCGGCTATGCGTTGCTGCTTCCGACGAGTCGTTATAATGACGCCATCTTGATCGGGGCCGTCGTCATTCTCATTACCGGACTGATCGATGACCGCTTCCAGTTGTCGGCCCGCGTGAAGTTGATGGGGCAGATGATTGCGACGGTCGTCGTTTTGAACTCTGGGATGCGCATCGAGCTCGTCAACCTCCCGTTCGACCAGCAACTGTATCTCGGGTCATGGAGTATCCCGGTCACGGTTCTCTGGCTGATTGGGATCACGAATGCGATCAACTTGATCGATGGGCTCGACGGGCTCGCAGCAGGTGTGTCGAGTATCGCCCTCGGAACGATTGCTGTCCTAGCGATCATTCAAGGGAACGTCTATTTGACGATGATGGCCCTGTTGTTGCTCGCGAGTACACTCGGCTTTCTCGTCCATAACTTCTACCCAGCGAAGATTTTTATGGGGGACACGGGAGCGTTATTTCTCGGATATATGCTTGCCGTCTTCTCGCTGATCGGTTTTAAGAACGTGACATTGTTTTCACTCGTCGTTCCGGTCTTGTTGCTCGGCTTGCCGATCTCGGATACGATTTTCGCGATCGTACGTCGGCTCGTCCAAGGGCGACCTCCGATGTCGCCCGATAAATCGCACATGCACCATCAGTTGATCGACATGGGGTTCACGACACGCCAAGCTGTCTTGCTCATGTATGGGATGACCCTTTTCTTTGGGATCTCTTCGATCTTGTTTGCGAAGACGACGATGATCGGGGCGGTCATCACGTTCGTCGTGGTCCTGATCGTCATTGAATTGATTGTCGAATCGACCGAACTCATTCATCCGAACTATAAACCAATCATCCGTACGTCCCGACGACTTTTGGGTCGTCCGAGGACATAAACAAACGGCCGATATCGCCAAGCGATATCGGCCGTTTTCGTTAGTAAATCGTCGTCTCGGTCATCGAGTCATCTGTCTCATCCGTTGACGGTTCGTCTGCCGTGACGGGCATTCCAAGCTCTGTTTGGAGAAGGGCTTGCGCGTCGCGGAGGTCAGCGGGGTCAAGTTCGTAATAATAGACACCGTTCAACGTCAAATCGGTTCCTTCAAGTGTTTCACGATTGAATGACTTGAGGGATTTCGCATACGGTTGAAGCTGTGAGGCTTCTGACAAGGACATGTTCGTTCGAATATTCTCGCCGACCGCATTCATGATCCGGTTCAACTTGGTGAACGAGTTGATCGTGGTCGCCTCGTTGATGATGGCCTCGATCACTTGTTGCTGTCGACCGGCCCGACCGATGTCACCAGCTGGGTCTTCTTTTCGCATACGGGCGTACGCGAGCGCTTCTTTCCCGTTCAACACTTGCACGCCAGGCTCTAACTCGACGTTCCCGGTCGCTTTTCCGGAGATTGGGATGAGGACGTCGATTTCGACACCTCCGACCGCATCGACGAGGTCTTCGATTCCGTCAAAGTTAATGGTCGCATAGTAGTCGATTGGAATATCGAGCAAATTCTCGACGGTCGCGATCGTTGCATCGATGCCTCCGTACGAATAAGCATGGTTAATCTTGTCTTTGAACGGGTCGCCTTCATCGAGGATAATGTCGACATACGAGTCGCGCGGAATGCTGACGAGTGTCACTTGACGCGATTCCTTGTTGAACGTCGCCACCATCAACGAGTCACTTCGACCTTCTTCGAGTGAGGCGCCGCCATCGACACCTGCTAATAGGACGGAGAAGTGATCTTTCGTCAAGTCGATGGTTTCGTCACGACGTTCTGACTTGTCGCCACGCTCCAACTCTTTGTTTGCATTTTCGGCGGTATCGTTCGCTTTGAAGACAAAATACCCGAAAGCGGAACCGCCGATCAGCAAGACGACACCCAGCACGATGAGGACGATTTTCCAAGGTGACTTTTTCTTGCGTGGGGGTGTTTCCATATGGATTCCTCATTTCAGTTGTTTCTTTTAGTATAGGCGTTTCAGCGTTTGAAATCACGTTCGATGATGCGGATATCGTGAGTTTGTAGTGTACCTTGACCGTTCGTCATGTCTGTCAACCAAGCGAGTGCCGTATCCGTTTCTTCGACGGGTACCGACACGTGGAACGTGACGAGGTCGGCGTAAGAGATGTCGTCGAGCAAGTAGGTGGACTGTCTCAATTCGTTCTCGACTTTGCCGATCCAGGTGTAGTCGACGGTAAGCGTCAACTGTTGCATTTGCAAACGTTCGACAATCCCGATCGCGTCGAGTCCCTCGCTGACGGTCCCACCATATGCTCGGATGAGCCCGCCGCCACCTAACTTGATTCCCCCAAAGTAACGTGTCACGACGACGACCGTGTCTTTGAGATGACGCTTCCGTAACACCTCGAGCATCGGCATGCCCGCGGTGCCGCTCGGTTCCCCGTCATCGTTCGCTTTTTGATGTTCATTTCGTTCCCCGATGATGTAGGCGGAACAGTTGTGGTTTGCGTTCCAATGCTCTTTTTTGATGCCTTGGATGAACGTCTGCGCCTCTTCCTCGGTTTCGACACGTTTGAAGTGAGCGATAAATTTTGATTTTTGTATAACGACTTCGTATGTTCCACTTTGTTTTATAGTATAATTTGACTCAATAGACATTTCTGAAAATTCTCCTTTCTATTTTTGAATATTTTTTTTAGAATTCAAGTAGGCACATACGCTTCACTTAGCGAATGCAATTATAGAAAATCTCTCATGTTCACTGTAAACCTGTTTTAGAGTGGACGATATATAAGGATAGATGAGGATTAACTACCGAACTATTAGGGGATGGCATCGTGAATCATATTACCGATCGGACAGCTTTAGAACATATCATAACAAATATGATTGAAACGGTGACGGAAAGTAAAGAGGAGATTGTCCGTATAACCGAAAGTTCAGCAACTGAATATTCAGCAATTCAAAACGAGTTAAAAGAATTGACGGATAAAATCGAGTTCTACATCGAGGAGTCCGATCGACTCGACCGACTCGTGAAAGCCGCAAAAGCCAAGCTCGTTCAAGTCAGTAAAAAGTTTCATATACATAGTGAGCAAGAAATTCGTGAAGCCTACGAACGGGCGAATCAGATGCAACTGGAACGTTTTCTCGTTCAAAAAGAAGAGATGGCGGCACAGCAACGGCGAAATGATTTAGAACGGCGTCTTCTTATTTTAGAGGACACGATTGAACGGGCCGAAAAATTGATCGGTCGTGTCAGCGTCGTCTTGAACTTCTTACGAGACGATTTGCAACAAGAATATTCGGACATGATGAAAAAGCAGGAGATGGCCATCGGTGTATTCGAAGCGGCCGAGCGCGAACGGCGCCATCTGGCCCGCGAGATGCACGACGGACCGGCGCAATCGCTTGCCCATATTTTGATACGTGCCGATCTGATTGAAAAGACGTTCGATAAACGAGGGAAAGACGAGGCGTTTGCCGAATTACATGAATTGAAAAAGTTGATTCGTGGAGCACTCGTCGACGTACGTCGCTTGATTTACGACTTACGCCCGATGTCACTTGACGATTTAGGCTTTTTACCGACGCTTGAGCGCTATCTCCACCAAACGGAGGAGTATACGGCCATCAAGACACGCCTCAACTATCGGGGATCACGCGCCCGTCTGCCAGAGAAGTTAGAAATCAACGTGTTCCGTCTCGTACAAGAAGCGGTACAAAATGCGATCAAG
This sequence comes from Exiguobacterium sp. s59, assembly GCF_018617475.1. Lineage (NCBI taxonomy): Bacteria > Bacillati > Bacillota > Bacilli > Caryophanales > Exiguobacterium > Exiguobacterium sp. s59. Next base: position 354,848 of record NZ_JACSKG010000003.1, on the reverse strand, counting down.
CATGCCAAGACGCCAGAGATTATCGTCAATGTCGAACAGGCGAGCGATGTGATTCACCTTCACATCCGCGACTATGGCATCGGTTTCGAGCCGAGTACGATTGGCGAAGAATCATTTGGGATTGTCGGGATGCGTGAACGAATTGAGTTGGTGAGCGGAAGTATCACCATTGACTCGGAAGTCGGCAAGGGGACGGTCGTCCGGATGTCGATTCCGATTCCGTGAGAGAACAAGGGGGAAGACATACATGGAAATGACACAGACACGCATTGCAATCGTGGATGATCACGAACTGTTCCGCGAAGGATTGAAGCGGATTTTTGATTTAGAAGATGAATTTACGGTCGTCGCAGAAGGGCGTACGGGTCGCGAGGCGATTCGCATCGCTGGCGAACAAAAACCGGAAATCATGATCTTAGACATCAACATGCCGGACATGAACGGCATCGAGGCGACGAAACAACTGTCTCTCCTTTCACCGGAGACACGCGTCCTCATCCTCTCGATCCATGATGACGAATCGTATATCACGCATGCGCTCGAAGCGGGTGCGTCTGGTTTTCTATTAAAAGAAGTGGCGTCGACCGAATTGATTTCGGCGGTCCGCGCCGTCGCTCGGGACGGGGCTTACCTTCATCCGAAAGTAACGACGAACGTCTTAAAAGAGTACCGTCGTCTCTTACAATTCAAAGGGGAGCAAGCGGGTCGTGGCGTCGAGAGTCGCACAGATGATCCAGTGTACCAATTGTTGTCACGTCGCGAGGTAGAGGTGTTGCACCTTCTCGCGGACGGTCGGTCGAACCGAGATATCAGTGACATGTTGTTCATCAGTGAGAAAACGGTTAAAAACCATGTGTCCTCTGTCCTCCGTAAAATGGATGTGAATGACCGGACGCAAGCGGTCGTTGATGCGATTCGCCGAGGTTGGGTCGAGATTTGAGCGTCACCGATGCTTTACCTCGTTTTTGTGTTACAATATGGAATGGAATCCTAACATAATTGGAAAAATGAAACGACGTAAAGTGAGGATATAGTATGGGAAACATTGCGATTTTAACCGACAGTACCGCCTATCTGTCGGATGATTTTTTGGCACGACATGACGTCCATGTCGCTCCACTCAGTGTCATCTTCGATGGCGCGTCGTACCGCGAGTCGATCGATATGTCGACAGAGGCGTTTTATGAGCGAATCGAGGCAGGCAAACTACCGACGACGTCGCAGCCGGTAATCGGTGAGACGGTCGAGTTGATTGAAAACTTGCCAGACGATGTGACGGATGTGATCGCCATCACGCTATCAAGTGGCATCAGCGGAACGTACCAATCGATGGTCGCGATAAATGATATGGTCGATGTGACCGTTCATGCGTTTGACTCAGAGATTTCTTGTATGCCGCAAGCATTTCTTGTGGAAGAGGCGTTAAACCTCCGTGACAAAGGAGCGACACCGGAAGAGATTATCGCCCGACTCGAGACGGTCCGTGATTCGATTCGCGCCTACTTCGTCGTCGATGACCTCGACCATCTACAACGTGGTGGACGATTGAGCGCCGCGCAAGCGCTCGTCGGCTCGTTCTTACAAATCAAGCCGGTCCTACACTTCCAAGATAAATTGATTGTCCCATTTGAAAAGATTCGTACGTATAAGAAGGCTGTGCGTCGAATCGAAGAAATGATGGACGAGTCGATTGCCGGAGACGGTGAGGGATACTGTATCGGAATCATTCACGCTAACTGCCCGGAGCGTCAGGCGGAAGAAATCGCTTCGATGAAAGAGAAATTCCCGAAAGCACACATCTCGGGAAGCCATTTCGGTCCGGTCATCGGAACGCATCTCGGACCTGGTGCAATCGGCATCACTTGGTATCGTCGCGAATGGTAAACCAAAAGACGACCGTTTCCGGTCGTCTTTTTCAATGGAGGAGGGAATGCGATGGCGAAATATCGCCAAATATTTGAGCGCTTGGCAGAAGAGATGCGCAACGGCACGAGACCTGCAGATTCGAAACTTCCGTCTGAGACGGAATTGATGCATCAGTTCGAGGCAAGTCGGGGAACGGTCCGCAAGGCGCTCGATCTGTTGCAAGAGAACGGATATGTCCGGAAGCATCACGGGAAAGGCGTCTTCGTGTTGAAACGTGACCAGATCGAGTTTCAATTCAACGGCATCGTCAGTTTCTCGGAAGTGTACGCCAGCATGCTCGGTCGTTCTATTCAGACACACGTTGCGGCGTTCGAAGAGATGGAGGCCCCACCTTGGCTCGTCGAACGGATGAACTTGAAGGCGGGGACGCATGTGTTTCGCATCGAGCGGGTCCGGAACTTTGACGGGGAAAACGTCATCTTAGACATCAACTATTTCGTCAAAGACCTCGTCCCTGGATTGACAGAAGAGATTGCCGCTCGTTCCATCTATGGATATATCGAAGGTGAACTCGGTCTGCAAATCAGCTACGCCAAACGGAAAATCGCGGCGGAAGATGTGACAGAGCTCGACCGGATGCGTCTCGATTTGCACGACTATGAATATGTCATCGTCATCACGAACGATACGTTTTTATATGAAGGGCAGCAATTTGAATATACGGAGTCACGGCACCGCTTGGACAAGTTTCAGTTCAGTGACGTTGCTCGGCGCTAGACCTCTTTCGTACAGGAAGAGGTTTTTTGTTTGACGGAGAATGAATAAGGGAATTTTTTACATGAATAATCACTAGAATGTTTCTTGATAACTTGTATATATAAGTTGTTGACGTAACTTATATAGATAAGTTATACTTTGTTTGTACTCATAAGTAACCGTTTTCATTAATCGTTTTCAAACAAAGGAGGACATTAAACATGAAGGCAGATTATCGTCAAATTGCCGCGGATATTTTAGAAGCGATCGGCGGCAAAGACAACGTGGACAAAGCCGCACACTGTGTGACGCGTCTCCGTCTCTCGCTCAAAGATCAGTCAAAAGTCGATGAGGCACGTGTGAAAGAAGTCGATCTCGTCAAGGGGGCGTTCGAGAACTCCGGCGTGTATCAAATCGTTATCGGAGCCGGCGATGTCGATCGCGTCTATGCTGAGTTCATCAAACTCGCGGGACTCGAGGCGGCAACGGTCGCCGAGGTAAAATCCGCAGGCGGCAAAAAAATGAATCCGCTTCAAAAACTCGTCAAAGTCTTCTCTGACGTCTTTATGCCAATCATTCCAGCCATCATCGTGGCCGGTCTCCTCATGGGGATCAACAACTTACTTGCTTCAGAAGGTCTCTTCATCGAAGGGCAGACGCTCATCGAGGCTTATCCGAACCTACAAGGACTTTGGGACCTGATCAACATGATGGCGAACACGTCATTCGTCTTCTTACCGGCACTCGTCGGATGGTCGGCGACGAAACGTTTCGGCGGAAGCGAAGTACTCGGGATCGTCATGGGTCTCTTGCTCGTCCACCCGGACCTCTTGAACGCATGGGGCTACGGGACGGCAGCACTTGAAGGCGAAGTACCGACATTCGATATCCTCGGACTCTTCGAGATCGAGAAAGTCGGATACCAAGGTCAAATCTTGCCGGTCCTCGCCGCGGCTTATATTTTGAGCCAAATTGAGATGTTCTTGAAAAAACGTGTACCGAACGCGATTCAACTCTTGGTCGTTCCAATCACGACAATCGTCGTCACTGGATTCCTCGCACTCGCAATCGTTGGACCGGTCACACGCGGAATCGGGAACTTGATTGCGACAGGACTCGTCAACACGTTTGAAGCGGTACCGGTCGTCGGGGCACTCCTCTTCGGATTGTTCTATGCACCACTCGTCGTCACAGGGATGCACCACTTGTTCATCGCCATCGACCTTCAGTTGATTGCCGATACAGGCGGTACGTTCATCTGGCCGATGATCGCACTCTCTAACATTGCCCAAGGTTCTGCCGCACTCGCGATGTTCTTCGTCTACAAGCACAACGCGAAACAAAAGAGCATGGCATCGACTTCAGCAATCTCGGCTTACTTCGGGATCACGGAGCCGGCGATGTTCGGGGTCAACTTGCCGAACAAATTCCCGTTCTACTCTGCGATGATCGGGTCGGCGATCGCAGCCATCTTCATCACATTGAACGATGTTCAAGCGATCGCAATCGGTGTCGGAGGACTCCCTGGATTCCTCTCGATCTTCACAGACAAAATCCTTCTCTTCATCGTAGGCATGATCATTGCGATCATCGTCCCGTTCGCGCTCACATTCATCTTGTCGAAGCGCTACATGAAGAAAGGTGAAATCGAAGAAAATAAAGTCGCATAAGCATTGACTCGGGAGGGAGGGACGGCAGTTCTTCCCTCTTTCTTATTGAAATGAAAACTCTTACAAAAAGGAGATGTCGTTGATGACACAGAAAAATTGGCGCAAATCAGTCGTCTATCAAATTTACCCGAAAAGTTTTTACAGTCCGGAAGGGAACGCGACCGGATCGATCAAAGGGGTGACGGCGAAGCTAGATTACTTGGCAGAACTCGGCATCGAATACATTTGGATGACGCCTGTCTATCAGTCACCTCAACACGATAACGGCTATGACGTGAGTGATTACTATGCCATCGACCCTTCATACGGTACGATGGAAGACCTCGACGAATTGATCCGTGAGGCAGAGGCGCGGGGCATCGGCCTTATGATGGACATCGTCGTCAACCACTCGTCGACCGACCATGAATGGTTCCAAAAGTCACTATCGGGAGACGAACGATACCGTGACTACTACATCTGGCGTGACGAGCCGACGAACTGGGAATCGAAGTTCGGTGGGAACGCGTGGGAATATGATGAGAAGAGCGGACAATACTATCTCCATCTGTTCGACGTGACCCAGGCCGACTTGAACTGGGAGAACGAGCAGATGCGCGAAGACGTCTATGAGATGATGCGCTTCTGGCGCGAGAAAGGGATCAAAGGGTTCCGTCTCGACGTCATCAACTTGATCTCAAAAGAACAAGACTTCCCAGAGGATGAGTCGGACGGCCGGAAATTCTATACGGACGGTCCACGTATCCACGAATATTTGAAAGAGATGAACCGAGAGGTGTTCGACGGTCATGATGTCATCACGGTCGGTGAGATGTCGTCGACGACGCTTGACCACTGTGTGCGTTATTCGAACCCGGACGAGAACGAGCTCAGCATGACGTTCAGCTTCCACCACTTGAAAGTCGACTATCCGAACGGCGAGAAATTCGTCGCGGCACCGTTTGACTTCATCCAATTGAAAGACATCATGTCGACGTGGCAACAAGGGATGCACGGGAAGGGATGGAACGCCATCTTCTGGTGCAACCACGACCAACCACGTGTCGTCAGCCGTTTCGGGAACGACACGAACCATCGCGTCGAGAGCGCGAAGATGCTCGCGACCGTGCTCCACGGGCTCCAAGGGACACCTTACATCTACCAAGGGGAAGAGATTGGGATGACGAATCCTGGTTTTGACGACTTGAATGAGTATCGAGACATCGAGACGCTCAACAACTATAAGTTGAAACGCGAAGAAGGCGTGTCACATGAAGACATGATGGCGGCCATCAAACAAAAGTCACGCGATAACTCGCGGACGCCGATGCAGTGGGATGCGACGACGCATGCCGGTTTCACGGACGGCACACCATGGATCAACGTCGCACCGAACTATCAAGACGTGAACGTCGAAGCGGCGCTCGATGACCCGAATTCGGTGTTCTACCACTACAAGAACTTGATTGCGTTACGAAAAGAACTTGACGTCTTGACGGACGGGGACTACACGCTCCTCACGCCTGATTCTCTAGACGTTTGGGCATATACACGGAAGACCGACCGCGAGGAGCTCCTCGTCGTCGCCAACTTCTATGGAACCGAAACGACGTACACGATCCCGGAAGATTTCGAGCGGGTGAGCGTCGTCAGTCACAACTACGACGTGCCTGAGCTCGACGGGACGACGTTGTCCCTTCGTCCATACGAGGCGATCATGTTCTACAAACAGAAATAAGCAAGTGGGACCCGACTTTTTCGTCGGGTCCTATTTATGTTTAGCCGATTGGTTGTCCTTCATAAGCTGAGTCGCAGTCGCGTCTCCAATTTGCTAGTGTGAAAGGAAAAAGGAGCAAGGAAATATGGGGGAACTCATCGTCGCATCAAACGGGACCCGTGCCATCCGTTTCGGCATCTGCCAACGCTGCCTCAGCACGAACGTCCGGACCTTTACCTGTCATCACGGCTCGTGTGCCTACTGTCGGAACTGTCTGTATCTCGGACGCGTCTGTCGCTGTGACTTTTTAGAAGAAAGGGACATCACGACTCCACCCGAGACGACCGAATTGACGATGCCGTTCGAACTCGCACCCGCCCAAACACGGGTCGCGAATCAGTTGCTCGCTTGGTGGGACGACCGCAAGACCGGGCTCGTCCACGCGGTGTGTGGGGCCGGGAAGACCGAGATGACGTTCCTGGTAATCGAGCGGGTCGTCAATGAAGGGAAACGGGTGTTGATTGTATCCCCACGGAAAGACGTCGCCCTAGAATGGGTGGAACGACTCGAACAGGCATTCACCGTACCCGTCACGAGACGATACGGAGGCGGGGAAAAAGATTCCATCGGGATGATCACCGTCGCGACCGCGCCGTTACTACTCAATCTACGTCATGTGTTCGATTATGTGCTCGTCGATGAGTCTGATGCCTTCCCGTTCGCCTTTGACGTCACGTTATGGCGCACCATCCTTCGTGTCGGTAAAGGGATGTTTGTCTTCATCACGGCGACCCCGACCGTATGGCAACAGAGGGTTTCGACGGTCCATCTGTCTCGCCGTTATCACGGATTCGATTTACCCGTGCCGACACTCGTCAAACAGACCGATGAGCGACTCTTCGACTTCTGTCGACGTCATGCATCGAAACCACGTCTCTTGTTCGTACCGACGAAGCCTGATCTGGAACGGTATCAAAAGACGTTAGAAGACGCAGGATTTACGTGTCGGATGGTGTCTGCCGAGACCGAGGAGCGGACCGACGCGCTTCACTGGCTCCAAGATACGAACGGGATTGTCCTCGCGACATCAATCTGGGAGCGAGGGATGACGGTTCGGGACGTGCAGGTCGGGGTGCTTGAGAGTGAGCATCAGCTCTTCTCGACACGCGGGCTCATTCAAATGGCAGGCCGGGCCGGGCGAAAATCGGATGCGCCGACGGGGGAGGTCTGTTTCTTTTACGGGGAGCGGACGTTCCGACAAGACCTCGCCATTCGGGCGATCCAGAAGGCGAACAGACGATGAACTGTCTCCTTTGTCACCAACCGATGACCGTCCCGTGGACACCTGCCACGTTATGGAGACGCGACTGGGTGTGCCCGTCGTGTGAGGACCGACTGACACCGCTCCATGGAGGCTGTCCGCGTTGCGGTCAACCGAACGAGACCGGTGAGACGTGCTCGGACTGTATCCGCTGGCTCGCACTCGGCTTAGATTTGACCGTTCATTGTCTATATGCGTATGACGAGGCGGGTGTGGAATGGCTACATCGCTTCAAGTTCAGTGGGGACGTCGCCATCGCCGCGTCGGTCGCACCAGTGCTTCGTAAGCTAAGAGAACCTGGCGTGACGTATGTACCTGTCCCGCTCAGTGATGAACGACTCCGATTGCGTCGCTTCAATCAAGCAGCACTGCTCGCGCGAAAAATCGCTCCGACCCGGCAACTGATTGAAAAGAACGAGGTTTCAAGTCAACGCGAACTCGGGAAAGAAGAAAGACGACACCGAACGAATCCTTTCACTGTACCAACTTCAGTGAAATGTGGGAAAATCATTCTTGTAGACGACGTCTATACGACGGGGACGACGCTCCATCAGGCAGCATTTTCGTTACGGCAGGCGGGTGCGACAGAAGTTTCTGCGATTTGCTTATTTCGGGCGCTAAACAAATCAAAAACGCGTCCGATATAAAGAGCAGAGGTGAAACCAATGGATGCAGCATCTTGCCAAATGTGCGGACGCTTGTTTATGAAACAAGGTCGCTCGCCTTATTGCCCATCATGTAGTGAAGTCGACTTCCAAAACTTTTTGAAAGTCCGTGACTTCATTCGTGAACCAGAAAACAAATCAACGAACATCGGCACCCTCGTCGAAGCGACAGGTGTGTCAGAACTTGATATCACGCGATATATCCATGAAGGACGCCTGATCATTAAGGACAACCCGGAACTCTTGGTCGGCTGCGTACGTTGCGGTCAACCGACGAATGAAGGGAAAGTGTGTTCGAACTGCCAGAGAGATATGCAGAAGGAACTGTCTAGTCTACAAGAGAGCTTGACGAAATCGTCATCTGCTCGCGCTTATCGTTTGGATTAACATCATGAAGAGGGGGAAGACGCATGCGCATCGATTCAGCCAAGTGGGTACACTTACCGAACACTTATGAAAAGAAAACGCAAGTCGAGCCGAAGCCCGCGCCATCACGCCAAACGGACCAATTGTCAATCTCGGCGGAAGCCCGCGCCCGGTTTGAAGAACCGGTGAAACATCCGGATCGTCTCGCAAAAATCGACGCTTTGAAAGCAGAGATTGATGCGGGCACGTATTCACGGGACGCGCGTGAAATCGCCAAACGCTTTCTACAAGGATGAATGGAAGCGAGGTCCGTTTGAGGCCTTCGCACTGAATAACACGGCACGGAAGCTGACTAAATAAGGGGCACCCCTTTCTTTAGTCGGCTCTTTTTTTGAGAAAAGGAGAGACTCATGCTCACATTACATAAACGTTTACTCGAATTGGCCTATACGAAAGAACAGCTGCTCGTTCAAAATGACATGGCCGCTTTTAGCGCACTCGTCAAAGAAGAGGCGAAACTCGTCCGACAAATCTCACAAAAAGAAGCAGAACGACTTCAAGGGACGTATGAATTGGACGATGAAGAGATAGAGGAACTGAGACCAGTCTTGTTCGAGTTGAAGCGTCAGAACGAATTGAACGCGTTGCTTCTTGAACAGTCCCTTCGTTATATTACTTGGCACTTGGACATGCTCTTGCCAGAAGCAGATGATTTCACATACGGACAACAGGCGTTTGAAACACGCTCGTTCAGCCGTGACGTTTAAGGAGGAAGTACAGAATGGGTTCAACATTTATGGGATTAGAGACGGCGCGTCGCAGTCTGACGACACACCAGTGGGCGCTCCAGGCGACGGGGAACAACGTGGCGAACGCCTCAAACCCTGGCTATTCACGCCAACGTCTCACCCTCGGGATGACAGAACAACTCTCGGTCAACTTCGGTGGCACGAAAGCCGGACAATTCGGGACCGGAGTGCGTGGGGAGACACTCGCTCGGATTCGCGATCTCATGATCGACCAACAGTATCGGGACGAATCGGTGAAGAACGCGTTCTATGCGACGAAAGAGGCGGCGTTCGGTCGGATGGAGGATATCATCAACGAACCGTCTGAGAACGGGCTTGCCAAATCGCTCGACTTGTTCTGGGCATCGCTCCAAGACTTGTCGGTCAACCCGGACGATACAGGCGCGCGAAGCGTCGTCCGTCAGCGGGCAATGACGCTCGCCGAGACGTTCAATTACATGTCTTCGTCGCTGACGAAAGTGCAAGATGACTTGAAAGCGGAAGCGGGCGTCGTGTCGAAAAAGATCAACGACCTGTTGACGAAAATCAATGACGTCAACCGTCAAATCGGAGACGCGGAACCACTCGGCGTCCTCCCGAACGAGCTGTATGACGAGCGTGACCGTTACATGGACGAGCTCTCGCAATATATCGAGTTCGAGCGTGTGCCCGTCGATTACTTGAACGGTGAGACGCGCGGGAACTCGCAACGCGTCGCAGAAGGACGGATTGATATCCAAATTAGCGTGCCCGGAAATCCAAACCCGATCAAATTGGTCGACGGCATCTCAGGTGGCGTCGGGGAAATGACTGAGTCGACGTATCGTGCGGCAGATGCGACGACATCTGAGACGATGACGCTCCAAGACATGCCGAACGGTAAGTTGCGAGCGCTCGTTGAGATGTACGGGAGTCAGTCGGGTCCTGAAGCGGCGGACGGGGCGTATACGAAGATGCTCAAAGACTTAGATGAGATGGCGAGCGTGTTCGCGACGGCGTTCAACGATGCACATATGACGAACAAAGATGCGTCAGGGACGGACGGGCGTAACGATTTCTTCGTGAACTCGGATACGAATACGAATGCCGATATCACGGCGTCTACGATTGAAGTGAACGAGACGTTCATGAGTAACCTCGATTTGATCGCAGCCTCGAAAGACGGCAATATCGGGGACGGGAGCGGCGCGCTCGAACTCGCACGCCTAAAAGAGATGGCCTTAAGCTTTGCCGGGTCGGCCACGACGACGACTTCGATTGGGAAGTACTATCAGAACGTCATCGGGAACATGGCGGTCGAGGCGAGCCAGAACGCGAACCTCGCGAAGAGCACGTTCGCCCTCTTGAGTAGCTCGGACCAGCGCCGCCAGTCGGTGAGCGCGGTCTCGCTCGATGAAGAGATGACGATGATGATCCAATATCAACATGCATACAATGCGGCGGCACGTAACATCACGGCCGTCGACGAGATGCTCGACAAAATCATTAACGGCATGGGTGTCGTAGGGAGGTAATGACTGATGCGTGTCACACAGACGATGCTCACACAGACGAACTTGAAACACTTATCGAGTAGCTATAATACGCTCGCCCGCGTCCAGGAACAACTGATCAGCGGGAAGCGGATCCAAAAGGCATCAGAGGACCCGGTCGTCGCGATGCAAGGAATCCGATATCGGACCGAGGTGCGTGAAGTCGATCAGTTCCGCCGTAACGTCAGCGAGGCGACGAGTTGGATGGACATGACGGACTCGACATTGAACGAGGTCACGGAAGCTGTCAAACGGATCCGTGAGTTGACGACGCAAGCTGCGAACGATACGTACGAGTCGTCGCAACGCGCAATCATCAAGAGTGAGGTCGACCAGTTAATCGAACATATCGGCTCACTCGCCAACTCGAAGGCGGGCGAGAAATATATTTACAACGGGACGAAAACGGACAAACCGCTCATTGACATGCAGGCGCTCAAAGACTATTTGAACGAAGAACCTGGAGCAACGCTTGAGTCTATCTATGGGACGGACGGTCCTCCGACGGCGAGCGGGAAAATCGAGTTCGAAGTCTCAAAAGGGATCACGATGCAAGTGAATATGCAGCCAGAGACCGTCTTCGGACGAGAACTCTTTGAAGGATTGAAACAATTGAGCGGCTTGCTCGCCGATGAGAACACGGGTGGTGCTGATTTGTCGGCCCAGCTCGAGACGCTCGATACGATCGGGCAAAACTTGATCACCGAGCGGTCTGAGCTCGGGGCCCGGGCGAACCGTTTGGAGCTCGTCGACAACCGTCTACAAGACCACGAGATCATCGCCAAGACAATCATGTCCGACAACGAAGATATCGACGTCGAGAAAGTCATCATGGAGTTGAAGTCGCATGAGACGGTCCACCGTGCGGCGCTCTCGGCAGGGGCTCGAATCATTCAACCGACCCTCCTTGACTTCCTCCGGTAATCGGTCATGAATCTCGCGAGACTTGAAATGCGGCAAACCTTTGCCGCCATCCAGATGACGTCGAACCGACCAGTGCTCGAGATGCGTCAAGGTCGGGCGGACATGTCGATGAAGCAAGGCAAGGCCGAGATGACGCAACAGACGACTCAAGGGAAACTTGACATCGACTCCTCGGTTGCTCGGAGTGAGAGTAACCTGAAAGGCGCGCTCGAACTCGGAAAATCGTTCGGACAGATGGGGGAACAAGGGGCTCGCGAGGCGATGGCGAACATTGCCCGTGAAGGGGACCGTCTCATGCGCATCGAGAACGGGAACCCGATCCCTTCAATCGCTGCAGAGAAAGTGAACGACCCGTATCCGATCGTCGAGATGGGTTATATGCCGAAATCGATTGACCGTGTCAAGTTGACGTATACGCCCGCGGATGTGAAAATCGAATGGAATATCACACCGCCCCAGATTGATGTATCGCTCACACCGGCTGACATCTCGTTCACGCCATGGACGACGGACATTTCCCTCCGTCAACAGGCGTCGCTCGACATATGGCCGGTCGGTGGGATGTATGATGAAACGCGTTGAAAGTGAGGACAATCCATGTTCATTGAAACAGACTACTTTGGCAAGATTGAAATAAATGAAGCGGAGACGATCACATTCGTCAGTGAGATTCCAGGATTCCCGGACTCGAAGACGTTCGTCTTGATTCCGTACGGGGAAGAGTTGCCGTTCTGGTCGCTCCAGTCGATCGAAGAGAAGGCGTGCGCGTTCGTCGTGACGAATCCGTTCTGGCATAAGGCGGACTATTCGTTTGAACTGTCGGACGGGGCGAAAGACCAGCTCGGGATTGCGGAAGCAGAACATGTCTCCGTCTACTCGATCGTCACGCTCCGTGAGCCGTTCGATGCGTCGACGCTCAACTTGAAGGCACCGATTGTCATCGAGACGAAGGAACGACGCGGGAAGCAAGTCATCTTAGATGACGCCTATCCGGCCCGTTATCCGCTCGGCGGCACGAAAGCGGAGGTGCGCTGATGCTCGTATTGAAACGGAAACAAGGCGAGGCAATCCACATCGGGGACGATGTGACGCTCACCGTTCTCGCTATCGAGGGCGACCAGGTGAAGCTCGGCATCGATGCCCCGCGCCATATCGATATCCATCGTCATGAAGTGTACATTCAAATGCAAGAAGAGAACGAGTCAGCACGAGACAGTGCCAACTTGATGAAGCAGATGATTCAAAAGCAGTCGGAAGCGTGAGCTTTCGACTTTTTTTGTAAATTTAGAATGTAAGGGTGACATGTTTCACCTAGTTGGGATAGGATGGAAACGGAAAGGGAAGGAGGAGAAACGGTGGGAACGGTCATCAACCAATTTTTAATCAATATCAGTCTCATCTTTTTACTCATGTCACTCACGCTCTATGTGATGCGGACGGTCTTACCGATTCAGCCGTCCTCCCCATTATTTGTCCGCTTTTGGTTCGGGGTGTCGAACGGATTGACGGCGATTCTGTTGACCCTCAATGCGATTGAACTCGGTGACGCGAGGATCGACCTCCGCCTCATCCCGATCGCGTTGTCGGCGACGTACGCCGGACCGTTCGGTGCCATCGTCACGCTCGCGCTCATCTTTATCGGGCGGATGACATTACACGGGATGAGTGCCCCGTTCGTCGATTCGATTCTCATGTTCATCGCCTTTTACATATTTTCACTCATCCTCTCGCGTATGCCGATGCATCGGTCACGAGGGTATGCCGTCTATATCGGGTTCGGTGCGCTCCTCGTCTTGATGCGGGTGACCGGTAGCGTTGATGCGACGGTGTTCGTGAACGTCTTCGTACCGTATTTCATCATGCTGTCGCTCGGGGCATGGCTCTGTTACTGGGGGGCGAAGAAGCTCGAGACGCATCTATGGATGTTCCTTCTGCATACGCATCGGGCGACCATCGACGAATTGACGGGACTTCCGAACCGTTACCGGACGCTCGAACAGATGAATGACTTAGAAGTGTCCGGGAAGCCGTGGACGTTACTCGTCATCGATGTTGATCACTTCAAACAGTTGAACGATACATATGGTCATTTGGCCGGTGACGCCGCGCTCCGGCATATCGGTCAGACACTCGAACGGCATTGTCCGCCGGGCGGGTTCGTCGGTCGTTACGGCGGGGAGGAGTTCCTGCTCGTCATCGAAGGTAGTGAACAGGCCAAAGAGTTGGCGGAAATGTTAGTCGAGACGGTGCGCCATACGACGTTCGAATGTCAGGGCGAGGTCATTCCGATGACCGTCTCGATCGGTGCGGCGGTCGCCGGGCACGAGCCGAGCATGGTCGTGTTCGAGCGGGCGGACGAGGCTTTATATGATGCGAAACGGAATGGACGGGACCAGGTACGTTTCGCCTAAAAAATCCCCTATAACCGTTGGCGATGTGTGTCCAGCGGTTATAGGGGATTTCACGTTTAGTGAATGTTTTTCTTCTTGAACTGTCCGCCCCGGACGTCGTGAATGTTTCCGATGGCGAGGAACGCTTTCTCGTCATAGTCGTCGAGAATGTCCTTTAATTTCGTCTCCTCGAGTCGGCTGATGACCGTGAAGACGACTTTCTTCCCGTCCCCGGTGTAGGCACCTTCCCCGTGGAGATACGTCACGCCACGACCGAGCCGGTCCATGATGGCTTGGCCGATCTCTTCCGGTGCGGTCGTGATGATCCACGCCGCTTTCGACTGGTCAATTCCTTCTAAGACGACGTCAATCGTCTTGAAGGCGATAAAGTACGTGAGGAGCGAGTACATCGCCCGGTCCCAGCTGAAGACGAAGCCGGCCGTCCCAAGGATGAAGATGTTGAAGAACATGACGATTTCCCCGACCGAGAACGGTAATCGGTTCGTGAAGGCGACGGCGAGAATTTCGGTCCCGTCGAGCGATCCACCGGCGCGGATGACGAGCCCGATGCCTGCCCCGAGCAAGAAGCCGCCGAAGACGGTCGACAACAAGAGGTCATCTGTGAACGGTTGGATGTCATGCAGGACGATCGTGAACGCCGACATGAGTAGGATTGCCGTCAACGTGACGACGGCGAACGTCTTCCCGATTTGCCGATAGCCGAAATAGATGAACGGCAAGTTGAAGAGGACGAGCCAGATGGCAAGTTTCGTCTCGGTCAAAAAGGAAACGATGATCGAGACCCCGACGATCCCGCCGTCGATGATTTGGTTCGGAACGAGGAACGCTTCCAACCCGACCGCGAAGACGAGGGAACCGAGCAGCAAGAGGACGACTTTCGCAAACAGTTCGGACGCTTTGATCGGATTATGTTCGCGCCTTAAGCGCTGCACTTCCTCCGGTGTCGGGGAAGGCATGGGTGTACGCTGCATACGTGGTGCCCCCTTTCCATTTTCTTAAGTATACCAAAACGAGTCGAGGCAAAATCATTTGAGACAGAGAATCTGACATGAATATTCAGAATAGATTGATGATTTCTCGTGAATTATTTCGATATTGTTTTGTGATAGGCTAAAAAAGTTGTTGAAACTGAGAAGGAGGTCAATGAAACATGAAACGAGAGAATAAAGTCTGGTTGATGGGATTTCAAATCTTCATGAACATCATAGGCGGACTCATTGCGGCGTACGGGTTGGAGTCCGTCCTCATCCCGAATAACGTGTCGGACGGGGGCATCACCGGGATCAGTATCGTCGGGTCGCAGCTGACGGGGTTGCCGCTCGGAATCTTCATCGGGATTCTGAATATTCCGTTCATCTACCTTGGCTATAAACAGATTGGAAAGAGCTTCGCCATCCTTTCGGTCACGGGAATCGCGTCGTTGTCTGTCGGTACGGTGATCATGCACCGTGTACCGACCATCATCGAGGGCGACGCGCTCCTTATCACCGTGGTCGGCGGAATCATCCTCGGGTTCGGGATGGGGATATCCCTTCGTAACGGGGGCGCGCTCGACGGGATTGATATGCTGGCCGTCCTTTTGTCCCGTAAATTGCCGTTCGGGACGAGTGACTTGATTCTATTTTTGAATACGTTCGTCTTTATCGTCGTCTCGACGGTGTTCGGGCTTCAAGGGGCCGTCTTGTCCGCGATCGCCTACTTCATCGCATCCAAAGTGATACATATTGTCGAAGAGGGATTGAGCGGGGCGAAGACGTTCAAGATCATCACGAGTGAACCGCATGAGCTGGTCGAGACGATTCGGGACCGTCTCGGACGAAGCGCCACGTTGAATCAAATCCAAGGGGCGTATTCAAAAGAGAGCTATTACGAAATCACGTGCGTCATCAACCGGCTCGAAGAACGAAAAATCAAAGACATCATCGATGATGTCGACCCGAAAGCGTTCGTCGTCGTGTATGAAGTGACGGAGGTCAAGGGCGGGAATTTCCAAAAACGCGATATTCACTAACGGATGGCCACGTGCTGTCCGTTTTTTGTTTGACCGGGAAACGTGCGCCGCGAAAACATTCCGCATGTGCGAAGCGTCCATGCAGGAAAACGGACATGGGAAGTGGAATGAGACGAGGCAAGGGAAAGGGGAGGATGGAGCATGTATGCACTGATCGGCAAGCTCGTCACGAAAGCGGGACAACGCGACCGGCTCGTGGCGATTTTATCGGAAGCGGCGCGGGAGATGGAGGCGACGCCGGACTGTGAATCGTATCGGGTCCACGTATCGCTCGATGAGGCGGACACGGTGTTCGTCTATGAAGTGTGGCGGAGTGAGGATGCGCATGCGGCGTCGTTGTCGCTTGCTGAAGTGAGGGCGTATATCGATCAGGCGAAGCCTATCCTCGAGCAGATGGAGCGGATTGCCGCGCTCGAACTGCGAACGTGACGGATTGAATGAAGAGACGGATGACCACGCGTCATGCGTCTTTTTTGCAGGAAAAATAGATGGGTACCGAGAACAAGACAGGATTCGGAAAGGAGGGAACGTATGCGTCCGCTTGTACTCGGTGTCTTCGCAGCCTTGTTTTTTGCGAGCACGTTCGTGTTGAATGAAGTGATGCAAGTCGGGGGAGGCAGCTTCGCCTACAGTGCCTCGCTCCGCTTTTTATGGATGATCCCACTGTTAATGATTGTTGTCGCCTTGCGGGGCGGGCTCAAGCGGGTCGTCAAGGCACTGACGGAAAATCCACGTCCGTGGTTCGTCTGGGGGACGGTCGGGTTTGGGTTGTTTTACGTTCCCATCTGTCTCGCGGCCGAGGTCGCGCCCCCATGGCTCATCGCGGGCACATGGCAAGTGACGATCGTCGCCGGTGCGCTCTTGTCACCACTCTTCAAGCGGCCGGACGGGTCACGCGAACAGATCCCGTGGCGTGGACTACGATTCTCGAGTCTGATCTTGATCGGGGTCGTCTTGATGCAAGTCGAGTTCTTCGAATCGTTCGAGCCTCGTTTCCTCTGGCTCGGCATCGTCCCGGTTGTCATCGCGGCTTTTGCGTATCCGCTCGGGAATCGGAAGATGATGCAACATACGGACCTCGACGTGTTCGAACGCATTCTCGGGATGTGCCTCGGGTCGCTCCCGGTCTGGTTCTTATTGTTCGGGTACGGCTTGACGACGGGGCGTCCCTCATCGAGTCAGCTCGGGCAGACGTTCCTCGTCGCGTTGTTGTCAGGGATTGTCGCGACCGTCCTATTTTTCAAGGCGACGGACCTCGTCAAGCACGATATGGGAAAACTGGCGTCTGTCGAGGCGACGCAGGCGCTCGAGGTGTTGTTCGCCCTCATCGGCGAGCTCCTCTTCCTCCATGCGGTCATGCCGTCCCCGATCGCCTTGGTGGGGATTACACTCGTCATGGTCGGAGTCGTCTTCCATAGCCGCAGCCAGTTCATCGAGCTTCCGACCGCATTGCAAAAAGAGGCATAAAAAATACCTCGCTCCTACGAGCGAGGTATTGTCATGAACTTGTTGTCAAACTGCCTTTGACTTTGTCGTAGAAGTCATCCATCATACCAGTACGGCTACCGAGCTGGCAGATGAGTTCGAGCGTTTCTTTATAGAACTTTTTGACGAGTCCTTTGTTTTTGATCCCGTCCATCGACGCGAGCGTCTTGTCGAGGTTCTCTAAAATCTCTTTGATCTGTGCGTCCGAGTCCGGTTTGACGACCGTCATGTTCTCAGGGATGCTGACGACCTTCTCTTGACCTTGGTGGCGGAACGATGCGCCGAAGCCGAGGTTTTCGATGAAGAGGTGCGGCATCACTTTTTGACCGAAGAAGTGCTTGTGCCAGTCTGTCGCTTTCATCGTGTCCATATCTTGTTTGAACGTAGAAGCCGTCGAGACGTATTGTTTAAACAAATCCGTCATGAACTTCTCGATGACCGGGATTTGAAGGGCGAAGACGTTTTTCAAGAGCGCGTCGAGCTGGGCGCGCGTCAAAGTAGTTTCGTTAGACATGTCAGTTCCTCTTTTCTCTAGTACGTTATTACCATCGTATGGGATTGGCGGACGGTCGTCAATGTAAGGGGAAACATTTTTTCAGAATATTTGATGAAAAGTCATCAACTTGTGGGATAATCAAGTGAAGACATCAACAACTAGGGAGTGGTTCTTGTGAACAAATCGATGAAATGGGCGCTCGCGCTCGGTGTGACAGGTGCATTGGTGGCAACGGTCGGTGTCGTCTCGTCCCGGGGACGGACAGAGGATACGACGCAGACGATCCGTGACCGAGAGCTCGGATATGAGATCATCTTGCCGTCAAAGATCGTTGCGGCGATTGAGCGCGGTGACGTCTATATCGAGAAGGCACAGGACGTCGTCGACATCGGGGACACGAAGAGCTACAGCACGTTCGATTTGTACTATAACGTCGAGGACGGAGACGACCAGCTCTTGTTCCACTTGGACTTGATCGACCGGGAGTTGACGGAAGAGGCGTTCGCGACAGAGGTCGGTTACGGCAACTATCTCGGCACGAACGACAAGACGTTCTTCTGGGTCGAACCGACAGAGGCCGTCCCGGGTGCCGAGGCGCATACGGATGAAATCGCTGAATTGATCGAGACGCTCCCTGAGTTGGAGTTCCGGACGTTATAATCTCGTAAGTGGGCTCGCTACGGCGGGCTTTTTCCTTTGTGCTACAATACAAATGAGGTGATGTACATGAATTGGACAGTAGAAGAAGTCAAACAAGCGGATGATGTGAAAATGTTAGAACAGGCGGTCAATACGAACGACAAGATCGACGTCAAAGTCGGTCATGAGTCGGTCGGACAGAACGACTATGCGGTATATGACGGGGAGACGCTCGTCGGGTATCTCATGCTCTTCCCATATCTCCCGAACGAGTATGAGGTGAACGCGCTCGTCCATCCGGAGTACCGGAAGCAAGGTGTCTTCTCGGCACTGCTCGAGACGGCGAAACAGGATGCGAAACTGAACGGCTGTGAGGCGTTCACGTTCGTCATCGACCGGAACTCGGCATCTGGGAAGGCAGTACTCGAGCACCTTCAGGCGGCGTACCAGTTCTCGGAATATAATCTCGTCTTGAAGAAGGCGGAACTGTTCTTAAAACCGGATGAGGTATCGCTCCGTGAGGCAACGGCGGACGACCGTCCGCTCATCATCGCGACGCTCAGCGAGGCGTTCGGCGACCCGGTCGATGTGACGGAAAACATCTATCAACAAATCGACACGCCGGACCGCGTGACGTATATCGGCGAAGTCGACGGCAAACCGGTCGGCGTCATCCGTGCCCTTCTCGTCGGTGACGATGCGGCAAGCATCCACGCGTTTGGTGTCAAAGCAGGAGAACAAGGTAAAGGCTACGGCACAAAGATGTTGAAGCAGATGGTGCAACAACTGTTCCGCATGGGCCGGACGAAAGTCGAGCTCGATGTCGAGACGGAAAACAAGGCGGCGCTTGAAATCTATAAGCGCGCAGGCTTTGCAGAAAATGGCGGCTACGAGTTTTACATGATCGAATTATGAGGTGAACCATATGGTGAAAAATCTGAAATGGCTCGGTGCGGCGTTTGAAGCATTTCTCGGGATTCCGATTCTCGGTGGTCTTTTCATCATCGGGATGGGGTATTCTCCCCTCGGATTCATGTTCGTCTATCACGTCATCGTGTTGATTCTCTCGTTCAGTCGACTGAACCGCTTCTCGTACGGCGCGGCCGTCGGAATCACGGCATCGGTCCTCGGGTTCATTCCGATCGTCGGGATGATGCTCCACTGGGCGGCAGCGATCACGCTCGCGATTGACGCAGCGACGACACCACGACGGGTGACGCGCGTCGAACGTGACGATGAAGCATTTTAACGTACTCCTTTCTGGGGTGCGTTTTTTCATTGACCAAACGTTCAACTGAAAACGCTATACATTCATTGGAAATCGGACGATATAAGGAGTGATGAACACAATGAGGAGGAACAACACAGTGAAAGTATTTAAAAACTTTACGACACAACTGCTCGCGTGGATTTTGGTCACGTCCTTTATCACGGGCGGAGCGGTCGGCTACATCACGCTATTGCTTTTGACAGAACTCGAGATGGAACAAGGTCAGGTCATGCTCGTAGGTACGGTCGTGGCGTTACTTATCTCGTCACTCGGCGGGATTGTCATTTACTTGATCGCCCGTCGTCCACTGAAAGCGGTCGAGATGGCTTCAGAGAAAGCCGTCGAAGTGGGGAACGGTGATTTGACGGTTCACTTCGCGGACGAGAAGACATCAGACCGTTCGGAGATGGGACGTTTGCTCTTGTCGATGGACAACATGGTCGAGCACCTTCGGGAGCAAGGGACGAATATGCGCTACACGGCGGACCAGTTGACTGGTTCGGCACAGGAAATTGCAGCTTCAGTCCAAGAAGGGAACGTGGCGGGCGAAAGTATTCGTGTTGCGATGGACTCCCTCAACAAAATGTTAGAAGACAACGTCAGTGCGACATACAACTCGATGGACTTGCTCGGAGCGGTCGCGCGGACGATGGAGAGCATCCGTCAAGAAATGTCATCGGCGCTTGACTCGGCGAGCGAGATGCAACAGGAAGCAGAGAGCGGGAAAGGCCTCGCGTCGTCTTCCGTTAACGCGATGCATGCGATTGCTGGGAAAGTCGAACAGTCATCGACGCTTAACAGCCAGTTGACGGAAATGACAGGCGAAATCTCACGCATCACGGATGTCATCAGTGACATCTCGGCACAGACGAACTTGCTTGCCTTGAACGCGTCGATTGAAGCGGCACGTGCCGGGGAGCATGGACGTGGATTCGCCGTCGTTGCGGCAGAAGTCAAGAAGCTCGCGGAACAAACAGCGAACTCGACGCAAGAAATCACAGATCTCATCGTCGACGTAAAGCGTCTCGTTGGCGATACGTCATCGTCGATGGCGAACGTGAAAGCAGAAGTCGAGACAGGTGTCGGATTGGTTGAAAAAGCAGGTGGTGCGTTCGCATCGATTCATAATTCGGCAAATGAAGTGTACAGCCACGTGCATTCAGTCGATTCACTCCTTGATGAGTCACGCGGTCAGATCGACTCGGTCGTGACGAACTCGGCAGGCATCGTCGGTATGGTTGAAGAAGCATCACGTTATGCGAATGAAGTGACATCAGCGGCAAGCCAGCAAGCAGCAAGCCTTGGAGAAGTGAACGGGGCGATGACAGAGCTCGTTCGCGTCGCGGAAAGTTTGCAGAATGAGACGGAACAGATGAAGGTGGAAGTGTAAGAGAAAAGAGGAAGCGTCCCAGTGATGGGGCGTTTTTTCTATTCAAAAGTATGAATCTACAGATTTTGAATAGAAAGTTGAAAAAAAGACTAAACAGATACGGGATGACTCCGATATAGAGTATGGAAACGATAAAACGTTCCAAAAAATGCAAGGTGAGGGGCCGGCCTAAACCTTGCATGCTCGGACAAATGGATTTGGAAGAGCGGAAAAAACTCAAACCTATGGAGGGAAAATTACAATGATTATTAACCACAACCTTAACTCAATGAACGCACACCGTAACATGTCATTCAACACAACGCAAACTGGTAAAGCAATGGAGAAACTATCTTCAGGTCTTCGCATCAACCGTGCAGGTGACGATGCAGCCGGTCTTGCGATTTCTGAAAAAATGCGTGGTCAAATTCGTGGTCTTGATCAAGCCTCACGTAACGCTCAAGATGGGATTTCTCTCATTCAGACTGCTGAAGGCGCGCTAAACGAAACACACTCAATTCTTCAACGAATGGAAGAGTTGACAACACAAGCAGCGAACGGAACACTTCAAACTGAAGACCGAACTGCTATTTCGGATGAGCTTACGCAGTTAAACAGTGAAATTGATCGGATTTCAGAGTCAACTAAATTTAACGGTAAGAACCTTCTTGATGGGACTTTCGGTGTTCAATTAGCAACAAGTGGTTTGCAGGTAGGATCTGACGGCGTAACCTCAATCGATATCTCTGGAGCTGCTGCGAGCACTACTTTCACAATCACATCTGGTGGTGCAGGAAACTATGTTCTTGCTGATGGTGCGGGAAACACACAATCGGTAACACTTGCTGATAATACTGCTGGAGTATTAAACTTTGATAAATTAGGAGTGAAGATTTCAGTCAATGGTACTCAGACTGCTGCGGGTATTGCGGCTACAACTTCTGGTGGTGGAGCAGCTGGTACTGTAATTACGGGGGCTCAACAAGCCGTTGATATTCAAATCGGTGCAAACACGGGTACTGCAGAACGTCTTGGAATTTCAATTTCAAAAATGGATTCTTCTGCAACTTCATTGAATACTTCTTCAATCAGCGTAGTGGATAGCGCAAGCGCTCGTACAGCAATTGATGTTGTGCAAGCAGCTGTAAATAAAGTATCAGCCGAACGTTCTAAACTGGGTGCTAACCAAAACCGTCTTGAACATACAATCAATAACTTAAATGTTGGTGCTGAAAACCTTCAAGCTGCAGAATCACGTATCCGTGATGTAGACATGGCGAAAGAGATGATGAACTTCACGAAGAACAACATTCTTAACCAAGCTGCACAGGCTATGATGGCGCAATCGAATCAGCAACCGCAAGCAGTTCTTCAATTGCTTCGTTAATTGGCTCTATAACATACTTTTTTACACCCGCGTCCTCAAAGGAAACGCGGGTGTTTTTTTAAATTACATACACAACTTGCTCTTCTCTTAATCGATTTCTCTTAATATCCTGCCACTTGTATACAACAGACCAATAGCTGCGTCCTAGTGTATCCGCAATTTCTTGATCTGATATTCCCTTTAATTTTGAAGTCACAATCAATTCGATTTCTTCCTCCGAATAATCGTTTTTAGGTTTTGAAGTGATGACGGTCAAATCTGGATTCGCTTCTTTCTCAATCTGTAAACGGTGTTTCCAATCTAGTTTCCATGCCATAGAAGATATCTCCTCACTATAAGAAGCAGTAAAGTCTAAGAATTTTAGAGCATCTTCCGTCTTTTGAATACGAAGAATAAAATTGTGACCATCGTTTCTTCGACTTAACACGAATCGATGTCCAAATGTTTTTTCGATGAATTGACTTAAGTAATTTAATTCAGAAGGATGAAATGCTTGCAAGTAAAGTGCGATGTGAGGTGTTAAAATCATTTGTTGCTTTTTTGAACGAGTCGAGCGCGTGACACACAGGCTACCGTCATCTAAATAGAGGGCTAGTAAAAAAACTGGATCCGTGCATTCTTCAAGTAAATGAAGGGGAATACTTTTTTTACCTCCAATATAAAGTTCTGCTCGAAGCCAGGTGAACAATTCGTCAAAACGTGAGGTGAGAGAAGCGCTCGTTCCGTTGTTATTTTTGATGATACTTGAAAAGATTCGTGGAGCGCTGTTTAATTTCCACTCACGATATTCGAGTTGCTTGATTGAAAAATGTTCTCCATATCTTAAATTCGCGTTTGGATATTTCTTCTTAGAAATTCCGATGTGTCCATCTCCCAATAAAGTCCCCATTATTAAACTCTTCTCAAAAGTCGTCAATTCTGCCCATTTCATCGCTTTTTATCCTCTCTTAAGGGAATATATGTTCTTATATTGAATACCCAATTTAAATAATCGAATTTCAATTCAAAAGAAAATAATTATGAACAATCATTGAACAAGTTTCCATTGAACTTCTTTCCTGACTTGCCGATATTAAGAAAGAGAAGAACAAATAAGGAGTAGAAACGTATGAACCCGACCATTTCAGAAGTCCGGCTTCACCTACCTTCTTCCGTCTTGCCGTATGAACAAACGAAAAACGTGTTCGTCGAAGCGAATCAAGCAAAGCTCGCTGATGAAGGCATCGTCATTCTACCGACGCCTCAACACGTCACCAAGTTAGAGGCGGCCGTCGAGAAGGCGAATCAAGTACTCGAACAACAACGTACGGGCTTAAAGTTTATGAAACATGAAAAATTAAACGACTATTATATTCAAATCGTGGATACGAACAACGAGGTCATCCGCGAAATCCCAAGCAAGAAATCGCTCGATTTCTTTGCGGCGTTCATGGAGTTCAATCAACTATTCGATGAACGGGTATAAAGGAGGATTCTCATGACGACACCAATCCGATTTGGCGGACTCGCCAGTGGAATCGATACGGATACGATTATTAAGCAGTTAATGCAGGTTGAGCGTGCGCCGGTCGATAAACTCGAACAAAAGAAACAAACGACGGAATGGAAACGCGATGCCTATCGTGAAATCAACCGCTCCCTCATGACATTACGAAACAGTGCAGTCGATTTGATGTTCAGTCGAAATTTCTATGCGAAGACGTCTAGTTCATCAGATGAGTCACGTGTTTCGGTTGTGACAGGCCCATCAACCGGGAATGCAGCACTTGAAATTCAAAG
The DNA here is from genome assembly GCF_018617475.1 of Exiguobacterium sp. s59. Classification (NCBI taxonomy): domain Bacteria; kingdom Bacillati; phylum Bacillota; class Bacilli; order Caryophanales; genus Exiguobacterium; species Exiguobacterium sp. s59. The sequence continues at coordinate 330,417 of NZ_JACSKG010000003.1, read as the reverse complement.
TGTAGAAAACTTAGCGACATCTGCTAGTCATATTGTTGAAGTAAGAGACAAAAACAATAATTTGGTCAAGCGAGATACTGCTGTGAAAGATTTGAATCTTGATGCGAGTACAAAAACGCAAACGATAACAGGAACTCCGACCGAAGTGACTCTCTCAACAAAACTAAATGATAGTGGGAAAATCTTCATTAATAATGTTGAAGTTGACCCGTCTAACTATACGTATGACTCAGCGACAGGCAAGGTGAATTTTTCAACACCTCTTGCTGACGGTGATGAATTAAAGTTCGAATCCGGCTATAAAGTTGAATACATCAATAAGAGTGGTGGGACACCTTCTGAATTGACGGTCAGTGCCGAGGCAAAATTCAGTGATGTATTGACTCAACTTGGCTCAAAAAACACGAATTTTTCTACATTCTTTGATGATGCATCAGGTAAATTGGCACTCACTCAACGAAACACAGGTAGCGATTCAACGATTGCTTTCACAGGAGCTGCGGCAACATTCTTCCAAGCAAGTGTCACTGATGATATTAAAGGAGAAGATGCAGTTTTTAATGTGAATGGAATCGAACTGACAAGAAGTACGAATACCGTCACAATTGATAACATGACAATTACTTTGAAATCTGAATTTAAAGCAGTTGATAACCCTGCACCGGTTACACTAAGTGCTTCTACTGACACTCAAAAAATCTTTGACAACATCAAAGGTTTCGTCGATAAATACAATGAGACAATCGATCTCATGAACAAGAAGACACGCGAAGAACGATTCCGTTCGTTCGCACCGCTCACGCAGGCGCAGCGTGATGAGTTGTCGGAAGATGAGATCAAGAAGTGGGAAGAAAAAGCGATGAGCGGGATGCTCCGTGGGGACACGATCCTTCGCGGGACGATGGATACGCTTCGTAGCAAATGGTCGGGCGCCACATCTACTACGAACGATCTAGACATGTCTCGCTTATTCCAAATCGGTCTCTCGACCGGTTCTGACTTCACGAACGGTGGAAAGATCGAGCTGAATGAAGAGAAGTTAAAAGCCGCTATCGAGAAAGATCCGGAACAAGTGTATAAACTCTTCACGGATGAAGAGACAGGACTCCTCCCACAAATCCGCGATACTGCGAAAGACTCGCGTGAGACGATCACACGAATCGCTGGTGCGGACGGGGCCGGGGCTCCAACGTATTCAATGGGTCGTGAGATGACGCAGATGGATACACGAATCAAACGACTCAACGATTTACTCATCGATAAAGAAAACGCCTACTACCGTCGCTTCGCGGCGATGGAAACGGCGATGAACCAGGCGAACTCACAAGCCGCTTCACTTCAACAGTTTTTAGGCGGAGGCATGTAAGAGGAGGAATTTAAATGGTAGCCAATCCATACGCAGCTTATCAAAACAATGCGGTCACGACCGCGAACCCACAGGAACTGACGCTTATGCTTTATGACGGGGCGCTCAAGTTCATGCGCCTCGCCAAGCTTGCGATCGACCAGGGCAACCCTGATTTAAAAAACATCAACATCCAAAAGACGCAAGCGATCTTCCAAGAGCTTCGTCTCACACTCAATAAAGACATCGCCATCTCGGCGAACTTGGACTCGCTCTATGAGTACATGTGGCGCCGTCTCGTCGATGCGAACGTCAAGAACGATACGACCATCCTCGATGAGGTGCTCGATTTCACGACGGAACTCCGCGACACGTGGAAGGAAGCGATGAAACTCGCGAAGCAGTCATGATGCCGATTGATGAGATCATCTTAAAGACGCAGCGCCTGAAAGAGTTGCTGGCGCAAGTTCCGGAAGAGCCGACGTACGACACGTGGATGGAACAAATCCATGAGCTCTTGGACGACCGCGAACAACTACTCGTAGCACACGGTCCTGACTTGGAGAAAGCCGATCAGACGGTTTTACGGCAGCTCGTCGACGACAGCCAAAAGATTGCACGGCTCATTGAGGCCGAACACCAGCGTCTCGGGATGACGCTCGGGACGGCCCGACTGGAACGGAAGACGGTCAAGTCGTACGTCGATCCGTATGAAGACGTCGATTCTAACTTTTCTGGTCTATTCGACCAACAGACGTAAAAAGCTCGAGGGCATGATGCCTTCGAGCTTTTGTGTGTTAAGAGGTCTTGACTTGGCGACGCATCCGAATGATGAAATAAGAGATGGTAAACAAGATGAGACCACTTACCGTAAAGTTTAAGTAGAGGCGGACGGCATCTTGAAGTGACGTGACCGGTGTAGACCCACCGAACCAAAGGAGTGGCAGGATCGTCACGTGCATGACGCTCCAGTGGATGAAAATCTGTTTTTTGAACGACCATTGTCGGACTTCATAAATGACGCTCGTGAGCCCGAGAAAGAAAGCGACTCCGGCGTAGACGAGCATGGCATGTACAGCGTCTGAATTTCCTGACCAGCCTTGGTAGAGCGCGAGTATCGCGAACGGCAACGCCCATAAGAGGCTCCGCACGAACCCTTTCTTCAATAATTGCATATGTACCATCCCTTCATTGAATCATTATGAATATATGCGCACATCATGTAAAAAGGTTTCAGGTAAAAAGCGAGGATGAAATGACGTCTGTTTTTCGCTATAATCGGGTAAACATCATTGTAGCCGTTGCTTCTTTTCTGGAAAGAGGAGGGAAACGAGATGCGTGAGAAAGAGTCCAAACCGGTATCGTCACGGAAGCGCCGTTATTTCGTCTATGGTCCAGAGGGAGCGTACGATGAGTATGTGGAACGGGATCCAAAACTTGAGGCGTACGTCGAGGACGATACGCCGTTTGAGGATCGTCCCGATCCGTATGAGGAAGAAGAGCTGAAATCAAGAGGATAAGTGTATGTGTCAAGGTCCTATTATGGACCTTGACTTTTATTTTACCTGGAACTTTTTCTTGCCACGATCCAGATTGCCAATTCGTTATATTCGTCTTAACCACATCACTTGGATTATGAAAAGGGAGAGATGAAGATGAACATGAAACGATTTGGCTTACTGGTGGCGGTACCGCTCGCACTACTCGTCGGATGCGGGGAAGCAGATGAACTGAAGACGACGTCGACGGATACGGAAGAAGTGGCAGAGGCAGAAGCGAGTGCGTCAGAGGAGACGACTGTTGAAGAGACGGACGTCCAAGAAAGTGAGCTCGGAACGAACAAGGTTTATATGAAGAACAAGGCACTCACGATCACGGAGACGATGGGACCGATTCAGTTCGCCATCGATAAAGTACAGACGTCACGTCTCACAGTCGCAGAAGCTTATAGCGATTCATTCGACGGACAAGAAGAGGTGACGGTCGTCGCGATGAACATGATTGTCGAGAACACGGTCGACGAGACGATGAGTTTCCATCCGAATCAGGCGACGCTCGTGACGAATACGGGGGAACAAGTGTCTTCTGACTTGTGGTTCTCAGATGACGTCGGTGGCGAATTTATGGGGAAAGTGAAGAAAGAAGGGAATGTCCTCTTCTTCGTGAAGGCAAAGCCAGAAGAGCTGACGGACTTAAAAGTCGTCATCGATGGACCGTTTAACGAGAATTTCGACAAAATGGCGGAAGACCGCTACGAGTATACAATCAACGTGACGAAATAAGATGAGGCGTGCCGAACGAGTGTCGGCACGTTTTTTGTATGGTCATTGGAAAATAAAACGAACGGACCCATTTCTCTATAGGTCCGCTTCATGATTAAACAGAGAGTCCGCTAGGTGCTCTCATATAAAAGAACAACCACCAAAATGCACTAATAAACATCACGCGCTGCAATAATCCCATGATTTCAGGAATACCGAACATCGCAATGGGGATGACGATCGCCACGGTTGTCATGATGAGGGCGCCCCACCGTTGGGCACCACGAGACATCACGGTGTGTCCGGCTGCTAGCATTGTAAACCCAATACCGGTCGTTGTCGCGAAAATGGAGTGCCATGTATCTTGCCAGACAATCGTCGTGATTGCATCTACAAGTGGGGCGTGACGGAATATTCCTGTGAAACAAAGGCTTATCCCAAACACACCACCTCAAACTCGGTGGTACCAGATTCTCGTTCGCCATGTGATCAGAATAGCCGTGAAACCTAAAAGTACAAACGTGATATTCATCACCCATGCGAAGGGAGCACCTTGTGATCCTAAGTGACTCGTCGTATGACGAGCGATATGGTAACCGTCAAAACTGATCAGCGGAAGAAGGGATGTGACGAGCAAGAACGTCACAAACAAGAAGATGCGCATCTCACTTCCGCTGATGCGGCAATGGGATCGACAACACATCCCAGTCGCTACCGGCAAACAGTTTCGATAGGTAGACGATTTGCCCGACGTGATAGCCATAATGCGACACTTGTCGCTCAATCGCATCGATCACTGAATGGGCTTCCCCGCGAATCATGACATCTTTCCCTAAGTCTTCTGGTGTGAGATCAGCTAAAACGTCGTCCAACAGTTGCCAGCGCTCGTCCCACACCTGCATGAGCTCATCTCGGGACAACTGCTGGTCCTCGAACTCGGCGTCGCGATTACGGTCCGGCTTCTCACCGTCCGTCGTCAGGAAATCGGTCCAGCGCGATTTCATATTGTTCGCCATGTGTTGGATGATGAGGGCGAGGGAGAGCGTATCCGGTGCGAGCGTCTTATGCAGGTCCTCGTCACTTACTTGGACGAGCGCGCGCTCGGCGAGTTGTTTCTGGCTGTTGAACGTGGCACGTGCGGTATCGAGATATTGCGTTTCAAACATGAAAAAACCTCCTTTAGTATGTAAGCTATTTGTTTATACCCCATCATCGAACTTCTCAATGATAACTACGAAAAAAGCGTAGGATCCAATATCCCACGCTTTCGTTTACGCATGTTCCAACCGAAAATCTTCCCAATGCGTCCGGGCCTGATTCCGGATCCGCTCCGATACTTCCTTACTGCTGAGGAGAATCCCGTACCAGCGACGCGCGTCCTCATAATAGTCGAGCGCGGCGGAAAGGTCGGCGATTCGCAACATGAGCTGGTCATACGGCAGCCCGGTCCGAATCGGGTCCGTATACGCCTCTTGCACCTCGTTATATTTATCGAGCGTCCGCTGCATCCATTCCTTCTCAGACGCCGTATCTCCCATCAACCGATACATCCAGACGATTCGCATCCCGAGCATGGCGACGACGGACGGTTTTTGTCCGCTCAACTGGGCCGTCATGACGGCGAACTTATATAAGAGAATGACGTGCTCGTTCGTCCGATCGCCTTTTAGAACGTCCGGTTTCACTTGTTTGAAGTAGTGCGTCTCAAGTGCCTCCCGGTTATGCTTTCGCACCTTGTCGAACGAGTCATGGAAGACGAGGTGACAGTGGTCGCAGACGGTCGGTTCGTATAAATACGGGTTCGGTCCGTCATACGTCGTATAGCCGTCCTTTTCGACCTCGAGCGGTCGGATGTGACGTGATAAGACACGCTGGGCCTTGCTCTCTTGTAAACAATACGGACATTTGACTTTCTTTAAAAACAAATGCTCTGCCATCTCGACACCTCACACATAGACGTTGACGAGCAATCCGCGAATCTCACCGACCTGGTCGAGGAGGGAGAGGCGTGAGGCTTCCCCTGAGATGACCTGGTCCGTCAGCGCGAGGAGCTTTTGGTCGACTTGTTCGACGACCTTATAGATTTTCGCGCGTCCACGGCGGTTGAACCCGCGTTTGTCCTCGAGGCGGAGTGCCGCGTCAACGGCCTCTTTCATAAAGTCTTTGATCATTTTCTTATAATCGGCGAGCGCCTCGACCGTCTGGCTCTCGGCGAGTAGCTCTCCTTGTTCCTGGATTGCGGCGATTTGACGATGGAACCGCTCGTGTTCACGGTCCTCGCGCTTTTGACCGATGACGTTTTGGAAGGAGACGCCGGGTTCGACCTCGGGGCGTTTCGCCTTACTTGAGCCGAGGAGCGATTGCGTCTCCATGATGCGACGAATGTCCATATGGGCAACCGTCCTTTCTTTAGGTTAGTTCAATAATTGTAACACGCCTTGCGGCAACGCGTTCGACTGCGCAATCATCGCCATGCCGGACTGATTCAGGATGTTTAGGCGGGCGAAGTCCATCATTTCACGGGCCATGTCGGCATCACGGATCCGTGACTCGGACGCCGTCAAGTTCTCAGAACCGATGGCGACGATGCTGACGTTCGCCTCGAGCCGGTTTTGAATCGCCCCGAGCTTCGAACGTTCGAGCGAGACCTTGTTGATCGCCGCATCGAACTTCGCGATCGCTTCTCCCGCTTTGTCCGGCGTCAATACGCTGAGGGAGTAATAAGTTTCAGAAGCTGTCGCTTGATCATTGTCATGGTCGACGGGAGATAATGCTCCGCCTCCCGCTGTCGTCGTCGTGATGCCGAGCGCGTGCGCCCGCATATCTTCGACGTTCAAGATGACGGCCTCGTTATTGCCGGCCCCGATTTGGAAGAAGAGCGTATTGGCGCCCTGCATGTATTCACCGTTCATAATCTTCTTCGAGTTGAACTCGGTCGTCTCGGCGATTCGTGTCACTTCTTCCGTCAAGGCGTTGATCTCTTCCTGAACGGCTTTCGCATCGTCCTCGCTGAGCGTCCCGTTCGCAGCCTGGACCGACAGTTCACGCATGCGTTGGAGGAGGGAATGTGTCTCGTTCATCCCACCTTCGAGCGTCTGGGTGAGCGAGATCCCGTCGAGCGTGTTGCGCTCGGCCATCGACAGCGAGTCGAGGCGCATCCGCATCTTCTCGGAGATGGCGAGACCTGCCGCGTCATCCGACGCCTTATTGATCCGGACCCCGCTCGAGAGGCGGTCCATCGTCTTTTTCATCGACGCCTGGTTCAACGAGAGTGATGTATAGGCTTTTAACGCTTGGACGTTATTGGTAATTTTCATAGCGGTTTCCTCCAGTCGGGACAGGTTGGGTCTTGGCACGTTCCATCGCTTCGCTCCACGTCTTGTCGAGGTCGCTTGCGAGCGTATGTAGTTCGGCGATCTTTTGTTGATCCTGGTCGATGATCGCCTCGACGCTGGCGTTCGCCATATAGAGATAGATTTCATCGAGTTGCGCCGCGATGATGCCGCCGCCGTCATGAAGTCCTTGATGGAGCTTGACCAACAGCTCGCGAGCTTGGCGCAGGTGACGATTTCGTTCGGCAATCGTCGAGCCTTGCGCGCGTTCATAGTGATACGTGAGCGCGTGTAACATCGCCTGTGTCAGTTCTTCAGGCCTCATTTCATATAACTGGGTTGGGTTCATCTTGGTTCTCCTTTAATGGAATCGAGTTCTTCTATTAACAGCAACACTTCCGCCATCACGTCATAGAGCTGCGGGGGGATGGCGTCCCCTAAGTCGAGGTCGAGCAGGTGTCCGAGCAAGGAATGGTCGTTCTCGACCGCAACTCCTCGGGCACGGGCCTCTTGTAAAATCTTTTCAGCGACGGCGCCCGTCCCGCGGGCGACGACGACGGGCGCTTTGTCCGTCGATTCGTCATAGCGGACGACCGCGGCCGTCTTTCGTTTCGTCAAATCCATGCGTTGGTACATCGCGGCCTCCTAAATTCTGAAATCATAGCCGGTCGTCGGTGCGATCTTAGGCTCATCGACGACACGTTCAGCTTTCGTGAGTGGTTTGAACTGGGTCGTCACACTCTTATAACCGATCGTCTCGAGCGTCTGTTCGATCTTGCCGAGGAGCGGGCGTGCGAGTCGTTCGACCGTCGCATCGTCATGTTCGAGCGTGAGGCGGAGGTTCCGGTCTTTCGCCTCGAGTTTGACGCCGATCTCGCCGAGGCGAGGCGTCTCTAAACGGATATAGAGGACGCTGTTCTCCCAGTCGACGACGTCGCCGGCCTCCCGGTTTTGGATATGGACGTGGATCCCGGTGTCGATCTCCTGCACTTTCGCCGGAAGGGCGAATAGGAGCTGGTGGAGCTGCCCGCCATCGAGGCGGTTGAGCGTCTGTTGGACCTGAAGGAACGAGGCGAGTCGTTGCGCCTCGGGGTTCGTCGTGTCACTTCGTACCGACAGCGCGGACGTCGGCGTGTTGTTCGCCTGTGCGAGTTGGGCCTGTGCTTGGACGCGTTGCGTCACTTCCTGGACGTGTCGGCCGGACAGTGTCGCGTCAAGTTTCAGTGGCGTGACGCTAGGCATCTCTCCGGCGCGTGTCGCACCGTGAGGGATATACTCGATCCGTGCCTGGTTCGGTGCGTAACGGAAGTCGTTCAACGTCGCCCGCACGTCTTTGACGAGCGCCGCGCTCTCTTGTGGCTTCGTCGAGAGTAACGACAAGGCGAGATCGAGCTTCGCGGTCATGGCGACGAGTTGTTTCTCTTGCGTCACATCCGTATGCAGGAGCGCATCCGTCTTTTGGACGAGTTGCGTCAAGCGGGTTGAGACGGTCTCGAGCGCGGGGCGGGCCGCATGTGGGTTCGTCTCGATAAGTGCGGCGACTTGTCCGAGTTGTTTCGTCACCGTCGCTTGTTCATTCCTGAACGTGTTCGTCACGTTCGCGAGATGGCTCGTCACTTCCTTGACCATGACTTGGCGTCCGTTGACCGGTGGGAGCGGCAACGGTTCGGTGCGCTCCATCTTCGGTGGGGTAGGCAAGTCGCGAATCACTCGATCGACCGTCTCCGGCGTCGGCGTCACCCGTTCGCTCACGGGACGTGACAAGTTAACGAGTTCGACGTATCGCTCTTTTTGTGGATACGGGGCGTGTGACGCCGGCGGTGTGAGGAGTTGTCTCGCTTCATTTAAGGAGAGGACGGCGATCTCTCGTGCGACCTCTCGGGGAACGGTCGGCGTGTCGAGCGTCTTTAGATGAAGGATGACGTCGCGCATGTCTCCTTTAAAGGCTGTCTCGAGCAAGCGCACCGTGTCCTCGTTCATCGGCAAGCGCCCGGACTGGAGCAGTCGGCTGACCGCGCTTCGCACTTCGGGTGGAAGGGCGGCGAGGAGCGTCTGGATCTTCGCGTCGAGCTTTGACGATGCAGGTGGTGCGGGTTCAAGCGTCTCTTCCTTTTGTGGAACGACGGTCGCGAGCAAGACGCCATCCTGTTCGGCAAGCGTCACCTGGAACGGGTTCGTCTTCGGGAGTCCGTCTTTGAATGTGACCTCGACTTCCTCGCCGTTGATTTTGACGATTGCGGAGTCGGGCCCTGTCTGTTTGACGAGTTCGGCCTTATAGGTCCGATTCGTCTGGATGCCTGGTAAGACCGAACTGACGGCGGTCGCTTGGGCTTGAATTTGCATGTTTGTCACCTCGACCATAATATCGACCTCTTTTTCAAAAAATGAAGCGAAACAAACGAAAAAAACCTCCCGTCTTTTCGACGGAAGGCGTGTCATGATTCAAGCGCGGGGCTCGCGTTCAATTGTTGGAACCGGGCGACGAGTTCACCTGTCGCCTTCAGTTGGTTCCGAAGGACGTACGGTGTCGCGTTCGTCTGGATTTGGTGTCCATCTTTTGTGAGGACGAGGCCGTTCGGCTCCTCCTCGATGTTCAGTATGTCTCGAATATGGGACCAGGCATACCATTCACAATCGTCTCGCTTCGGAGACTTCGTCGGGAAGAAGACGAGTCCGGTTGTCGGTTCGATCACGACAGGGACTTTCCCTTTTACGCCGGCGACGCGTTTGGCGATGAAGATTCGTTCCTCGATCGAGCTGTTGTACTGGCGGCAAGAAAGTTGCAACAACTGGTACGGCCGGAGCGGGGTTGAAATCTCGGTGCCATCCTCGAGAATGATCCGTGACTGCTTCATGATATCAAAGCAAGGGAGAATCGCCACGGTTCGCTTTGTGATGCGATATTTTTCCTCAGAATAGTAGGAGCGCATACGCTGCACCATCCTCCTCGTATAAGATTTTCAGGATCGGCTAAATGACAAAACGGCACAAACCTAAATCATCCCTTCAATGATATATCACAAAAAATGTAAATTCAACAAGACAATATGAAAAGTAGGGAAATATAATTCCAATGAAAGCCAAATGACGAAACGTTTACAAATATTTGAGAAAGTGTTTGTCACGCTTACAAGAAGGTGGTAAGATTAGCCGTAGAGGACAACCCTCTGTATTCTCCAATGGTGAAAGGAATGGATTTACACATGGTAGGTAAAGTAAAATGGTTTAACTCAGAAAAAGGTTTTGGATTCATCGAAGTAGAAGGCGGCAAAGACGTGTTCGTACACTTCTCAGCAATCCAATCTGAAGGCTACAAATCACTTGACGAAGGTCAAGACGTAGAGTTTGAAATCGTTGATGGCGAGCGTGGCCCACAAGCGGCTAACGTTGTAAAATTATAATTTCAAACCGTGAAGCCGGCTCCCTCGGGAGTCGGCTTTTTATTTTGCCTACATAATAAAAAAACGCGTTTAAAAATGGGTGGAATGGGTATTTTCTTTCTATACCTTTCGCTCGTTCTAGGGAGCGTTGAATTCGGAACAAAATTGTCATTATTTTCTGATGATAACGTTTTCAAACATAGCGATTTCGGGGTATAATATTAGTGAGCCACCTGGTTCCACTTTCTTTTTAGAAATGAAGCAGGAGATTCCGTCTCGTTCGACGAATCATTGGTTCAAGCGGTTATTTTAAGGAGGAGTTCAGATGATTTATAACATTCGCGGCGAAAACATTGAGGTCACACCAGCAATCAAAGACTATGTCGAGAAAAAGCTGGAGAAGTTGACTCGGTATTTCACAACTCCTACGGATGCACAGACGGCTTACGTCAACTTAAAAGTGTATAACGAGAAACAAAAAGTGGAAGTGACGATCCCGATGCCGAACTTGTTGCTCCGTGCCGAGGACATCAACCTCGACATGTACGCGGCAATCGACCTCGTCGTCGATAAATTGGAACGTCAAATCCGTAAACACAAAACGAAGCTCAACCGTAAAGGACGCGGAAAAGAAGGTGGCGTCGGCGAGTACTTCAAGTCCCTCGAAGGACCTGATGATGCACCGGCCGTCTACGATGAGGACGAGGCAGAACTCGAACTCGTACGGACGAAACGCTTCACATTGAAACCGATGGACACGGAAGAGGCGATTCTTCAAATGGACATGCTCGGTCACAGCTTCTTCGTCTTCTCTGACGCGGAAACGGGCAACACGAACGTCGTCTACCGTCGTAAAGATGGAAAGTATGGCTTGATCGAACCAGAATAATATACTTGACCTTACACGACCCTCCGGCTTCGGAGGGTCGTTTCGTTTTGCCTTTCCTTGAAAGGTGGCACCACTTCGGTTAAACTGTACATTAGGGAAAAAACATGCATTTTTTAGTGAGTGCAGAGGAGATATGAGTATGGCGAACTTTTTGAAAGAGTTATTTGCTCCACAGAAACGAGTATTGAAAAAAGCAGAGAAAGCGGCCGACTTGATCGAGTCGTTCGCCGAACCAATCAAAGCATTGTCAGACGAACAGCTTCAAGCGAAGACAGAAGAGTTTCGTGCACGCTTAGACAAAGGTGAGACGCTCGACGACATCTTGCCAGAAGCGTTCGCGGTCTGTCGCGAGGCATCTGAGCGAGTGCTCGGTATGCGTCACTATCGTGTCCAGCTCATCGGGGGCTACGTGCTCCATAACGGTGACATCGCCGAAATGAAAACCGGTGAAGGAAAGACGCTCGTCGCGACACTTCCGGTCTACTTGAACGCGCTCACGGGCCGTGGCGTACACGTCGTAACGGTCAACGAATACTTGGCGAAGCGAGATAAAGAACTCATGGAGCCGCTCTATTTCGCACTCGGTCTCTCGGTCGGCCTCAACGTGTCGAACATGGACCGTGTCGAGAAGCAGGCGGCCTACAATTGTGATATCACGTACTCGACGAACAATGAGCTCGGTTTCGACTACCTCCGTGACAACATGGTCCTTTATAAGGAAGACCGTGTTCAGCGTGAGCTCTACTATACGATCGTCGATGAAGTCGACTCGATTCTCGTCGATGAGGCGCGTACCCCGCTCATCATCTCGGGATCGGCTCAAAAATCGACTGAGCTCTACACACGTGCGGATGCATTCGTCCGTACGTTGAAAGAGGAAGACGATTACACGGTCGACATCAAGACGAAATCGGTCCTCTTGACGGACCAAGGGGTCGACCTCGCCGAGAAGTTCTTCGGCATCGACAACTTGTTCGCCATCGAACACGTCGCGGTCAACCACCACGTCGGGCTCGCCCTTCGTGCGAACGCGGTCATGCATCATGACATCGACTATATGGTGCGTGACGGACAAGTCATGATCATCGACCAGTTCACCGGTCGTGTCATGGACGGACGTCGCTACTCGGAAGGTCTTCACCAGGCGATCGAGGCGAAAGAAGGCGTCGAGATTCAACGCGAATCGATGACGCTTGCGACGATCACGTATCAGAACTACTTCCGTATGTATGAGAAGCTTGCCGGAATGACTGGTACGGCGAAGACGGAGGAAGAAGAGTTCCGTAACATCTACAACATGCAAGTCGTGACAATCCCGACGAACAAACCAATCCTTCGTGAGGACCGTTCGGACCTCATCTTCAAGTCGATGGAAGGGAAGTTCAAAGCCGTCGTCGAGGAGATTGCATCCGTCCACGCGACTGGTCAACCAATCCTCGTCGGTACGGTCGCTGTCGAAACGTCTGAATACTTGAGCAAGCTCTTGACGAAGAAGAAAATTCGTCACGACGTCTTGAACGCGAAGAACCACGCGCGTGAGGCGGAAATCATTGAGAACGCCGGTCAAAAAGGTTCGGTCACGATCGCGACGAACATGGCGGGTCGTGGTACTGACATCAAGCTCGGCGAAGGTGTCGTCGACCTCGGTGGTCTCTATATCATCGGGACAGAGCGTCACGAGTCACGCCGGATCGATAACCAGCTCCGTGGTCGTTCAGGTCGTCAAGGGGACCCGGGTAAATCCCAGTTCTACTTGTCACTCGAAGATGAACTCATGCGTCGCTTCGGAACGGACAGCCTCCAGAACATGATGGAGCGTCTCGGGATGGATGACACGCAACCGATTGAGAGCCGCATGGTATCGAAAGCGGTCGAATCGGCTCAAAAACGCGTCGAAGGTAACAACTATGACGCGCGTAAACAGCTTCTCGGTTACGATAACGTCATGGCCGACCAACGGAAGGTCATGTATAAAGACCGCTCAAGCATCCTCGAGAACGAGTCGGTCACGGATATCGTCCGTTCGATGATGGCACAGACGGTCGAACTCGGCGTCGGTCAATACACGCCGATCGAACTCGTACCGGAAGAGTGGAACATCGACGAGCTCGCGCACTGGGCGAACCAGACGCTCGCGCTCGAACGAGCGGTCGAAGGCAAAGACTTCTTCGGCAAAGAACGCGAAGAGATCATCGAACTCCTTATGGAGCGCGTGAACGAACAGTACGAGGCGAAACGTCAACTCGCACCGCCTGAGCGCTTCAACGAGTTCGAGAAGATTATCGTGCTCCGTGCCGTCGACTCGCACTGGATGTCTCACATCGACCATATGGATCAGTTGCGTCAAGGGATTCATCTCCGTGCATATGGACAGAACGACCCGCTCCGCGAGTATCAGGCGGAAGGGATCAACATGTTCGATGCGATGAACGCAGCCATCTCAGAAGAAGTGACAGGCTTCGTGCTCCGTGCCGAAGTCGGGGATAACCTCCGTCGCGAGAAAGTCGTCGAAGAGGAAGTCGCCGTCTCAGGCAAGGAAGATGCACCGGTTAAGAAGAAACCGGTCCGTCGTTCGAAAGAAGACAGCATCGGCCGGAACGATCCGTGCTGGTGTGGCTCTGGTAAAAAGTTCAAGAACTGTCACGGTAGACAACAGGCTTAATTATTGAAGAGGCGGGTCCGCTCGCCTCTTTCCTACGGAAAGGTGAATCAACACTATGGAAATTTCAGATATTCGGAACGAACTTGAGGCAATGGCGAAGCGCCTCGAGAATTACAGAGCTTCGCTCAACTTAACGGAGAAAGAAGCACGCATCGCCGAACTCGAGAACGAGATGACATATCCTGACTTTTGGGACAACCAAGAGAAGGCACAGAAAGTCATCGATGAGTCGAACGGCCTCAAAGCGATGGTCGATAAGTACCAAGACCTCGCGACACAGCATGAGGACGGCGAAGTGACGCTTGAACTCATCAAGGAAGAGCCGGATGCAGAGATGCAAGAAGAGCTCGCGGAGACGATTCAATCGCTCAAGAAAGAGTTCGACGACTTCGAGCTTGAGATCCTCTTGAACGGACCGTACGATGCGAACAACGCAATCTTAGAATTACACCCGGGTGCGGGCGGTACCGAGTCACAAGACTGGGCATCGATGCTCCTTCGGATGTATCAGCGTTTCGCAGACAAGCAAGGTTGGAAAGTCGAGACGGTCGATTACCTTCCTGGTGAAGAAGCAGGCGTCAAATCAGTCACGCTCCGCATCGTCGGTCATAACGCATACGGTTACTTGAAGGCGGAGAAAGGGATTCACCGTTTGGTCCGCATCTCGCCGTTCGACTCGTCAGGCCGTCGTCACACGTCGTTCGTGTCATGTGACGTCATGCCAGAATTCGATGACGATATCGAAATCGAAGTGCGCACAGAAGACCTCCGCATCGACACGTACCGCGCGTCAGGTGCCGGCGGACAGCACATCAACACGACGGACTCTGCCGTTCGGATCACGCACGTGCCGACAGGCGTCGTCGTCTCATGTCAGACAGAACGTTCACAGATCAAGAACCGTGAGTCTGCGATGAAGATGTTGAAAGCGAAATTGTACCAACGCGAACTCGACGAGCAACAACGTAAGCTCGACGAGATCCGTGGAGAGAAGACGGACATCGGTTGGGGTAGCCAAATCCGTTCATACGTCTTCCACCCGTATTCGATGGTCAAAGACCACCGTACAAACCATGAGGTCGGAAACACAAGTGGTGTCATGGATGGCGATGTCATGCCATTCATCGATGCATATCTTCGTAAAACAAATATGTGATGCATGTGGCTCAAAGACTCCCGTCTTTGGGCCACGTTGTCTGTAAAGGAGAATTTCTTTAATGAAGCAAATCGTCAAAGACTATCTGTATTTGTTGTCCGGCTCGGTGTTCGTCGCCTCGGCCTTCAGCTTATTCCTGTTGCCGAACAATCTCGCGTCGGGCGGGGTGAGCGGGATCTCGGTCATCACGTATGAACTGTTCGGCATCTCGCCGGGGGCGTTCCAGCTCGTGGCGAACGTGTTGCTGCTCATCATCGGGTGGGCCATCCTCGGTCTTGGCTTCGGGGTGAAGTCACTCGTCGGCTCGATCTTTTTACCAGGCGTCATCCTATTCTATGAGGCGATCGATGCGGGAGCTGCCGTGAACGACACGTTACTCGCCGCCATCTTTGGTGGAGTCGGAGTCGGAGTCGGGCTCGGACTCATCTTCCGGGGGCGTGCCTCGACAGGAGGGATGGACTTGATCGCGCAGATCTTACATAAGTTCACGCACATCCCGCTCTATCTTTGTATCGCCATCCTTGACGGCATGGTCGTCTTGACGGCCGCCATCACGTTCTCGTTCTCGACCGGGCTCTATGCACTTATCGCGTTATTCATCACGGTCAAGATGATCGACTTCGTCCAGCTCGGGTTCACGCAGGACAAGATGGCATATATCATCTCGGAGAAACGGGACTTTATCGTCCGTGCCGTGTTTGAAGAGCTCGACCGTGGCGCGACGGAGATTCAGGCGATCGGGGCGTATTCTCGTCTCGACCGTCCGATGCTCATGATTGTCGTCCGTCAGAGCGAGGTGAGCCGACTGAAAGAGATCATTCGTCGAATCGACCCCGAGGCGTTCCTCGTCTTCAGCGAGGCGCACGAGGTGCTCGGACAAGGGTTTACGTCGGACAAACGTTATATCAACGTGCCATAAGTTGTGGAATCTTTGTGTACTTTTCGTGAGATTAGGTTAGAAAGCATACGTTAACGGCTATAATGGTAAATGTAGGTCATTTCTACAACTTAGGAGGGGAACGTGGTTATGAAAAAATGGATGATGGCCATCGGCCTCGGCGCCATGCTGACACTCGGCGCATGTGGCGGCGGTGAAGAAGAAGACACATCGAGCAACGGGGATTCGGGCTCGAACACGGCATCGGTTGACGCGGAAGCGGTATACGCACAAAACTGTGCGGCATGTCACGGTGCGAACCTTGAAGGAATGAGTGGTCCGTCACTCGAGCAAGTCGGTGCTCGTTTGTCGGCAGAAGAAATTGAAAACGTCATCCGTAACGGTCAAGGCGCGATGCCTGCGAACGTCCTCGAAGACGATGAAGAGATCACGGCAGTCGCCGCTTGGCTCGCTGAGAAAAAATAAGATAGGGAAGCGCGGAGTGAACATTCACCTCGTGCTTTTTTGTTTGGGGTGTTATTCCTTGGGGAATTATTGTTAGGGTAATGGTAGATGTTATGGAAATGGAGTGATGACAATTGAAGACGAAGTTGATTGACTGGCCGACTTTTATCGGCTCGTTTGTACTACTGTTAGGGGTGACGTTACCGCTCATCTTCTTCCCGGAGACGGGAAAGGCATGGGTTGGAGCGGCGAACGAATACATGACCTCTAACTTTGGAGTATTGTACTTAGCCATGGGGTTAGGCGCGTTCGGATTTTTGATCTTTATTGCCTTTAGTAAGAATGGTCACATCAAGTTAGGTCGTGAAGATGAAGAACCCGAATTTAGTACGTTCTCGTGGGCGGCGATGTTGTTTGCTGCCGGAATCGGGTCTAGTATCCTTTATTGGTCGGTCATTGAATGGGTCTACTATTATGAAGGACCGCCGTTCGGGTTGACACCCGAGTCACCTGAAGCCATCCAGTGGTCGACGGCTTACGGCATGTTCCACTGGGGACCGATTGCCTGGGCAATCTATACGTTACCGGCATTGCCGATCGCCTATTTCTTCTATGTCCGTAAGAAATCAGTATTGAAAGTAAGTGAAGCGGTACGTCCGGTGATCGGGAAATGGGCGGACGGCCCAATCGGTAAATTGATTGATATCTTATTTATTTTTGGATTATTAGGTGGTGCCGGGACGACGCTCGCTCTCGGGACACCGATGATTGCCGAAGGGGTCAACGAACTGACAGGTATTCCGGTCACGCTTGGTATGCAGGCCGTCATCATGTTGATTTGTACCGTCATCTTCGCCGTCAGCTCATATATCGGGCTGAAAGGCGGGATCAAAGTGCTCAGTGACTTGAATATTTGGCTCGCGCTTGGGATTTTGACGTTCGTCTTCATCTTTGGACCGACGCGTTTCATTTTGGAGACAACATTCAACGGAGTCGGGATCGTCATGGACAACTTCTTCCGCATGGCGACATGGATGGAGCCGTTCGGTGACTTCGGTGGTTTCACGACGACCGGATTCCCTGAATCATGGACCGTCTTTTACTGGGCTTGGTGGCTCGTATATGCACCGTTCGTCGGATTGTTCGTCGCCCGTATCTCTCGCGGCCGGACGATTCGGAATATGATCTTTGGGACGATGGTGTACGGGACGCTCGGTTGTATCCTGTTCTTCGGGATACTCGGGAACTATGGTCTCTACCTCCACTTGAGCGGCACGTTCGATGTCGTCGGTTACATGGCGGCGAACGGTCCGGCTCCGACGATTATTGCCATCATCAGTCAATTGCCGTTCGGGAAGGTCGTTGTCGGCGTATTCACACTTCTCGCCATCATCTTCTTGGCGACGACGTTCGACTCATCGTCTTACATCTTGGCGTCAGTCACACAGAAGCATGTCGAGGACGAGCCAATCGTTTGGAACCGTCTCTTCTGGGCATTCGCACTCGCCATCATGCCGCTTACGCTCATGTTCCTCGGTGGACTTGATACGTTACAGACGGCAAGTATCGTCGGTGGGTTCCCGTTAATCTTTATCATGTTCCTCCTGGCGTGGTCGTTCGTCCGGGTGTCGAGTCGGGACATTCGTGCCTCCGATGATTATGAGTCTTCGACGATTCATATCAAATATCGGAAGCGGAAAAAATCTCCGTTTGATGCATTGAAAGAAAAACCACATGACTAACATTTGACGATATCGTGAAGGGTGTTCCTACGGGAGCACCCTTTTTGAAGTTCAGTTTCAACTTTTTCTTACATATAGAGAAGGCAAGGTTCTTGGCGACATTTTCCCACCGAACTCAATCGAACTGAAATACTCCTGTAATGGTCTTTTAAAAGTTGGATTGATATAATTGTAGTCGCTTCAACTATGCCCTAGATGATTTTTTGACCAGGCGAACATGAAAAACGATACCTTGACAGAGGGAGTTGTTTCCTGTAAAAAAGACTCTAGGCGAAATATACAGTAACTAAAACAATTGATTCAACTTCGTCATAGATGCATACAAATATTAAAAAAAGGGTAGGGAATACGTTATGATTTCGATGCAAAAAGTCAGTAAAGTATATCCAAACGGCGTCGTTGCCATGGATGACCTCGATCTAGAGATTCGCGACGGCGAGTTCCTTTATGTGGTCGGACCTTCCGGAGCCGGAAAGTCGACATTCATGAAGATGATTTATCGTGAGGAGAAACCGACAGCTGGTCAATTATTGATTGATGGGCTCGATGTCGGAAAATTAAAAGACCGGCATGTGCCGAAGTTACGTCGCCAACTCGGCGTCATCTTCCAAGACTTCAAATTGTTGCCGACACTCACTGTCTATGAGAACGTCGCGTTCGCGTTAGAAGTCGTCGGAGCAGACACGTCGTCGATTCGTAAACAAGTCATGGATGTGTTGAACCTTGTCGGATTGAAAAACAAGGCGCGCAACTATCCAGATGAACTCTCAGGTGGGGAACAGCAGCGTGTCTCGATCGCTCGAGCGATCGTGAACAAGCCGAAGCTGATCATCGCCGATGAGCCGACGGGAAACTTGGACCCGGAAACGGCATGGGGCATTATGGAAGTGTTTGAAGAAATTCACCGCCGCGGGGCGACAATCGTCATGGCGACGCACAACCGTGACATCGTCGATAAGATTCGTCACCGCGTCATCGCGATTGAGAGTGGTAAAGTAGTTCGCGATGAAGAGAAAGGAGCATATGGCTATGATGTTTAAGACTGGATTGCGCCATTTGCGTGAAGGGTTCAAAGGAACACTTCGTAATGGATGGATGTCGTTCGCGGCAATCAGTGCCGTGACAATCACTTTGTTGCTTGTCGGTGTCTTCGCACTCGTCATGTTCAACGTCAACGAGATCTCAGACAACGTCGAGAACGATGTCGAGATTCAAGTGTTCATCACCCGGACAGCGGATGAGAACTCGGTAGAGAAGCTCGGACAGAACATTGAACAGGTACCGGGAGTCTCGACGGTCACGTTCAGCTCGAAAGAGGATGAGTTACAGAAATTCCAAACTCAACTCGGGGATGATGCGGCAGCATACGGAACGGTTGAGAAAGACAATCCGCTCCACGCCCGTTACATCGTCAAAGCACAAGACCCGACAGAACTAGAGAAAGTGGCCGAATCGGTCAGTTCACTCGATAATGTCGACGATGTGAAGTACGGAAAAGACTACATCGATAAAATGTTTGCCTTCTTCAACGGGATTCGCATCGGTGGACTCGCGTTGATTGTCGGATTGACATTGATGGCGATGTTCTTGATCTCGAATACGATCAAGATGACAATCTTCTCACGTCGTCGTGAGATTGAAATCATGCGACTCGTCGGAGCGAAGAACAGCTTTATCCGCTGGCCGTTCTTTATCGAAGGACTGCTTCTCGGTATGCTTGGTGCTCTCGTCCCGATTCTCGTCATTTATTTCGGATATGACGTCGCATATAGTGCTTTACAACCATCGCTTGATCAATTGAATAGTGATATATTTAAGTTGATTGATCCATCGACGCTCACGGTACAAGTATCGCTCGTCTTACTTGCACTCGGTGCGTTCATCGGGATCTGGGGATCGACGACATCGCTCGGTCGCTTCTTGAAAATCTAACTTAAATAAGGAGGAGTTGGCGGATGAAACGTTCGCTTGCGCTAGGGTTGTGTGTATCGTTACTTGCCATGCCAGTCATGGCGACAGAGAAAGACACGTTAAAAGCTCGACAAGATCGATTGTCCAATGAATTGGAGGAGTCGAAAAAAGCGCAGGCCGAGACAGACGCCGAGCTCGAGGTCACCGAGGCAGAGCGTGATGCCGTGCAGACGGAGATTCACGTCGTCGATGACCGATTGAATGATTTGAGTGAACAAATCGCGATTCAACAACACGAGGTCGATACGGCCCGTGAAGAGCTCGAGGCGACCCGCCAACAACTTTCCGTTCAGGAAGAGTACTTAGAAAGCCAGAAGGATTTATTGAATGAGCGCCTTCGCGTCTTGCAAGTACATGAAGATACTTCCTATCTACAAGTCATTTTTGAGTCCCGTTCCTTCGGTGATTTCGTGACACGGGTCATGACGGCCCGCACGATCGCTGAGCAGGACCGGGAGCTCATACATAACTATATGAGTGAGATGGAACGTCTCGAGTCGTTAGAGACGACTCAGCGCACCCAACTCTCTTTCATCAAACAAAAAGAGCGTGAACTCGTCATCACGAAACAAGACCTTGACCGGACGGCCGAGAAGAAGCGCGATTTGTTGGTCGAACTGAACGAACAAGTCGAGCAACTCGAACTCGAGAAAATGACGCGCAGTGAAGAGCAGGCGGTCATGGCCGAACAGAACCGGATTATCAGCGAACAGCTCGAGGCGATTGCAACGGCAGAACGCGAAGCCGCCGAGGCTGCAGAACGCGCGAAACGGGAAGCTGAGGCACGTGCTGCGGAAGAGCGGGCGCGCGCCGAAGCAGAGAAACGGGAAGCGGAGACAGAGGTCGTAGTACCTGAAGTGGCTCCACCGCCAGCACAGCCGGCTGAAACGCCGACGAATGTGTCCACGTCGACTAGATTTGTCCGCCCCGTGTCCGGTTACGTCTCGAGCCCGTTCGGACCGCGGAACAATCCGTTGACAGGTGTCCCTGAGATCCATAAGGGGATCGACCTCGTCAACGCCCAAGGGACACCGATTGTCGCGAGCGCACCGGGTGTGGTCATCAAGGCGGCACCGGCGACCGGATATGGGAACGTCGTTTTCGTCTCTCACGTCATGAACGGGGAGATTTGGACGACCGTCTACGCCCATCTGAACGCCATCACGGTCGGCGCCGGTCAACAAGTCGCGGCAGGACAGACGGTCGGGACGCTCGGCAACACCGGCTGGTCGACCGGACCGCACCTCCACTTTGAGTTACATCGAGGAAAATGGGCACCGGGACAACCGAATGCGATTGACCCAGCCCCGTATATTGGATACTGACTAAAGCGGACGCGTCCCAAATATGTGGAACGCGTCCGCTTTTCCTCTCGTTTTTGCTATACTAATGAAAAGACTTACAAAGAGAAATGAGGGACCAACCCGTGAAAAATTCAACCGCAGGACTACTCGCTGGCACAACGTTCGTGGCTGGGGCCGGTGCAGGCCTTGCGACGATGGCGTTTACAGACACATCACTTCCGATTCAGACGAATGCGGAAGGCTGGGATAAAGTCGACCAAGTGCGTGATTTGATTGAGGAACATTCGTTACAAGACATCTCGGAAGAGGATTTATTGACAGGAGCGCTCGACGGCATGACCGCAGCACTCGATGATCCATACTCGGATTTCTTGGACGCGGAAGAAACATCGCAATTTACTGACTCGATTGAATCGAGTTTTGAAGGAATCGGCGCAACTTTGGAGAAGAAAGGAGAAGACATCTTAATCGTCGCTCCGATCAAAGGCGCTCCAGCCGAGGAGGCGGGCCTTCGCCCCGGTGACATCATCACAGCGGTCGACGGGGAGTCGATCGAAGGAATGGATGTACAAGAAGCCGTCCAACTCATCCGAGGGGAAAAAGGGACGACCGTCACATTGACGATTCGCCGTGGCAGTCAGACGGCGGACTATGAGATCACGCGTGACACGATCCCAATCGAGACGGTGTTCTCAGAAGTGAAAGAGCAGGACGGTAAAAAGATTGGCTATCTTCAAGTGACACAGTTCTCCGAACCGACGGCCGATGAGTTTCTCGAACAGCTCGAACAGCTCGAGTCAGAGGATATCGATAGCTTGATCATCGACGTGCGTGGGAACCCAGGTGGGCTCTTACCAGCCGTCATCGAGATGTCTGAAGGGTTCGTCCCGACATCAAAACCGGTCGTTCAAATCGAGAATGCGGACGGGGACCGTGACGCTCAAAATGGTCGCGCCCGCGAAGCAAAACCGTACAATCTTTTCGTCTTGACGGATGAGGGCTCTGCCTCGGCATCTGAGATTTTGACGGGTGCGATGAAAGAAGGAGCAGGCGCAACAATCATCGGAACGAAGACGTTCGGGAAAGGCGTCGTCCAGACGGCATTTGATTTAGAGGACGGTAGCAACCTGAAGTTGACGACGAGCAAATGGCTCACGCCAGACGGGAACTGGATCAATAAAAAAGGAATCGAGCCGGATATTGAAGTGGCTCAACCAGATTACTTTAATGTGACCCGTGTCTTGACAGAAGAAGAGTCACTAAAAGTCGGCGATTACGGCGATGCCGTCTCGAACTTGCATAAAATTTTGACGGGAATCGGCTACGAGCCAGGTGGTCAACCGGGATACTTCGGAGACACGATGGCAGAAGCCGTGAAAGCATTCCAGACAGACAATGGTCTCGAGGCTTCAGGGACTGTCGATGAAGAGACCGCTTCGGCGCTCGAATCGAAGTTGCTCGAGGCGATTCAAGATGAGGCGAACGATGCCCAATTGAACCGAGCGCTCGAAGAAGCCGCAAAATAACGTTGAATGAAAGAAAGGATTGGACCGCGTGGAAGTTGTACGAATGAGTGTTACGGCTTTATTGACGTTGTTAGGTAGTCCGCTGTTTTGGGTGACGCTCGTCGCCCTTACATACATATCGATGACACGAGTCAAACGAGAACGAGCCATGTTTCGTTCGAGACGACGCTCGCCGAAGTCGGAATGGAAGCATTTCATCTGGCCAAGTCTTCTTCTAGCGGTCCTCGCATCAGCCGCGACGATCGTACTTGAGACGACCATCACGTTTGAGTGGGCCGTCTCGTTCACAGTGCTCTATACGCTAGTGGTGTTGACGATGCATCCGCGATTCTTCAATCCGGTGCTTCCGCTTCTCGTCTTGTTCGGGGTCGTCATGTTGCGCGATGTCGTCTCTTATGGGGCGCTCAGTGATTGGGTGATCGAGCTCGCTCGAGTCGATTGGACGGTATATGCCCTCACGTTCGGGCTCGTCACGCTCGCGGAAGCGATCCTTTTACGCTGGAATGGACCAAAAGAGACGTCCCCGACACTGATCTTATCGAAACGCGGTCAGTTCATCGGGGGGCATGTCGTCAAACGGATTTGGTTTTTCCCGCTTGTCGTCTTCTTGCCACCGACGTTCGGTCTCGACTGGCCGATGGTTCCCATCATTCTTCCGATTCCAATCGGAGTCAGCTTGTTGTCGACCGGCGCATTGCCGGGAACGCTACTTGCACGATTGAGCAATTATCGCGCAGTGCTCGCATTGATTGCTCTCGGTCTATTTGGTCTCTCGTATGTATGGGAGATTCCATATGTCGACTATGCCGTGTTTGCCTTGTTCGTGCTATATGAGCTTGGGCTTCAGTGGATCAAACGAGAAAATCGTGGCACGACACCTGTCTTCATCAATGGAAATCGCGGGGCGGTCATCGTCGACACGCTTCCGAATTCACCGGGAGAGGCGATGCAACTCATCCCAGGTGAATCGATTTATAAAGTCAATGGAACGATCATCACAGGAGGGCATAGCTTTTACGAGGCGCTCCAGCAACATAAACCGTACATCAAGCTCGAAGTGCTGAATCTGAACGGGGACATCCGTTTCGTTCAGCGTGCGATGTATGAGACCGATCCACACGAACTCGGTATCTTGTTCGTCGGGGAGCCGACGAGTCCACGTGTCCGCCTCCGTAAATTGTAAGAGTATCCTAACGGGTACTCTTTTTTTGCATACGAAAAGGGCACCCGTTAGGATGCCCTTTCATCTTATACGTCAAGTTTTGATGGTTTGAATGCCATCGTTGCTTCGACGGCGTGTTGCCAACCTTTGTAGAGTGCTTCGCGATGAGACTCGTCCATGTTTGGCTCGAACTTCTTATCGAGTTTCCACTGCTCTTTGATCTCTGCTTGGTCTTTCCAGAAACCAACAGCGAGACCTGCCAAGTAAGCGGCACCGAGTGCAGTCGTTTCACTCACTTCCGGACGTTCAACCGGAACGTCGAGGATGTCCGATTGGAACTGCATGAGGAAGTTGTTGCTGACGGCTCCACCATCGACACGGAGTGTCTTCAAGTTGATACCTGAATCGTTCTCCATCGATGTGAGGACGTCACGCGTCTGATAAGCGAGTGACTCGATCGTCGCACGGACCAACTGTTCTTTCTCTGTTCCGCGTGTGAGGCCGAAGATGGCTCCACGAACGTCAGAGTTCCAGTATGGTGCACCGAGACCAACGAAGGCTGGTACGACGTATACGCCTTCTGTCGATTCGATACGCGTCGCATATTGTTCTGAGTCTTTCGCTGATTTCAGCATCCGTAATCCGTCACGGAGCCATTGAATTGCCGAACCGGCCACGAAGATTGAACCTTCGAGCGCATACTCAACTTTTCCGTTATAGCCCCATGCGATTGTCGTCAAAAGACCGTGATCCGATTTGACGGCTTCTTCACCCGTGTTCATGAGCATGAAGCAACCTGTACCGTACGTGTTCTTTCCTTCACCTTTTTCGAAGCATGTTTGACCGAACAAGGCAGCCTGTTGGTCACCAGCCGCGCCGGCGATTGGTACTTCGAATCCGAAGAAGTGATATGGGATCGTGTTTGCATATACTTCACTCGAAGGTTTGACTTCAGGAAGCATTGATTTCGGTACCGTCAAGATTTCGAGTAACTCGTCATCCCACTTCTGTTCGTAAATGTTATACATGAGTGTACGTGATGCGTTCGAATAATCCGTTACGTGGGCTTTACCACCTGAGAGTTTCCAGATGAGCCATGTATCGATTGTTCCGAAGAGGAGTTCACCGTTTTCGGCTTTCTCACGAGCGCCTTCGACGTTATCCAAAATCCATTTCACTTTCGTACCTGAGAAGTAGGCATCGATGAGGAGACCTGTTTTGTCACGGACCATATCCGAGTGACCTGCTGCTTTTAGTTCTTCACAGATATCAGCAGTTTGACGTGATTGCCAAACGACCGCGTTGTAAACAGGGCGTCCTGTTTCTTTCTCCCAAACGACTGCTGTCTCACGTTGGTTCGTGATCCCGATTCCAGCGATTTCATTCGGATCGATATCCGCCGAACCGAACGCTTCCGCCATGACCGCGAGGACAGAACCCCAAATTTCATTGGCGTTATGCTCGACCCAGCCTGGTTTTGGGAAATATTGTTTGAATTCGCGTTGTGCGACTGTGACAATTTTTCCATCATGATCAAAAATGATTGCCCGTGAACTTGTCGTTCCTTGGTCCAATGCTAGAATATAACGTTTTTCTTTCGCCATATGTGATTTCCTCCTTCAAAATTATGTGTTAAGGGACGAGAATGCCATATACGAGAGCGGCAATGACAGCACCAATAATCGGACCAACGACTGGAATCCATGAATAGCCCCAGTCAGATGAACCTTTTCCTTTAATCGGAAGGACAGCGTGGGCGATACGTGGCCCAAGGTCACGCGCTGGGTTGATCGCATATCCCGTCGTACCACCTAGTGAGAGACCGATTGAGACAATCAAGAAACCGACGATGAGCGGGTTGAGTCCATCTGCGAATGTGTTTGCCCCGAATGACAACAACGCAAACAAAAGGACGAATGTTCCGATAATCTCACCGATCAAGTTAGATGGTGTGTTGCGAATACCTGGTGCAGTTGAGAACGTTGCGAGTTTCAAACCTGGATCGTCCGTCGCATCGTAGTGCGGCTTGTAGTGGACATACACCAAACATGCCCCGATGAACGCTCCGATAAACTGAGCAAGGATGTAGAGTGGGACATCGGCCCATGGGAATTCTCCTGCTGTCGCGAGACCAATCGTGACGGCAGGGTTGATGTGTGCGCCTCCGTAAATACCGGCTGCGTAGACCCCGACCATAACCGCGAGACCCCAACCCATTGTGATAACAATCCAGCCAGAGTTTTCCGCTTTGGAATGGCGGAGGACGACGCCGGCGACGACACCGTTACCGAGCAGAATCAATAGCATCGTACCGATAATTTCACTTACAAATGCTGACATGTGATACTCCCCTTTCTCCCTATGCAATTTGACTTACCACTTCATTATATGCCCAAAATGTAAGCGTTTTAAAACAGTGTTTTTCAAAAATCCTACTTTTTTCCTACAAATGTTCACATTTACACCTGTAAACTTCACATAAAGGAGCAGACAGGGAGCGAAATATACACCAATTTGGCTTCCGTTTTTAAAATCGTGGGAATTTTAATCGAATAGGAACAAGGTCCAGGATTCGACTTTTCGTGTCCTATGTCACAAAAGCGATTACGATTAAACTCTCAGATGATGATTGGCGTGAGATTGGATGTTTCTTTTGAGACGGTAACGGAAAAAGAAAAGATGATATGAAAGAGAAATGGAATATATCCATCTACAAGCTAATAAGCGAATATTTGTTCGTGTCTATGATATAATAAAGACACTTATGAAATGAGAAGGTGAGGAGTATCTTATGGAATCGATCCCGTTTGCATTACATTCTGAATTTCAACCAGGAGGTGACCAGCCTGAAGCGATTCGGCAGCTTGTCGAAGGCGTGAATCGGGGAGACCGTTATCAGACGCTCCTCGGGGCGACTGGAACAGGGAAGACGTTTACTGTCTCGAACGTCATTCAAGAAGTGAAGAAACCGACACTCGTCCTTGCCCACAACAAGACGCTCGCGGGTCAACTCTATTCCGAGTTCAAAGAATTCTTCCCGAACAACGCGGTCGAATACTTTGTCAGTTATTACGACTATTATCAGCCGGAAGCGTACGTTCCTTCGACCGATACGTTCATCGAGAAGGATGCTTCCATTAACGATGAAATCGATAAGCTGCGTCACTCGGCGACGTCGGCTCTCTTTGAGCGGGATGACGTCATCATCGTCGCATCGGTCTCTTGTATATATGGTCTCGGTAACCCAGAAGAATACCGCAGTCTCGTCCTCAGCCTTCGGGTCGGAAAAGAGATGGGGCGTGACGAGATGCTTCGTAAACTCATCGACATTCAATATGAACGAAACGATATCGATTTCCAGCGCGGACGGTTCCGTGTCCGTGGGGACGTCGTCGAGATCTTCCCGGCTTCGCGTGACGAACACTGTATGCGAATCGAATTTTTCGGTGATGAGATCGATCGAATCCGTGAAATGGACCCGTTGACGGGAGAAATCATCGCAGACCGAGATCACGTCGCCATCTTCCCGGCATCCCACTTCGTCACACGCGATGAAAAACTTCAAAAGGCAATCGTTAATATCGAAGCGGAACTCGAAGAGCAACTCGAAAAGTTCCGTGAGGAAGGGAAGCTGCTTGAAGCGCAACGTCTCGAACAGCGAACGCATTACGATTTGGAGATGATGCGTGAAATGGGGTATTGTTCAGGCATCGAGAACTATTCGCGACACTTGAACTTAATGCCAGAAGGCTCGACCCCATATACATTGATCGATTACTTCCCAGAAGACTTCCTGCTCGTTGCCGATGAGTCGCACGTGACGCTGCCGCAAGTACGCGGGATGTATAACGGAGACCAGGCGCGGAAACAAGTGCTCGTCGACCACGGGTTCCGTCTCCCGTCTGCGAAAGACAACCGTCCGCTCAAGTTCGATGAGTTCGAGAAGAAAGTCTCACAAGCGATCTTCATCTCGGCGACACCAGGTCCGTATGAGCTCGAACATACACCGCACATGATCGAGCAGATCATTCGTCCGACGGGACTGCTCGACCCGACGATCGAGATTCATCCGATTAAAGGTCAGATCGATTATTTGATGGACCAGATTCGCGAACGCATCAAGCGAGACGAGCGTGTCCTCGTGACGACGCTCACGAAGAAGATGGCAGAGGACTTGTCCGACTACTTGCGTGAAGCGGGAATCAAGGTCAACTATATGCACTCCGAGATCAAGACGCTCGAACGGATTGAAATCATCCGAGATCTTCGTCTCGGGAAATACGACGTGCTCGTTGGAATCAACTTGTTGCGGGAAGGACTCGACATTCCTGAAGTCAGTCTCGTGACGATTCTTGATGCCGATAAGGAAGGGTTCCTTCGTTCTGACCGTTCGCTCATTCAGACGATTGGGCGGGCGGCCCGTAATGCGAACGGACACGTCATCCTGTTCGCGGACAAGATGACCGACTCGATGGCAAGAGCCATCGAAGAGACGGATCGTCGTCGTACGATTCAACAAGCTTATAATGAAGAACATGGCATCACGCCACAGACAATTCGTAAAGACGTTCGTGGCGTCATCCGAGCGACGGTCGAGGCCGAGGAAGAGGCGCTCGAATCACTCAGTACGATGAAACCGGCCGAACGCGAGGCAGCGATTGCCAAATTAGAAGAAGAAATGAAGCAAGCGGCGCGCGATCTTCAGTTCGAACGAGCGGCCGAATTGCGTGACTTAATCTTGGAGTTGAAGGTAGGGAATTAAATGGCTGAAAAGAAAAATGCGATTGTCATCAAAGGGGCACGCGTCAATAACTTAAAAAATATCGATATTGATATCCCACGTGACCAGCTCGTCGTCTTGACGGGCTTGTCCGGCTCCGGGAAATCGTCGCTCGCGTTCGACACGATTTATGCGGAAGGACAGCGCCGCTACGTCGAGAGTTTGTCTGCGTATGCCCGTCAGTTCCTCGGACAGATGGATAAACCGGACGTCGATACGATTGAAGGATTAAGTCCTGCCATCTCAATCGACCAGAAGACGACGAGCCGAAACCCACGTTCGACGGTCGGGACGGTGACCGAGATTTATGACTATCTCCGACTCCTGTTCGCACGTATCGGGAAACCGGTTTGTCCGAACCATGGAATCGAGATTTCGAGTCAGACCATCTCTCAGATGGTCGACCAAGTGATGGAGTTGCCGGAACGAACCCGACTTCAGATTTTGGCACCGATTGTGTCAGGTCGTAAAGGGACGCACGTCAAAGTGTTCGACTCGTTGAAAAAAGAAGGGTTCGTCCGTGTCCGTGTGAACGGAGAGACGATCGAGCTGACGGATGAAATCGAGCTCGACAAAAACAAAAAGCATTCCATCGAAGTCGTTGTCGACCGTCTCGTCGTCCGACCTGATGTCGAAGGACGCCTCGCCGACTCTCTCGAGACGGCATTACGTCTCGCCGACGGACGTGTCATCATCGACAAGATGGACGGTACTGAGCTTCTCTTCAGCGAACACCATGCCTGCCCGATTTGTGGATTCTCGATCGGAGAGCTCGAGCCACGCATGTTCTCCTTCAACTCACCGTTCGGGGCTTGCCCGACATGTGACGGACTCGGGACGAAATTAGATGTCGACCCGGAACTCGTCATACCAGACCCATCGAAAACGTTAAAAGAAGGGGCAATCGCTGCATGGCAGCCGACGAGTTCCCAGTACTATCCGCAACTGTTAGCGGCGATGTGTCAGCATTTCAACATCGACATGGACGTGCCGTTCGAGCGCCTGTCGAAGCGTGACCAAGAGCTCGTCTTGAACGGTTCTTCGGAAGAGTCATTCCTGTTCCGCTACGAGAACGACTTCGGTCAAGTCCGGACGAACACAATCTTCTTTGAAGGGGTGCTCCGTAACATCGAACGCCGCTACCGCGAGACGACGTCCGACTATATCCGTGAACAGATGGAGATGTATATGGCAACCCACGCCTGCCCGACATGTCACGGCTATCGCTTGAAAGAAGAGTCACTCGCCGTCAAGATCACCGGACAGCACGTCGGACAAGTGACGGAGAAGTCGGTCGTGAACGCCCTCGCGTTCTTCGAAGAGCTCAATGAACAGCTCAGTGAAAAGGATATCGCCATTGCCCGTCTCATCTTGCAGGAGATTCGGGAACGACTCAGCTTCTTGAATAACGTCGGTCTCGACTATTTGACGCTGTCTCGTGCTGCAGGAACACTCTCAGGTGGGGAAGCGCAGCGAATTCGCCTCGCGACGCAAATCGGTTCACGCCTCACAGGTGTCTTGTACGTCCTCGATGAACCATCAATTGGTCTTCATCAACGAGATAACGACCGCTTGATCGCGACGCTCAAACAGATGCGGGACATCGGCAACACGCTCATCGTCGTCGAGCATGATGAGGACACGATGATGGAAGCCGACTATTTGATTGATATCGGACCGGGTGCCGGGGAGCACGGTGGACAAGTCATCGCCGCCGGGACACCGAAGCAACTCATGAAAAACAAGAACTCGCTCACGGGGCAATATCTCGCCGGGAAGAAGTTCATTCCGCTCCCAGTTGAACGGAAGATGCCGGACGAGCGTTTCTTGAAAATCATCAAGGCGGAAGAGAACAACTTGAAAGATGTCGACGTCTCGATTCCGCTCGGGATGTTCGTCGCCGTGACGGGCGTATCGGGTTCTGGGAAGTCGACACTCATCAACGAGATTCTCTATAAATCGCTCGCGCACAACATGAACCGTGCCAAAGCGAAACCAGGGAAGCATAAGAAGATTGAAGGTCTCGAGCATATCGACAAAGTCATCGATATCGACCAATCCCCAATCGGACGTACACCGCGTTCGAACCCGGCGACGTATACGGGCGTCTTCGACGACATCCGCGACGTCTTTGCCTCGACGAACGAAGCGAAGATGCGAGGGTATAAGAAAGGACGTTTCAGTTTCAACGTCAAAGGCGGACGCTGCGAAGCGTGCCGTGGGGACGGGATCATCAAAATCGAGATGCACTTCTTACCGGACGTGTACGTACCGTGTGAGGTCTGTCACGGTAAACGATATAACCGTGAGACGCTCGAAGTGAAATATAAAGGGAAGACGATTGCCGATGTCCTCGATATGACAATTGAGGAAGGGCTCGAATTCTTTGACAAAATTCCGAAAATCAAGCGGAAGATCCAGACGATCTATGACGTCGGTCTTGGCTATATGAAACTCGGTCAGCCGGCGACGGAACTCTCGGGTGGGGAAGCGCAGCGTGTGAAACTCGCCTCGGAGCTCCATAAACGCTCGACCGGGAAGACGATTTATATTTTGGATGAACCGACGACAGGTCTCCACGTCGACGACATCGCGCGCTTGTTGAAAGTGTTGCAGCGCCTCGTCGAGAACGGGGATACGGTACTCGTCATCGAACATAACCTCGACGTTATCAAGTCGGCCGATTATTTGATCGACCTCGGACCAGAGGGCGGAGACGGTGGCGGACTCATCGTCGCGACGGGAACGCCGGAAGAAGTCGCGGAAGTGTCTGGCTCGTATACCGGCAAGTACTTGAAGCCGGTACTCGAACGAGATGCGGCTCGTGTGAAACCAAAAGCAGGAAAAAAGAAATAAGTATAGAAATGGTGAGAAACGGGAAGGTAATTGACGTGCAACCAAATTGAAGGGGGAAAACGAACGTGAAACAAGAAATGCGTGAACTGATTCTCCAGCAAGTGAAGGAAGGCAAGATGACAATCGAGGAGGCGATGACGCAACTCGAGCGTCTCGAACGCCTTGAACCAGAACAAGTCAAGGCGTTAGAAGAGCGACAAGACACGGAAAAGGTCGATGCCTATTCGGTCGAATCGCTCACAACGAAACTGACGTCTGCGGTAGAGGGGCTCGTCACGAAGCTTCGTGACAGCGACTTCTCCTTCAGCTCGAATTTCGGGCCAGAAGTGACGTATTCGAAATCATTCCCATTCACGGGCACCGACATCTCACTCGATCTCTTCAACGCATCGGCGACGATCGTCTCGTCAGATGCAGAAGATTGTGAGCTCATCGTGACTGGTCGTCCGCTTCGCCAACAAGACGCGGACAAAGCGCTCGAACAGTTGCAGTCGGCGGTCAAACATTCCGTCATCGGAGACCGTCTCGTCGTCTCATTGCGTGATAAACTCGTCCGGGCCCATGTGGAGCTGTACGTCCCGCATCACCATTTCAACCATCTTCATATTCAGACGTTGAACGGGGAAGTTCGTGCCGATGGTCTTGACGTCGAGAACGTCCGGGTTCAAACGGCGAACGGTCGCGTCGTCTTACATGACGTGCATGCATCGGAACTCCTCCTTAACACCGGAAACGGGACAGTCGAGGTCGAAGGTGTCGAAGCAGAGCTCGTCCATGTCCGTACCGGAAATGGGGCCGTCATCGTCGGCGGGAAGTACGACAAAGCATCCCTCAAGACGGGTAATGGAAACATTCGCGCGGAGCTTGCGACTGCTCGTCCGGCCAAGTTCGAACTCGCCTCGCTCGCCGGAAACGTTCGACTCGTGTTACCGCATGGTGTCGAAGTCGAAGGTGAACTTGAGACGAACTTCGGTGGACTCCACTGCTTGCTCGACGAACTTGAAATCATCCGTGACCGAAAAGACGTCGCGCAGCGTCGGCTTGAATTCTTGTCCGGTCGTGGACAAACGCCTCGCATCGAAGTCGAAGCGGGTACGCGTACCGGTACAATCGACTTGGAACACGGATCGGTATACACACCGTCGACATTCCTTGAGGAAGAACAGACGGAGCCATCGGATCCGGTCGATCCCGTCGACCCAGCTGATTTGAACAATCCGTTCCATCAACAATAAGCAAATCCCGAAGGCTTAGCCTTCGGGACTTTTTTGATTAAAGATTCATTTCATATTCCATCTGTTGCCAATCCATCATCTGTGTATCAAACAGCGTGAATGCACTGACTGCGAAGACGATGAAGAGGACCGGTCCGGCAATGAGCAAGATGATGCCGAGAAGACGCATCGATTTCGAACGATTCCAGTAGAAGATGATGGCGACAATCATCGAGATGAGCGCACCCGACAAGAAGAATCCGATGATATTCAAGATGAACAAGAGCAAAACCGTCTCGTTTTTCGTCGTTGCGTACTCTTTCCACATATCAATCAGCGACTTGATGATGTAGATGAGGGTCCCGATTCCGATGACGAGCGCGATGATTACGACAATCCAAAATAAAGCATCCATATTTTCACCTCCTCTATTTGCCTATACCCTTCCTACGAACGCTATGTATGAAAGTTTCAACAATTTTTTGACACGTTCTTCATCACTTCTCTAACCCTACATAGAAAGAGCTATGATACAATAATGAGCGTGAAAGGGGCAGATACTGATGCAAAATATCGTACGTACAGCTCAAGTCGTTGAGCGTTTTAAACTTCAAGTCATTGCGGGAGAAGAGGGGCTTCATCGTCCGGTCGCTACACCCGACCTGAGTCGTCCTGGACTCGTCCTCGCCGGTTATTACACGCACTATGCGAAAAATCGTCTTCAAGTGCTAGGGAAGACAGAGTTAACTTTCTATGCGAGCTTATCGGAAGAAAAGCGTCGCGAGCGTGCTCGGATCTTATGTACGGAATCGACACCTGGGATTTTAATCACACGTGGATTTGACATTCCGAAAGAAATCGAAGAAGAAGCGGAAGCGGCAAACGTCCCACTCATGCGGACGAATGCGGTGACGACTTCGATCGAATCGCAAATCACGAACTTCCTTGAGATGGAACTCGCGCCGATGACGGCGATGCACGGGGTTCTCGTCGATATTTATGGCGTCGGCGTCCTCATCAAAGGACAAAGCGGTGTCGGGAAATCGGAGACGGCACTCGAGCTCGTCAAACGCGGACACCGTCTCGTCGCCGATGACTCGGTCGAGATTCGTCAAACGGGTGACCAGCTCCTCGTCGGTTCAGCACCAAAGCTGATTCGTCATTTGCTTGAGATTCGTGGAATCGGCATCATCGACGTCATGACCTTGTTCGGTGCAGGTGCGGTCCGGTCCCATAAAAAGATCAGTCTCATCGTCAACTTAGAGAACTGGGACGCTGGAAAAGTGTACGACCGCGTCGGGCTCGATCACAACACGATGAAAATCATCGACAGTGAAGTCCCGCTCCTCACGATCCCGGTCCGCCCAGGTCGAAACTTGGCGGTCATCATCGAGGTCGCAGCGATGAACTATCGTCTGCAAAACATGGGGATCAATACGGCTGAAGAGTTTGCGGAACGTCTCGCGAACGCGATTCAGGACACTGAAGGAGACTTGTGATCATGGTAGAACCGACATTTGATCGTGTAGCGTTTGAAATTGGCTCTCTTCCGATATATTGGTATGGCATGATTATCGCTTTCGGAGCAATGCTCGGACTCGTCCTTGCCCTCTATGAGGCGAAACGGATTAACTATGATTCGGAACGACTCGTCGACGTCGTCATCTGGTCGATTCCAATCAGTATCATCTTCGCGCGTATTTACTATGTGACGTTCCAATGGGATTACTACTCAGAGAACCTCGGGCAGATCATCGATATCCGTCAAGGCGGGATTGCCATTCACGGTGCCATCTTCGGGGCACTCCTTGTCGTCATCGTCTATTGTATGCGAAAATCGATGTCGTTCTGGAAAGTGACGGACATCTTGGCGCCATCACTTCTCCTCGGACAAGCAATCGGGCGCTGGGGGAACTTCATGAACCAAGAGGCCCATGGTGGCGAGACGACGCGTAGCTTCCTGCAAGATACGCTCATGTTACCGGATTGGATCGTCAATCAGATGTATATCGATGGCGCATATTATATCCCGACGTTCCTCTATGAAAGTGTTTGGAACATCATCGGGGTCATCCTCCTCGTCGCTTGGCGTATGATTGGGAACCCACGTCGTGGATATATCTTCTTGTCTTACCTCGTCTGGTATTCAATCGGTCGCTTCTATATTGAAGGACTCCGGACAGATAGTCTTATGTCAGGCGATTTGCGTGCAGCCCAAATGGTGTCAATCGTGCTGATTCTCTTCGGTATCGTCATGATGATCCTTCGCCGCAATGCGAAACGATACAATGACCCATCAGAGAAAGGATTGTTTGATTAATGGATACGCTCTTATTTGACTTAGACGGTACGTTACTCGATACGAACCCGCTCATCATCGCCAGTTTCCGCCACACGTTTGAGTATTATTTCCCGGAACATACGTATCGGGATGAGGACATCTATCGTTTCATCGGACCGACGCTCGAGAAGTCGTTCCGTGAATTGAACGAAGCGGAATGGAAAGAGATGCAAGCGTTCTATCGGAGTTTCAATATCGCCATGCACGACCAACTTGTCGCCGAGTATCCGGGTGTCATCGAAGGCCTATATCGCCTTCATGCGAAAGGATACAAGATGGGCGTCGTCACATCGAAAGGTCGTCCGGTCGTCGAACGCGGTCTTCGGTTGTTCAACATCGACCACTTGTTTGACGTCGTCGTGACGGCGGACGATGTCGAGAATGAAAAACCACACGCCGAACCGGTCGAACGTGCGCTTCAAGCGCTTGGTTCGTCACCGGAGCGAGCGGTCATGGTTGGGGATAACGATACAGACATCTTCAGCGGGAAAAATGCAGGGACGAAGACGGTCGCTGTCGGCTGGGCATTAAAAGGCCGTCCGTTCCTTGAGTCACTCGAGCCGGATGTCATCATCGACTCGATGGAACATTTTGAGGCATGGCTTGACGAGGTCAGCGTTCATGCGTAAGACGAAACGGTTTCGCATCGACGGACCGAATCCGCTTTGGCAGATGTATCGGACGATTCGCTTTCTGCGTGTCTTCAAAAACACGTCGGTCGTGCTCATCGGTCGTTACTTCCCTTCGGTGAAGGCGAAGCGTTGGCTGTACCGGACATTTCTCGGTATGAAGATTGGCGAGTATAGTGCCCTCGCCCTCATGGTCACGCCGGACGTCATGTTCCCGGAACGGATCACGATTGGTCGTAACACCGTCATCGGATTCAATTCGACGATTCTCTGTCATGAGTATCTCGTCGATGAGTACCGGATCGGGGACGTCGTTATCGGAAATGAAGTCTTAATCGGGGCGAACGTGACCATCTTACCAGGTGTGACAATCGGCGACGGTGCGGTCGTCGGTGCGGGTGCGGTCGTGCACCGCGACGTCTTACCAGGTGAGCGGGTCGTCGGTTCAAAGCTCCAGTCGCTGACACATATTTGACACAATTTTTCGCAAAATGTTTTTATGCCTTTTTTGTATAGAGGCGTGAAAGAATACTTGAGCGGTATCACTTTTTTTAAAAGAGATGCCGCTTTTTAATGGGAAAATGAACCGAATTGACGGAATCATATTTTCGTTCAAAAACAATTTTTGGACCTAGTAAAAAATATTCATTATAGAGGGAATATAGTCGCAATTTTTTTTAACTTTTTCAGTTGCCCTCGTTGTTCGAGTGCGGTATTCTTATCCCTGCAACTAAAAAAAGATTTAGAGATGATGTGGAGGATTTAGAATATGGAAGCGAACTATGAAGCAGTAATGACGCTACCCGAACCAGAATCTCCGCTCGCTGCGGAGCTCCACTACTATAGAGGTCGTCGTGCGTTACGGGAAGGTCGCCTAGATGAAGCGACTTTTTTCATGGCTGAAGCGACAGCAGCAGCCACGCATCGCGTCGACTATCATAAACAGTACGCAGAACTGTTATTTGAAGTAGGGGAGGTCTACCACGCCAATGACGTGTGGAAACGAGTATTAGAGCTCGACGAGACCGCGACAGAGGCGCTCTATCACTTAGCGAGCAACTGTGCCTATGTCTCTCAATATGAAGAAGCGGCGAACTATGCTTCTGAATATCTCGCCCGTGACACGAAAGGTCACTACGCGGAAGCCGTGCAATCCCTTCTTGAACTGATCGAACTCGAACAAGAGCTCGAGGACGAGGAAGAGGACGAATTGATCACATGGCATACAGAAGCACAGCGTCAAATCGACAAAGGCCGACTTTTTGCGGCGAAGGCGACGCTCGAACGTTTGATCGGGCAGTACCCATCGTTTTGGCCAGCCTACAACAACCTATCCGTCGTCAGTTTTTACCTCGGCGATGACCAAGCGGCGTTCCGGACGCTCGAATATGTGCTCGACCAGAACCCGGGCAACTTGCATGCAATTTTGAACACGATTCTATTGCTGCATGAGGCGGGACAATCCGAAGCGGCGACGCAGTTATCGACGCCACTCACACGTGTCCGTCCACTCCAATTTGACCTACGTTATAAATTGGCGACGACACTTGCGCTCGTCGGACATTATGACCGTGCGTATGAAGAGTTACGTCTATTGAAAGACCGCGGTTTTCGTGGAGACCCATTGTTTGGGCATTGGCTCAGCGTGTCTGCCTATAAGACAGGACGATTAGAAGAGGCAGCCACCTACTTGAACAATGAAGAGATGAAACGTTTCGAAGAGAAGCAAAGTTTCGACATTCGGGAAAACCTCGAGTTTCGTTCGGCGCTCGTACAAGGTCTTCGTCAAGAGACCGACCTAGCGCGAGTCGAGATCATTCGAATCATTTCTAATTTAAAAGATGATGAGGCGTTTGAGGCGCTTGCGCTGACGAACGCCGTCACGGAGAATGAGACGGTCCGTGCCTTCGCAGAGATGTGTCGTGCCGACCTCTGTCAACAACCGTTCCACGGAGACGCTCGCGTCAAGCGCGCGTTTGACGCCCTCGTCCTTGCCGAAGCGCATGTTTCGGAAGCTGAACGGATGAGTCTTGAAGGTGACTTCTATGAACGATTTGCGACGCTATTGTTGTCTGATGAAACATTTATGGACGTAACGGCATCGGCCGCTGCGCTCGTCTGGATGTTTTATACGAAACGTGACGCCTTGATTCTTGAGGACTGTGCGAACGCCTTCCATCTCCCGGTCGATACGTTGACAGAGACGGTTCGTTCGTTCAAACGGACACTCGAACAAGCATAAAGATAGACGATACCCATACAGGTTTCTTATACTAAAGGCAATCAATTTCTTGCAGAGGTGGAATCAACATGACAGAAGAAAAAATTTATGACGTCATTATCATCGGTGCCGGTCCTGCCGGAATGACCGCTGCGCTATATGCTTCACGTGCGAACCTTTCAACACTTATGATCGAACGCGGAATTCCAGGTGGCCAAATGGCCAACACGGAAGACATCGAGAACTACCCAGGATACGACAGCATTCTCGGTCCTGACTTGTCTCAGAAAATGTTCGACCATTCGAAAGCGTTCGGTGCGGAGTATGCATATGGGGACGTGCAAAGCATCTCGGATGAAACAGAATATAAAATCGTCCATGCGCACAACCGCGACTACAAAGCGCGTGCAATCATCCTCGCCTCTGGTGCTCAGTATAAGAAAATCGGTGTACGGGGTGAAGAAGAACTCGGTGGCCGTGGCGTATCGTACTGTGCGGTATGTGATGGAGCGTTCTTCAAAGGGAAAGATTTGTTCGTCATCGGTGGTGGCGACTCAGCTGTTGAAGAAGGTGTCTTCTTGACACGTTTCGCAAACAAGGTGACAATCGTTCACCGTCGCGACGAGCTCCGTGCTCAAAAAATTCTTCAAAAACGTGCGTTCGACAATGAGAAAATCGATTTCATTTGGAACCACACATTGAAAGAAATTACAGAGAAAGACGGAAAAGTCGGTGGGGCTCGTCTCGTCAGCACGGTTGACGGTACAGAGACAGACCACGATATCGACGGCGTCTTCATCTATATCGGCATGAACCCGATCACTGGATTCGTCCAAGACCTCGGGATTACGAACGAGCAAGGCTACATCGTCACGAACGAGGCGATGGAAACGAATATCCCAGGAATCTTCGCTGCCGGTGATGTTCGTGAGAAAACGCTCCGCCAAGTCGTCACGGCGACGAACGACGGATCGATTGCCGCTCAGAACGCTCAACACTTCATCGAGGGGCTCCTCGAATCGTTGCAAGAACAAAACGCATGATTCAAGAAGGTAGGACTGCGGGGAACCGCGGTCCTTCTCTTTTTTTCGGACGTTCGTTATACTAGATGGAGAGAGCTACACACACGGCTCGGTTGTCAATTTTAAGGGGGCGTCAGCGAGATGGAAGATTTTAAAGGATTAGAAGAATTGATCATCATCAGCGGAATGAGCGGGGCTGGGAAGTCCGTCGCGATGAATAGTTTCGAGGATCTCGGCTATTTCTGTGTCGATAACTTACCACCGGTTCTCTTACCACAATTGATTGATGTCATCAGCTCGGTCCGACCGAAAATCGCGGTCGCCATTGATACACGTACGAGAGATTTTATCGATAGTTTGTTCATCGTCATCGACGATTTGGAAAAGAAGAATGTACACCCGCATCTTCTGTACTTAGAGACGCGCGACGACGTGCTCGTTCGTCGCTATAAAGAGACGCGCCGGTCACACCCGCTCGCCCCAGAAGATGCGCCACTTGTCGGCATCCAGATGGAGCGCGAACTGTTAGAAGGGTTCCGCGACCGTGCCCATACGCTATACGACACGAGTGACTTGAAGCCGCAGATGCTGAAGGACCGCATCTTGCAACAGTTCAACGAGGAACGTATTCCGTTCACGGTCAACTTCATGTCGTTCGGGTTCAAACACGGGGTCCCGCTCGATGTGGACTTACTGTTTGATGTCCGCTTTATCACGAACCCGTTCTATATCCCTGAACTTCGACCGCTCACGGGTCAGACGACGGAAGTGCAAGACTACGTCATGTCGCATCCGGAGGCGCGGGCATTTTATAAGAAGTTGATCGATATGCTCGAATTCCTGCTTCCGCAATATAAGCGGGAAGGGAAGACGCAGATCGTGGTGGCATTCGGTTGCACAGGCGGCAAACACCGCTCGATCACGTTCGCCGAGAAAGTGTCAGAGCATTTCGCAGAGCGTTACAACGTGAAGACGGTCCACCGTGACCTTGCCCACGCGACGAAGGAGAAATGATATGAGACGAGAACGGAAAGTAGTTGCCATCGGTGGGGGGACAGGATTGTCCACCCTCGTCCGTGGTTTGAAGCATTATCCTCTCGACATCACCGCCATCGTCACGGTAGGAGACGACGGAGGCAGCTCAGGGCGTTTGCGCGACGAGTTTCATATGTTGCCCCCGGGAGACATCCGTAACGTCATCTTGGCCTTGTCAGAAGTCGAGCCGTTGATGGATAAGATTTTACAGTATCGTTTCGACACGGGATACGGCCTAGAAGGTCACTCTCTTGGAAACTTGATGCTGACGGCGGCGACCCATATTTGTGAAGGGTCGTTCGTCAAAGCAATCGACGTCATGTCACAGCTT
Organism: Exiguobacterium sp. s59; assembly: GCF_018617475.1. Lineage (NCBI taxonomy): Bacteria > Bacillati > Bacillota > Bacilli > Caryophanales > Exiguobacterium > Exiguobacterium sp. s59. The sequence goes on along the minus strand of NZ_JACSKG010000003.1, from coordinate 289,916 downwards.
TTGAACGCACAAGGGAAAGTGTTGCCGGTGACCGAGACGCTCATGACGCTCGCGGCAGAGTTTGAGGACGGGACGATCGTCAAAGGCGAATCGAAGATCCCGCTTCATCAACAGCCGATCAAACGCCTGTTTTTACTCGAGGACGGCATCAAGCCGGCCCCAGGGGTCGTGGAAGCGATCGAGTCGGCCGACGTCATCGTGCTCGGTCCAGGTAGCCTCTATACGAGCATCATCCCGAACCTGCTCATTCCGGCGGTGCGGGAAGCCATCGTCCGCTCACAAGTCCCGGTCGTCTATATTTGTAACGTCATGACGCAACCGGGCGAGACGAAGGGCTATGATGCGATGAAGCACTTGAAGGCCATCGAAGCCTATCTCGGGAAGGCGTCGATTGATACGATCGTCGTCAATAATGAGCCAATCGATGAAGAATATTTGGAGCGCTACCTCGAAGACGGATCGGAAGAAGTCCGCTTCGACCGGAAAAAGCTCCGAAACTATGGAACGAATGTCCTTGCGGGAGATATCGTCGATTACAATCGGGATTACATCCGTCATGACTCCGACGCCATCGCCGGACTCGTCATGCAACGCGTGCTCCGGATCAAGAAACCACGTTCGTTTCAGCAGCTTGAATTGAAATAAGAATTGTTTGAAAGATAGAAAGGAGGGGGAATCGATGAGCTTTGCATCAGATGTGAAGAAAGAATTGACACAACTCGAAGTGAACGACGCCGAGGCGAAAGCAGAGTTGTCGGCACTCGTTCGGATGAACGGCGTCATCTCACTCGCCCTAGGACGAGGCATGACGCTCGACGTCTCGACCGAAAACGCCTCGATCGCCCGTCGGATGTATTCGTTGATGAAACGCCTCTATGACCATCCGCTAGACTTATTCGTACGGAAGAAAATGCGTCTGAAAAAGAATAACGTCTATATCGTCCGTGTGTCACAGCATGCGGAGACGATGCTTCGTGACCTCGAGATTCTCGGGGAGCACTATGAGATGATTCGGACGCTGAACTCAGATATGACACGTGATGAGAACTTGGCACGCGCCTACTTGCGTGGGGCCTTCCTCGCCGGAGGGTCAATCAACCATCCGAAGACGTCGTCGTATCACCTCGAAGTCTACAGCTTGTATGAAAACCATAACCAGGCGCTACGCGATCTGGCGAATCGGTTCGATTTGAACGCGAAGACGCTCGAACGGAAAAAAGGGCACATCCTCTATATGAAAGAGAGCGAGAAGATCTCCGACTTCCTCAAGTTGATCGGTGCGACACGAGGAATGCTCGAATTTGAGGATGCACGCATCATCAAAGACATGCGCAACTCCGTCAACCGCCTCGTCAACTGTGAGACGGCCAACTTGAACAAGACGGTCGGGGCGGCGTTACGCCAAGTCGAGAACATCAAGTTCTTGGAGCGGACGGTCGGACTCGACGTCTTGCCGAAAAAACTTCGTGAAATCGCTGAACTGCGCGTCACGCATCAAGACGTCTCGTTACAAGAACTCGGGGAAATGCTCGAGTCTGGTCCAATTTCGAAGTCTGGAATCAACCATCGACTTCGTAAAATTGACCAAATTGCAGAGCGTGTGCGGAGCGGCGATGAGATCGCCTCTTCGTGACGCGGTTGCACCAAAACCATTCTTCCTATATAATAAGCAACTGGAATAGGTTTACTGAATAGGAATTAAAGGAGCTTCATCACTATGTCGAATGAAAAGAAAAGATTATCGCTCACGATTGACGCTAAGCTCGACCAAGTCATCACAGAGCGCGCAAAAGAAATCGGAATTCCGAAGAGTGCACTCGTCACGTTCGCAACAAGCCTTCTCTTGAACCAGCTTCGTGCGGAAGAGTTGTTGAACGGAGATAAGAACGCGATCTACGAAGTGATTCGTAAAGACTACGAATTGCTCACGAGCGTGAAAAATCTAGATACGAAATAATAAGGTTGACTTCGGTCAGCCTTTTTTAGTTGCATCTCTCTCGGAAATTTGGAATAGTGGTGGTAATGAATTTGAACGGAGGTCGATCGAATGGGTCAAATCTTACTTATCCTATTGCTACAACTTATCTACGTCCCGGTGCTCACGCTTCGGACGATTATGCTCGTGAAAGGGAAGACGGTCATCGCGGGTCTGTTCGGGACGCTTGAAACGCTCATCTACATCTTCGCGCTCGGGATTGTATTCCAAGATTTGACGACGCTCGGTATGATCGTTTATGCGGTCGGGTTCGGACTTGGGATTTTACTCGGTGGCTACGTTGAACGTAAACTCGCCATCGGCTACAACATGATTCAAGTCCACACGAAAGAATATCCGGCGGAGCTCATCCAACAGATGCGTGACAATGGTTACGGGGTGACGCACTACCAAGGTCAAGGTCGAGACGGTGTCCGTTATCGTCTGGACGTCTTGGCAGCCCGGACACGGATGAAAGAATTGCGTGAACTCGTCGAGAAGCATGAGCCGAAGGCGTTTCTCGTCGCATTCGACCCAATCGACTTCAAAGGCGGCTATATGATGAAAGGACTGCGTCGTCCGAAATGACGCACAAGACTCACGGAAGTGGGTCTTTTTTTGTTGGAGTAGGGATTTTACCGCACGATAGGGAATGAGTGAGGAAAGGAGATGAGACCGTGAAGAGAAATCGACGTTTTTGGATCGTATTGATTGGGTTACTTGTCGGTGTGGGGGTGATTTATGTCGCCGTGTCTTGGTTCGGTGATGGGGACGATCCAGTCAAACCGCCGCTCCCGACGGTTCGTGTCGGTTCGGTGACAGCGGAAGTGGAGCAATCGACCTATTGTTGGGAAGCCGGCAATCGTGCAACGTGCGCCGACTACGGCTTGCCGGAAGCCGAGGACCTGCAACTGATCACGGTCAAACCGGGTGATGCGATTGACGTCGTCTATCATGCCGAGCCGATGGAATCGACTTTTTATCGAGTCGAGGACGGAGAACTCGTCCCGGCTGAACCGGTCGTGCCAGACGAACCAGGTATTTATGTATATGAGATTGGTGGGGAATGGACACAAGGCGACAGCCGATACGTGTTCGGTGTCAGGGTACCTGAAAACTAATGGGTTGACCTGCCTCCAAGGGACGGCTGTACAGTGAAGATAGGAGGTGGGGAAACTTTGATTCCAATTGGGAGAGTGGCGCATGTGACCGGGTTGTCGGTCAAAGCCATCAAATTTTATGAAGCACGAGGTCTCGTGCGACCAATCCGATCCGATAATCACTATCGAATGTATGGGATGGACGAGATTCGACGTTTAAGCGAAATCAAACGATTGCGTCAGATTGGACTGAGTATGGAACAAATCCAGTCTAATTTATCAATCGAGGCATTGCTTGAAACGCGGTTACGTGAAGTCAGGACGGAAATTGAACAGCTTCATCGAATCGAGGGACAGATTCGGTCGATGCAGTCAGGAGGGAACAACATGAACATTCGATATGAAACATTGCGTGAACCGATTTTAATATATGGTTATGGGAGCACGCTAGAAGAAATCCCTCAGGTATGGGTGAAACTTCAACCAGAATTGACGACAGATGAGTCATATGGCGTCTGCCTCCCACATGAGAACGGCTATGTGGCTGGCATGACGAAGCCCCTGAGTGGGGAAGGAGCGCGACAAGTCGAACTGACGGAAGGGAACTATATCGTCGCGACGGTCGAAGGGGGCATCCCGATGATTCCTACGACATATGAGCAACTGTTAAACGTTCCAGACGTGACGCTTCGCGATGCGGTCGACTTTGAACGCTACATTCACGGGCAGGCAGGGGCGGATGACATGATTGAAGTCTGGATGCCCATCGAATAGAAAAAGACGTTTCCCGATCAATCGGGAAACGTCTTTTGTATGATTAGCGTGTCATGACTTTGTCGATGAGACCGTAGTCTTTCGCTTGGTCAGCTGCCATGAAGTAGTCACGCTCTGTGTCGCGCTCGATGACTTCAAGTGGCTGTCCTGTGTTCTCAGCCATGATTTGGTTCAATTTCTCACGCATTTTGATGATGCGTTCTGCGTGAATCTTAATGTCTGACGCTTGGCCTTGTGTGCCGCCGAGCGGTTGGTGAATCATGATTTCTGCGTTCGGAAGTGCGAAGCGTTTTCCTTTTTCACCGGCTTGGAGCAAGAAGGCACCCATCGATGCAGCCATTCCGATACAAATCGTCGACACGTTTGGCTTGATGAAGTTCATCGTGTCATAAATCGCCATACCTGCTGTAATCGAACCACCTGGGCTGTTGATGTAGAGCGAGATGTCCTTTTCTGGATCCTCAGCTGCGAGGAAGAGGAGCTGTGCGACGATTGAGTTCGCGACGTTGTCGTCAATCGCACTTCCGAGAAGGATGATACGGTCTTTGAGCAAGCGTGAGTAGATGTCATACGCGCGCTCCCCACGGCCTGTCTGTTCGATAACTGTTGGAATTAACATTGAATCTGCCTCCTTTATGTAGGTTGTAAGTTCATCATACCTGTATAGTCAATGTTGGTCAAACAGAAACCCTTTCTACTGCTTATTCCACGACCCTCGATGTGTAAAACGTCTCAAGACGTGATGGTTACCCATTTAGCTTTGGACGAGCTGGTTTGATTACCCGACTTGATTCAAAATAACGTGTGAAAGTGGATTCACCTGAATAGGATAAGAAGAGATATTCTTTAGCACGCGTCATTCCGATGTAAAGGAGAGAGACTTCACGCTCGAGATCTTCTTCATATTTAAACGGCATATTTTCAACGTTTACGATAAAAACGGCTTGAAAATCAAGACCTTTACTGCTGTCAATTGTACTAATTTTTACGCGTTGATCATCTTTTGAGAAGGTACGTTTCGTCTCGCTACTCTCCGTAATCCAAAAGTGCTCGATTCCATAGTAGTTTAGGGCACGTTGTAACGTGTCGACATAATGCATCGTCGAGAACTTCTGGACGCGATACAGGATCAACATTTCAGAATAGGGGACTTTTTTCTCGTCATGTAATTTTTTTATTTGCCGAGCAACGAGATCTGCCTCTTTGAAGAAATGATCACATTTAATAATGGCTGGTTCAGGACCTCTTCGAAGCGTACTTTGAGGAGCAATGATTTCACCATCTAATTCCTTCGTCACAACTTTATCTTTTAGGGAGGAATTGGATTGATAAAACGACCAGGCGAACGATACGATTTGAGAAGTGTTTCGGTAATTAATATTTAGAATTTTGGACCTTCCTCGGAAATCCAAACCGGTATCCTGTACATAACTACGTTTTCGTTTATAGATAGACTGCGCTCGATCTTCGACGAGTAAAAGCGATTTCGTTTCAGGATTTAAAAGTTCGCTTGCAAGTTCGAGCCATTCGGGTTCGAAGTCTTGTCCCTCATCAATCAAAATCGCATCGTAAGACGGGAAGATGATTTCTCGCTTCCTTAACTTTTCAAGTATCGCCGGTATTCTTCTTTCCGAGATGTGTAAATCATTCTGCAACCAGGCGTGGAAATTTCGAACTTCAATCAAATGGTTCCTCTGTTTCAACTGAGGATCGAAATCGAATAAATCATCCGGTTCTAACATCATCTGTTGTACCATCTGTTCGATAAAACGGGCTAGCGAGATATTGTAACATAGGATTAAAATCTTCCATTCGGGATGTTGTTTAGATAACAGTTTAGCGCGACTCGCCAAAATGAGGGTCTTGCCACTACCTGCAACACCTCGAATTAAACGATTTTGATCACCGAGTTGTTTGGCCAAGTTTTCTTGATGTAGGTCCATCGCCCGGATGTTGTGAAGGGATAGTAAAAGCTGGTCTTGATATGGTGTGACTTTTTTAAATTCGGCGCTGATTCGAACTTCTGGGAAGAGATGATAACGAATCGCATCGATTTCTTCACCAGTCAACGGTTGCCTCAGGCGATAAGGAACCGTGAACATATTCAGAATTTTTTCGATGAGGATTTCTTCTGAGAATTGTGAATCATCCGGGTTGATTTCATCACGCATCAGAGAGAAACAAGGATCAATGACTTGATAGAGTCCATGACGAATACAGTCATCTTGTGTCAATCGTGTAAAAATGACGCCTGATCCATAAGGAAATTTTAATGTCGTTGCATACTTTCCTTCGTGTTGAATCAGGTTTTGATCCTTTTTTAGGACGTCAGTCAGTTTGAACATATTTTCACGGGCTTGTAGAAATGGACTTTTTACTTTCTTTTGAGATCCGTTTGCGGGAGTGATCATCCATTCATCATGGTTCAGTTGGTAGAGAGTAGAACGCGTATAGTCTTTCACTTCTAAAACGATTAACCCTAAATCAGGTCCGATGATGACGAAATCGGGTCTTCGACCGTGTATATTGGGTTCAAAATAAACGATGTAATCGTCTGGAAGGTAGCGTTTCAACGTACGAAACACGAGCCGCTCTCCTGCTGTTGCGGATGAACGAATCGTTTCAGGAACAGTATGAGCCATTAATTGACACCTCGTTTCCAATCCTTTTACTTAAATATACTATATAAAGGATACATAAAAAGGATGGTGGTTTGAAATTGAGGGAGAAAACACAAAAAAAGGACGAAGACCTTAATTAGGCCTTCGTCCTTTTATGTAATACACCCGGAGAGATTCGAACTCCCGACACCTGGCACCGGAAACCAGTGCTCTATCCCCTGAGCTACGGGTGCATGTGTGTGACACGAATTTATTATACATTTGTTTTATTGAAAAAGCAATCCTGTTCATTACGCTTTTTTGAGCGCGAGTGGAGCGGGTTCGTTACAATAGAAGAGAGGGGGGAGAACGATGCAACGGCAAGAACAAAAACAGGTGCAACAGCAACAGATGACACAAGACCTTGTGCAACGGCTGCCGGTACTCGAGGCGGATCGTCTCGCGCTCACGTTTCGTCTCGCACGGCTCGCGCGACATAATCCAAACATTCATGTCGGGAGCGGGGATCTCGGATGGATTGCAGATGCGGCGAGTGCGTTCGAGGAGAAGCTGTTCACGCAGATTCGGGAAGGAAGCGGAAGCGAGACGGAGAAGGAGCTGAGACGACAACTCGTCCTCTTGCTCGATCATCGAGGGTTGTTGCCGGACACGAATGAGGGATTGGCGGAGCGGTTCGGTATCGACATCTCTCAAATCGAACAGGCGAGACAGGCACTCCTATTTCTTGAACCGACGGGGATCGGGGCAAGAACGGAACGGGAGTGTCAGTATCGGCATGCGATCGAGCATGAGGACCCGCGCGTCGTCGATGTATTCGATGCGATTGAGAGTGGAGTGAGCCATCAACAGATGGCAAGCGCGCTCGCGATTTCGGAAGAAGAACTAGCCCGTCTAGAACGGATTGTCGCGACACTCCCGAAGCGTCCTTTATTATATGAAGAAACGGGGCACGTCTATCCGGAAGTCGAAGTGTGTGTGGAGGACGGGGAGCTTGTCACGACGTGGCTCAGTCCTGAACTTGACGAGACGCGTGTCGGGAATGACCGCGAGGCGAAATGGTGGATGACATCCCTTGCGATGCGTAACGAGACGCTTCGAGACATTTGGGCGGTCATCGAGTCGCGTCAGACCGAGTGGCTCAAAGGAGAACTTGTCCTCCATCCGTTGACACGTCGTACCGTCGCGCAACAAATCGGAAAGCACGAATCAACGGTCGGGCGTGCCATACAAGGGAAGTTCGCGAAGACCGAGGGCGGAATCATGGAATGGCGACACTTTTTCGTCCGGTCGACGAATCATGGGCATTCGCCGTTCATGATCAAACGGACGCTCGCGGAACTCATCCAACGAGAGAAGGCACCGCAAAGTGATCAAGCCCTCGCTAAAGAGCTCGCCCGATACGGATATCTCGTGACGCGACGGACCGTGACGAACTATCGGGAAGAACTCGGATTCGGCAATTCACGTGAGCGTGAGCGACAGTTATGGAAAGGATGACGAAAATGAAATTTACATTATATAAACGTGACAATTGTTCACTCTGTGACGAGGCAATCGTCATGCTCGAATGGTTGCAGGAAGATTATCCGATTGAGCTCGAACAAGTCGACATCACGGGAGACGAGGTACTCGAGGCGAAGTACCTCTTCGAGATCCCCGTTCTTATACACGAAGGGCAAGTCATCAGTCAAGGGCGATATGATGACAACAAAGTTGAAGATTTTGTTAAGTATACGCTTACATCGAAAAAAAACGTTTGAAGGGGTTGCCAGACGGAAAAGTGATTGATAAGATGAACTCGTAGCGGTGGGACGCAAATAAAAAAGTGGGACAAAAGTTGTCCACACTGAAAGTCGAGGGGGGAAGAGCATGATCCAGCAACTGATTCACGTTCAGAAGCAAATTGTCCCTGACCTGCTCGATACGCTCCGACATCGTTACGATATCTTACATTATGTCCGCTTGATGCAGCCGATTGGCCGCAGGACACTCGCAACGAGTTTGGGACTGACCGAACGGGTGCTCAGACGAGAAGTCGATTTTTTGAAAGACCAAGGTCTTCTTTACGTCGCTACTCAAGGAATTTCCCTTAGTGAGACGGGACGAAACGTCTTACGAGACTTGCACGAGATCATGGGAGAACTTCTCGGAATCTCAGAAGTGGCAAGAGAGCTCGAAGAGAAATTAGGAGTTCGCCAAGTCGTCATCGTACCAGGTGATTCAGATGAGACATTCTGGGTCCAACGCGATATCGGACGGGCAGCGGTCACGCAGTTAAAAGCGCGGCTCGCACCGGATGATAACGTGATTGCGGTAACAGGTGGAACGACGATGGCATCGGTTGCGGCGATGATGTCGCCCGATAAAAAAGAACGCCCGATGCATTTTGTGCCCGCACGCGGAGGTCTTGGTGAAACGCTTGAACTTCAAGCGAATACCGTCTGCTCACGCATGGCGGACCGGGCCCACGCAGACTATCATCTTCTACATATTCCGGATGAAGTGTCACAAGAAACATTCGACCGGATGGTGGAGGAACCTAGTATTAAAAATGTACTGGAAATGATTAGAGCGGCGCGAATTGTGGTACATGGAATTGGTGAGGCAGAAACGATGGCAAAACGCCGTCATGCATCACCGGAGCATTTGCGGATGATTGAACGGCATGACGCCGTCGCCGAAGCATTCGGATATTATTTCAATGCGGAAGGTGAGATCGTTCATCGCGTCAAGACGGTCGGGATCCAACTCGAAGAGCTGGATGACATGGATACCGTCATCGCGGTTGCCGGAGGAAAATCGAAGGCACAGGCGATCGCCGCTTATGCGAAACACACGTCGAACATCATCCTCGTCACAGACGAAGGTGCGGCGAAAGAATTATTAACTTGTTATTAAAGAGTTGACCCCCCGTTGGCTCTTCAATAAATAGCTTCTACCCTAAGGAGGAAATTAACATGGCAGTAAAAGTTGGTATTAACGGATTTGGACGTATCGGTCGTTTGGCATTCCGCGAGATCATCAAAAACGAAGGGATCGAAGTTGTTGCAATCAACGACTTGACAGACACGAAGATGCTTGCGCACCTTCTCAAGTATGACACGACTCAAGGTCGTTTCGACGGAGAAGTTGAAGTACATGACGATCACTTCCTCGTAAACGGAGAGAAAGTTATCACGCTTGCTAACCGTAACCCTGAAGAACTTCCATGGGGAGACCTCGGTGTAGACATCGTTCTCGAATGTACTGGATTCTTCACTTCTAAAGAAAAAGCTGAGCTTCACTTGAAAGCTGGCGCGAAGAAAGTTGTTATCTCGGCTCCTGCTACAGGTGACATGAAGACTGTTGTTTACAACACAAACCACGACATCCTCGATGGTACTGAAACAGTCATCTCAGGTGCTTCTTGTACAACAAACTGCTTGGCACCAATGGCTAAAGTACTTCAAGACCAGTTCGGAATCGTTGAAGGTCTCATGACTACGATCCACGCTTACACTGGCGACCAAAACACGCTTGACGCTCCACACCCGAAAGGTGACTTCCGTCGTGCACGTGCAGCTGCAGCGAACATCGTACCTAACACAACAGGTGCTGCTAAAGCAATCGGTCTCGTAATCCCTGAACTTCAAGGAAAACTTGACGGTGCTGCACAACGTGTACCAGTTGCTACAGGCTCACTCACTGAGCTCGTAACTGTACTCGACAAGCAAGTATCTGTAGACGAAGTAAACGCAGCGATGAAAGCAGCAGCAAACGAGTCATTCGGTTACACTGAAGACGAAATCGTTTCTTCTGACATCGTTGGAATCACATACGGTTCACTCTTCGACGCGACTCAAACTAAAGTAATGACAGTTGGCGACAAGCAACTCGTTAAAACAGTTTCTTGGTATGACAACGAAATGTCTTACACTGCACAATTGGTTCGCACAGTTAAGCACTTCGCTAACATCGCGAAGTAATTTCGTGAACTAAATAGAATCAAATAGGAGCGGAAACAAGAGATTGTTCTCCGCTCTATTTATGAAATGACACGCACGACATATGGAGGCGAAAGTTATGAACAAACAGTCTATTCGTGACATCGATGTAAAAGGGAAACGCGTCTTTTGCCGCGTTGACTTCAACGTTCCACTCAAAGATGGCGTCATCCAAGACGAAACTCGGATCCAAGCCGCACTTCCAACGATCAAGCATTTGCTTGACGGTGGTGCGAAACTCGTCCTTGCGAGCCACCTCGGCCGTCCAAAAGGCGAGAAGAACCCTGAGTTCTCACTTGCTCCAGTAGCGAAGCGTCTCGCTGAGCTCCTCGGAAAAGATGTACCGCTCGTCGAAGAAGCATACGGTCCGGTCGCAGAAGAAGCGGTCGCTAAACTCTCTGAAGGCGATGTCGTCGTTTTAGAGAACGTTCGTTTCTACCCAGGTGAAACGAAAAACGACGCTGAACTTGCAAAAGGATTCGCAGCACTTGCTGACGTATACGTCAACGACGCGTTCGGCGCGGCTCACCGTGCACACGCTTCAACTGAAGGAATTGCACACCACGTGGATACAGCCGTTGCTGGTCTCTTGATGGAAAAAGAACTTGAAGTTCTCGGTAAAGCTCTTTCTAACCCAGACCGTCCGTTCACGGCGATTATCGGCGGATCGAAAGTAGCTGACAAGATTGGGGTCATCGACCACCTTCTTGACATCGTTGACACACTCATCATCGGTGGCGGACTCTCGTACACGTTCTCGAAAGCACTCGGGCACGAAGTCGGGACGTCGCTCCTTGAAGAGGATAAGCTTGACCTCGCTCGTCAATTCATGAAGAAAGCAGAAGACAAAGGCGTGAAGTTCTTGATGCCTGTCGACTGTGTCATCACGAAAGAATTCGGCGAAGAAACGTATGTCGGCCCAGTCGATATCGACTCGATCCCAGCGGATCACATGGGTCTTGATATCGGACCGAAGACAGTCGAACTTTACGCGGACGCGATTCGCGAATCGAAACTTGTCGTATGGAACGGACCGATGGGCGTATTCGAACTTGATAAATACGCAAACGGAACGAAAGGTGTCGCTCAAGCACTTGCAGACAGCGATGCATATTCAATCATCGGTGGTGGCGACTCAGCCGCTGCGGCAGCCAAGTTTGGTCTTGCTGACAAGATGAGTCACATTTCAACTGGTGGTGGCGCGTCACTCGAATTCATGGAAGGCAAAAAACTTCCAGGTGTCGAGGCGCTTAACGACAAGTAATTTAGAGGAGGGTTATCGATGCGTAAACCGATTATTGCAGGTAACTGGAAAATGAACAAAACACTCTCGGAAGCAGTCGCTTTCGTAGAGGAAGTTAAAAACAACATCCCGTCTACTGACAAAGTAGATGCAGCGATTGGTGCTCCGGCACTTTTCCTCGCACCGATGGTAGAAGCAGCTAAAGGGTCAAACTTGAAGCTCGGTGCACAAAACATGTACGACAAAGATAGCGGTGCCTACACTGGCGAAATCAGCCCAGCTATGGTCGCTGACCTCGGCGTGACTTACGTCATCCTCGGTCACTCAGAACGTCGCGAGTACTTCGGCGAATCAGATGCGTTCATCAACAGCAAAACGAAAAAAGCGTTCGAACACGGTCTTACGCCAATCGTTTGTGTCGGTGAAACACTCGAGGAGCGCGAAGGCGACAAGTTCGAAGAAGTCATCAAAACACAAGTCGAAGGCGGTCTCGCTGACCTCTCTGCTGACCAAGTCAAACAACTCGTCATCGCGTATGAGCCAGTTTGGGCAATCGGTACAGGTAAATCAGCGGACGAAGCTGACGCACAAAGCTCTTGTAAGTATGTTCGCGACGTGGTGAAAGGTCTTTACGGCGAAGACGTAGCGGCTGCAGTACGCATCCAATACGGTGGATCTGTAAAACCTGAGAACATCAAAGAGTACATGGCACAAGAAGATATCGACGGCGCACTCGTCGGCGGTGCTTCACTTGAAGCCGCTTCGTTCCTCAAATTGTTGGAGGCGATTTAAATGGCTAGACCAGTCGCACTCATCATCTTAGATGGTTTCGGGATGCGTGACGAATCGTTCGGTAACGCGGTCTTGGCTGCAGACAAGCCGAACTTCGATCGCTACTGGGAGCAGTATCCACATACGCTCTTAAACGCAAAAGGCGAGTACGTCGGTCTTCCAGAAGGGCAGATGGGGAACTCGGAAGTCGGTCACTTAAATATCGGTGCCGGTCGAGTTGTCTATCAGTCACTCTCACGCGTCAACAACGCAATCAAGGATCGTTCGTTCTTCGACCGTCAGGCGATGAACCATTTGGCAGGACATGTGAAGAAACATGACTCGAGCCTCCACATCATGGGCCTCGTGTCAGATGGTGGGATTCACTCGCACATCAAACACATGTATGCCATCGTTGAGTTCGCAAAACTCCACGGTATTGAAAAAGTGTACATTCACGCGTTCACGGACGGCCGTGACTGTGATCCGAAGTCAGGTGCTGGTTTCCTCAAGGAAACAGAAGAAAAGCTCGCTGAACTCGGTGTCGGTCAAGTCGCTAGCGTGTCTGGTCGCTACTATGCCATGGACCGCGACAACCGTTGGGAGCGCGTCGAGAAAGTATACGACGTCCTCGTAAACGGAAAAGGCGAAGTCGGTACGGACCCAGTCGAGGTTCTCAAGAAGTCGTATGAGAACGATTTGACGGATGAGTTCGTCTTACCGACAGTCATCGAAAAAGATGGCAAGCCGATCGCAACAATTCAAGACAACGATGCGATCATGTTCTTCAACTTCCGTCCGGACCGGGCGATCCAGTTGTCGAAAGTATTCAAAGAGAAAGCTGGATTCGAAGGCTTCAAACTCTCTGAAAACCATCCTGAGAACCTTCTTCTCGTTTCGATGACGAAGTACTCGGATGATATCGACACGGACATCGTCTTCCCACCGGAAGATTTGAAAAACACACTCGGGGAAACACTCTCTGCGCAAGGATACAAACAGCTCCGTGCCGCAGAAACAGAGAAGTACCCACACGTCACGTTCTTCTTGAACGGACAAAAAGAAAAGCCATTCGAAGGCGAGGATCGTCTCCTCGTACCTTCACCGAAAGTCGCGACATACGACTTGCAACCAGAAATGAGTGCGTACGAACTCACAGACGGCTTGCTCGAACGTATCGAGTCGGATGAGTATGATGCATACATCATCAACTTCGCGAACCCGGATATGGTTGGTCACTCAGGTAAGCTTGAGCCGACGAAGAAAGCGATCGAAGCAGTCGATGAGTGCCTCGGTAAAGTAGTGGACGCATTACTTGCTAAAGGCGGCGCGGCCATCATCACAGCAGACCACGGGAACGCAGACATCGTCACGAACCCGGACGGCTCGCCGATGACGGCGCACACGACGGAACCTGTTCCGTGTATCATCACAAAAGAGGGAGTCGAACTGAAACCAGTTCTCGAAGGCGCACTTTGCGACCTCGCCCCAACACTTCTCGACCTTCTCGGTGGAGAACAGCCAGCTGAAATGACTGGTTCATCAATCGTTACAAAATAATACAACTATTTTTTCAAACGAAAAGGAGCGATTTTTCATGTCAATGATTACAGAAATTTACGCACGCGAGATTTTAGATTCACGCGGTAACCCATCAGTAGAAGTAGAAGTCTTCACAGAAGACGGCGGTTTCGGCCGTGCCCTCGTCCCATCAGGCGCATCAACAGGTGAGCACGAAGCAGTTGAGCTTCGCGATGGCGACAAGTCACGTTACCTCGGTAAAGGTGTCTTGAAAGCAGTTGCGAACGTGAACGACACAATCGCACCAGAACTCATCGGCTACGATGTCTTCGACCAAAACGCAATCGATGCGAAAATGATCGAACTCGACGGTACGCCAAACAAAGCTAAACTTGGTGCTAACGCAATCCTCGGTGTGTCAATGGCAGCAGCTCACGCAGCAGCAGATGAGCTCGGTCTCCCACTTTACACATACCTCGGTGGATTCAACGCGAAGACACTTCCAACACCAATGATGAACATCATCAACGGTGGTTCGCACGCGGACAACAACGTGGACTTCCAAGAGTTCATGATCATGCCTGTTGGCGCGCCAACATTCCGTGAAGCGCTCCGTATGGGTGCTGAAGTATTCCACGCCCTCAAATCAGTTCTTTCTGGTATGGGTCTTAACACAGCAGTCGGTGACGAAGGTGGTTTCGCACCAAACTTGAAGTCTAACGAAGAAGCGATCACAGTTATCCTTGAAGCGATCGAAAAAGCTGGTTACAAACCAGGTGAAGACGTCTACCTCGCAATGGACGTTGCATCTTCTGAGTTCTACGACAAGTCAACTGGTAAATACGAACTCGCTGGCGAAGGCAAGTCACTCACAACTGCTGAGCTTGTAGACTTCTACGCTGAGCTCGTTGACAAGTACCCAATCCTCTCAATCGAAGATGGTTGTGACGAAAACGACTGGGATGGCCACAAGCTTCTCACAGACAAAATCGGACACAAAGTTCAACTCGTTGGGGATGACCTCTTCGTAACGAACACATCTAAACTTGCTGAAGGTATCGAAAAAGGAATCGCGAACTCGATCCTCATCAAAGTTAACCAAATCGGTACGCTCACAGAAACATTCGACGCGATCGAAATGGCTAAAAAAGCTGGTTACACAGCAGTTGTCTCACACCGTTCTGGTGAAACAGAAGACGCGACAATCGCGGACATCGCTGTTGCGACAAACGCTGGACAAATCAAAACTGGTTCACTTTCACGTACAGACCGTATCGCGAAATACAACCAACTTCTCCGCATCGAAGACATGCTCGGCGATGTAGCGAAATACGACGGCATCAAGTCGTTCTACAACCTTAAAAAATAATTGATTGTTTTCAGGCTCGCCGCATGGCGGGCCTGTTTTTTTGTGGAATATCCATTCAATCGACGGGCGTGAACGCTCTGTGTCGGAACTCCTCGTCATCGATATCTTATGTTGCTGTATACTGAACATGACTGAAAAACAGTAGGGGGGATTGGATGGACCAATTGAATGAACAAGAAGAACGACTGAGCGGGGGGAACGTGTCGACCGTCTATAAAAAAGGGAATTACGTCTATCGTACGCAGAAGGATGGCAGTTCGAATATTCATCGGTTGTTGAGGCATCTGGAGGCGAAGGGGATTTCAGAGGTTCCACGGTTTGTGGGAATCGACGAGCAAGGTCGCGAAATCTTAACGTATTTAAATGGAGAGACCGCAGACTATCCTCTCAAATCCTATATGTGGTCCGATGAGGCGATTCAAGATGCTGCACGACTGATGAGACGGCTACATGATGCGTCGTCAGATTTTGCATGGTCAGAGTGGGCACCGATTGACAACACACCTCAACCACTAGAAGTCATTTGCCATAATGACTTCGCCGTCTACAACACGATTTTTCATGAGGGGAAAGTATCGGGGATCATCGACTTTGATTTGGCTGCGCCAGGTCCGAGAGCTTGGGACATCGTCTACGCACTCTACACATTCGTTCCGCTCAGTCGCCGCCATCAAGCTGAATCGGGAGAGGTCATCTATTACGATGCGGTTCGAGATGATGAGACGTATAAAAAACGTGTTTCATTATTCTTGAAGGCATATGGTTGGGATGACGCAAAAGAAGACTTGTTTGAGATGCTACAGTTACGCATCGAGGCACTCTGCCTCTTGATGAAGCGGAAAGCGAACGAAGGGGATATCGCCTTTCAAAAGATGATGGATGAAGGGCATTACGATCATTATCAAGAAGAACTTCGTTTCATTCAAATGCATGGATCGAAATGGTTCTGAAGCGATGTGGGAAGGGAATATAACTAGTGAAGCATAAATGAGGGAGGCGTTTCTCATGATGATGCTAGGGATTCTTCTGGTCATCGGTCTGATCGCATTTGGAGTGTGGTACTATCTGAGAACGAAGCGCGACGACGATTGGTCATGACGATTTTGTCATGACCTCTATTTTGTGTCAGAACACACAAATTTTGGGTATACTCTTTACATAACGCGTAAAGGAGCCATTGCTTATGACACGAGTACGTAAAGCTATCATCCCAGCCGCCGGTCTCGGTACCCGCTTCCTACCAGCCACGAAAGCCATGCCAAAAGAGATGTTGCCAATCGTCAACAAGCCGACGATTCAGTTCATCGTCGAGGAAGCCGTCGCCTCTGGAATCGAAGACATCATCATCGTCACGGGTAAGAACAAGCGTGCCATCGAAGATCATTTCGACCGCGCGCTCGAGTTGGAACAAAACTTGGAGTCAAAAGGGAAGACCCGCTTACTCGAATCCGTCCGACACTCCTCGAATTTGGCGAATATTCACTACATACGCCAACAGGAGCCAAAAGGTCTCGGTCATGCGATCTGGTGCGCCCGGAAATTCATCGGGGACGAGCCGTTCGCCGTCTTGCTCGGGGACGACATCATCGAATCCGACGTACCTGCGACGAAGCAGTTGATTGATCAATACGAGGCACATGACCGTTCCATCATCGGTGTGCAGCGCGTCCCGTATGAAATGACGAACCGATATGGTATAATTGACCCGCTTGCCGTCGAAGGGAAGCTCATTCCGGTGCGGACGTTCGTTGAGAAACCACCCATCGGTGAGGCCCCGTCGAACTTCGCCATCCTCGGTCGCTACATTCTGAAACCGGACGTCTTTGAGGCGTTATCGGGGCAAGAAGCAGGTGCCGGCGGCGAGATTCAATTGACGGATGCGATCGCACGCTTGAATGAGGCGCAGACGATTTTCGCCTACGAGTTCGACGGTCGACGCTATGACGTCGGGGAGCCGATCGGATTCGTCGAGACGACGATTTGCCACGCGCTCAGCGATCCTGATTTAAAAGATGACGTCCATGCCTTGTTAAAACGGCTTGTGGACGAACTTGATCAACAGTAAGGTGTGTTATTTTTGAAAACAATGCTCATGGTGTGTCAAAACTATTATCCGGAGATCGGCAGTGCCGGCAACCGGATGCAAAACATTACGCATTTGATGAAGCAGCGCGGGTATGAAGTCGAGGTCATCACGGCCGCCCCTTCGTACCCGAGCTTTGATATGTATCAGGACGACCGTTTCTGGAATGACCGGGAGCTGAACAACCAACCGTTCATCAAACGGCTCATCACGAAGAAGCGGAAGCATACGTCCAACATGGTCAGCCGTCTCCTCTTGTTCCTTGAACAGATGGTGAAAGGGATCGGGTCCGTCCGCCAGTTAAAATTGAAGCCAGACGTCGTGTTTGCGACGACCCCTTCTTTTTTTATGGCGTTTGTCGGAGTATATGCGAAACGGAAATACCGTGTCCCGCTCATTCTAGACGTCCGTGACCTTTGGCCGGAATCGGTGAAAGGGGTCGGCGTGTTCAAACACGATTGGGTGCTCGCACCGGCGTTTTGGCTCGAGAAGCGACTGTATCGTGCCGCCGACGAGGTCATCATCAACTCTGAAGGATTCCGCAGCTACCTTCGTCAACGCGGTGTCCCGAACGAGAAGATTCACTATATGCCGAACTCGATTCGGGAATCAGAACGGACGCTTGAGCGGACGATCCCACCGGACGATCGGATGGAGATTTTATATGCCGGAAACATGGGGCTCGCGCAGGACGTCTCGCTCTTGCTCGAACTCGCCGAACGGTTCCGTGACGAACCACGGATTCATTTCAAGCTGATCGGCTACGGGTACCGGAAAGAAGAGTTGAAGCAGACAATCAAAGAGCGTGGCTTCCAAAACTTCTTGTTCCTAGAAGCGATGCCACGGACCGAGGCGTTCCAGGCGATTAAAAATGCAGACGTCGCCTTTGTCAGCCTGATCGAGCAAGAAGTGTTCGATACGGTCATTCCGGGGAAACTCATCGACTATATGGCGGTCGGCAAACCGATTGTCGCAGCAGTGTCAGGCCATGCGGCGAATGTCATTGAAGCGGCCGAGGTCGGGTTCGTCTCACGGAAACGAGATATCGATGAAATTGAACGAATCCTGCGTAAACTGCTCGACCGACCGGACCTTCGGGAGACGCTCGGGGCGAACGGGATTCGTTACGTCAAAGAGAATTTATGTTGGGAAGAGAATATCGACGTGTTAGATCAAGTCGTACAACAGTTAGTGATGGAGGAAACACGATGAAGTCAGTATGTATGTTTGTATGGAACCATTTTACGAATGATGCGCGCGTCCTTCGCGAATGCTCGGCACTCGCTGAGGCAGGTTATGAAGTTGATTTGATTGCGCTTCAAGATCCCAAAAATAAAGAGTTACCGAAAGAAGAGATGCGTCCGGAAGGCTTCCGCGTCATCCGCGTGAAGCGTCAGCCATCGATTCTCGTCAACGCGCTCAAGTTCGCGAAGAAGACGTACCAATGGGTGAACGAGAAACGTACCCGTCAAATCGGTGCCGGACTCGTCGGTGCCGGCTTGTTCCTACTCGCACCGTTCACGATGCTCGCTCTCGGGGCAGCGGTCGGGACAATCTTGTTGCCGCAAGTGCGTAAGCAAATCGTCAACGCGAGTGCGATGCTCGAGATGGTGTTCACGTCGACGAAGAAGTCATACGACTTTTATCATGCGAACGATTTGAACACGCTCCCGCAGGCACTCCTCGCTGGAAAAGTGTTCAACAAAGGTCGGATTGTCTACGATTCGCACGAGGTACAGACGGACCGTACCGGTTACGGCTATATCCAAAGTAACCTCGAAGGATGGCTCTTGCCGTTCGTCGACACGATGATGGTCGAGAACCATACACGTGCGGCACATAACGAAGAGTTATACGGATTCTATCCGTACGTGCTCCACAACTACCCGTTCTATCGTCCGCTCGACTTCTCGCTCCGTAAGGACTTACATGCGCTCCTCGACTTGCCAAAAGACGAGAAGATCCTCTTGTATCAAGGTGGGATCCAAGCAGGGCGCGGTCTCGAACAGCTCGTGCTCGCGGCGAAAGACTTCAAAGAAGGTACGCTCGTCATGATCGGGGACGGGAAGCTCAAACCGACGATTCAACAGTTGATCGAGACAGAAGGTGTCGGCGATCGTGTCAAGATGATTGACAAAGTACCGGTCGAAGCGTTACCTTACTATACGATGAACGCCTACCTAGGCTTCCAAGTGTTGAACAACGTCTGCTTCAACCACTACTCGGCATCATCGAACAAATTGTTCGAGTATTTGATGGCCGAAGTACCGGTCGTCTCATGTGACTTCCCTGAAATCGAACGGGTCGTTGCGGGGAACGATGTCGGGGTGCTCGTCGACTCGCACGATCCACAATCGATCGCAGACGGCGTCAACCGTATGATTGAAGACCAAGCACTCTATGCGCGTGTCAAAGAGAACACGAAGACCGCGCGTGAGCAATATAACTGGGATTTGGAAAAAGAGGCACTCTTGAACGTCTACGCGAATGCTGCGGAGCGCAAGTTGCCGATTATGAAAGACGGTGCGCCAAAGCCAGTACAATCTTAAGACTGCGGCTTTGGCCGCGGTCTTTTTTATATGGAGGGAGGACATTTATGAAACGTCAACAGCAACATCTATTACGTCAACAAGTGTGGCGCAAGCTACAAACGATCTCGGTGAAGGATATCGCCTGGATCATCGCGGGCTCATTCATTCTCTCGTTCGGGGTCAACTACTTCACCGTACCGAACGATTTCTCGGAAGGTGGCCTGCTCGGGGTCACGATCATCCTGTACTACGTGTTCGGCTGGGACCTCGGGCTCACGTCGATTATCGGGAACGGGATTCTCTTTATCGTCGGCTATAAGCTGCTTGACCGTCGGACAATGGTCTATTCGGTCATCGCCGTCGTGGCGACGTCATTCTTTCTCAGTCTGACGCACGACTGGGGCAGTCCTGCCGAGGACAAACTGCTCGCGGCCGTCTACGCCGGGATTATGATCGGGGTCGGGATCGGCATGGTGCTCCGTGTCGGTGGGACTACCGGTGGGGGCGTCATCATCGCCCGGCTCATGGAGCGCTATCTCCACTTGAGCGTCGCCGTCTCGATGTTCATCATCGATGCGATCGTCGTCGCGACATCTGGCTTCTTCTTAGGGGAACAGGTTGTCCTCTATACGCTCATCGCCATCATCATCGGCTCGTGGGTCATCGACCTCGTCGCGGAAGGACTCAATATCCGTAAGGCCGTCACGATCATCAGCGACAAGCAAGAAGAGCTCGCCGTCGTCTTGACAGAAACGCTCGGCCGCTCGGCAACGATCATCCATGGACATGGCTACTATACGAAGCAAGATAAGAACATGTTGTATATGATTGTCGACAAACGTCAGATCGCGCCACTCAAAAAAATCGTCCAAGTGACGGATGACCGTGCCTTCGTCGTCATCCACCAAGTGAAGGAAGTCATCGGGGAAGGATTCAGCTACCCGTCCCGATAATTTGAATGCTGGTGTTTTGACGATAACTTCTATATAATAAAAGGCGTGTAAATAGAAGGAGGAACTGACTACTATGCAAACGATCGCTACAATCAGCCTACTTGTCGTGGCTGTCTTATTGATTGTCGTCGTACTGCTCATGTCAGGTCGGTCGCAAGGTCTTGGAGCGATTGCAGGTGGCGCGGAGCAGTTGTTCGGACGCCAGAAAGCGCGCGGCTTCGATGCTGTTTTGAACCGAACTGCAGCTGTACTAGGCACTTTGTTTTTCATTTTAGGATTACTAGTCGCATCATTATGATGATAAGGCTGATCGTTCTCGATTTTCACGTGAGGCGGTCAGCTTTTGTTTTTTCGATTTATTTTTTGGGAATAATGTAGATACGAGGAGATGACAGATAAAATGAAAGTGACAGCACCAAAACCGTTCTTCTTCGAGGGCGGAAAACGTGCCGTGTTGATGTTACATGGCTTCACTGGATCGAGCGCGGATGTCCGCATGCTCGGTCGCTTCCTTCAAAAAGAAGGATACACATGTATGGGACCGATCTATCGTGGTCATGCCGTCCCACCGGAAGAGTTACTCCAATATGGACCAGAAGACTGGTGGGAAGACGTCTTGAACGCCTACCAGACACTCGTCGACAAAGGCCATGAGGAAATCGTCGTCTGCGGACTATCGCTAGGTGGCGTGATGTCGCTCCGTCTCGCCGAGGAGAAAGACGTCAAGGCGGTCATCCCGATGTGCGCGCCGACTGGAATCGATGCCGAGGACCGCTTGTACAAAGGAGTTCAGGCATATGCCCGAGAATATAAGGGTAGAGAAGAAAAGTCGCCGGAACAGATTGAGCAGGAGATGGCAGAGTTCAAACCGATGCCAACGCTAAAAGACCTCCGTGCCTTCGTCCGCGACACGGCGTCGAAACTCGAGGACATCTTCGTCCCGACACTCGTCGTCCAAGGCGCCAAAGACAACATGATCGACCCGGAATCGGCGAATCAGATTTACGAGGCGGTCAACACGTTCCAAAAAGAGTTGCTCATCTATGAGAACTCGGGACATGTGATCACGCTCGACAAAGAAAAAGAGAAACTGCACCAGGACGTGCTCGATTTTCTCGAAACGTTAGACTGGTCAGTCTAAGAAGGAGGTGTCACGTTGAATTTACGTGACCAATTACTAGAGATCTTACAGGCGAGCGAGAAACCGCTCTCTGTCGATCAACTGACCGAGCGACTACAGCTCGCGTCGACGGATGACTTCAAAGAGCTCATCCGCACATTGAATGCCCTCGAGGAAGAGGGTGCCATCGGCCGGACGCGGACGAACCGTTACGGGACGCTCGCCTCGCTCGGCCAAGTCGCGGGGATCATCTCGATCCACCAGCGCGGATTCGGCTTCTTGTCGGTCGAAGGGGAAGCGGAAGACGTGTTCTTGCCGCCCGACCAACTGAAGGACGTCTACCATGGCGATACGATCCTCGTCAAAAAACGTGAGGACAACCGTGGCAAGACAGAAGGAATCCTATTGAAAGTATTGAAGCGCGGACTCTCGGAGTTCGTCGGGACATATACGCTCCCGAGCGGTCGACTCGACCAGTTCGCCTTCATCGAGCCGGATGACAAACGCATCAACTTCTGGCCGGTCGTCAACCCGGACAAATCACTCGGTGCCGTCGACGGACATAAAGTCGTCGTGCGCATCACGAAGTATCCCGACGGACGCTTCGCTGGTGCCTGTGACGTCGTCCGCATCATCGGGCATAAGAACGACCCAGGCGTCGACATCTTGTCGATCGTCTATAAGCACGGCATTCCGACGGAGTTCCCGGAGGACGTGATCGCTCAGGCGAACGCCGTACCGGACGAGGCGGATGAGAAAGACTTCATCGGTCGCGTCGACCTTCGTGACGAGACGATTTTCACGATCGACGGCGAAGATGCGAAAGACTTGGATGATGCCGTCCACGTCAAAAAACTCGATAACGGGAACTACGAGCTCGGTGTCCATATCGCCGACGTCTCGCATTACGTGAAAGAGGGCTCACCGCTCGACGTCGAGGCACTCGAGCGCGGGACGAGTGTGTATCTCGTCGACCGCGTCATTCCGATGTTGCCGCACCGACTCTCGAACGGCATCTGTTCCCTTAACCCGCACGTCAACCGCTTGACGCTCAGCTGTGTCATGGAGATCTCCCCGCAAAACGGGAAGGTCGTCCGCCACGACTTGTTCCCGAGTGTCATCAAGACGACGGAACGGATGACGTATACGAACGTCCGTGAAATCATCGAGCGCGATGACGAAGAGACGTTGAAAAAGTACGAGCCGTTCATCGGTGAGTTCGACCTCATGGCCGAGCTCGCAGAAGTGCTTCGGAAACGCCGCAACTCGCGCGGTGCCATCAACTTCGATTTCGCCGAGGCGAAAGTCGTCGTCAACGAGGAAGGGAAGCCGGCGGATATCGTGCTTCGTCCACGTTCGGTCGCCGAGAAGTTGATCGAGGAGTTCATGCTCGCGGCCAACGAGACAGTTGCGGAACATTTCCACAAGATGGACGTCCCGTTCATCTATCGTGTCCACGACAACCCGAAACCGGACAAGCTCGATTTCTTCTTCGACTTCGTCGCAAACTTTGGCGTTCACATTGAACGTATCAAGGGCCAGACGGTCGAACCGAAGACGCTTCAAAAGATCTTGAAGGCGATCGACGGGGAACCGGAAGAGCCGGTCATCAGCACGATCATGCTTCGTTCGATGCAACAGGCGAAGTATGACGACGTCTCGCTCGGTCACTTCGGACTCGCGACGGACTTCTATACGCACTTCACGTCACCGATCCGTCGTTACCCGGACTTGATCGTCCACCGTCTCATGCGCACGTACGTCTTCAACAACGACTTGTCGGAGCAGACGATTGCGAAGTACGAGGACCGTCTCGGGGCGATCGCCGAACAGGCATCGAAACGGGAACGTCGCTCGGTCGACGCCGAGCGCGAGACGCAGGCACTCAAGAAAGCCGAATACATGGAAGCCCATCTCGGTGAAGAGTTCGATGGTGTCGTCGCCGGCGTCACGAACTTCGGGATGTTCATCGAGCTCCCGAATACGATTGAAGGGCTTGTGCGTCTCCAGTCGATGGATGACTACTACCACTTCGACGAATCACAGCTCATGCTCCTCGGGGAGCGGACGAAACGTCAGTTCCGGATCGGGGACGCCGTCCGTGTCAAAGTCGACGCCGTCAACTTAGACGAGCGGACGATCGACTTCACGGTCGTCGGCATGCCGAAACGGGAACCATCGACACGTCGCCAACCGACGACGATCAAAGCGAAAGGCGGTCGTCCGAAGAAGGACGAGAAAGACCGTCGTGGCGGTCGAGGTCGGGACGACAAGAAGAAGCGTGGCAAACCAGGAAGACCTGGAAAGCCGGGTAAACCAGGTGAGAAACCGAAACGAGACGGGGAGAAGTCTTCCCAAGGCCGTTCGGCACTCGACCTGAAGAAGAAAGACAAGCACAAACGAAAAGGCGACGCCAAACGAGGAGCGAAGAAACGTCGCTGACGGGGAAGGGCTCGTCCCTTCTTCCGTATCTTGTAGATAAAGGACTGAATGTGTATGGCCAAGAAGAAAGATTCGAACGCACTCGCCCAAAACCGCAAGGCGTCCTTCGATTACGCGATCGAGGATACGATTGAGGCGGGCATGGTGCTCACAGGGACGGAGATCAAGTCGGTCCGTCAATCGAAGATCAACATCGCGGATGCGTACGTCCGATTCGACGGGGGCGAGGCGACGCTTCACAACTGTCATATCAGCCCGTTCGACCAGGGGAACCGCTTCAACCATGAACCACTCCGCGTCCGAAAGCTATTGTTGCATAAGAAGCAAATCAATCAGCTCATCGGGGCGTCAGGGCGTGACGGCTACACGATCATCCCGCTCAAAGTGTATATCAAGAACGGGTTTGCCAAGTGCCTGCTCGGCGTCGGAAAAGGGAAGAAGAAGTACGACAAACGTGAGGACTTGAAGAAGAAAGACGCGAAACGTGACGTCGACCGTGCAATGCGCGATCGGCAAAAATACTGACAACGAATCCTGATTGTGGTATATTAAATATAGTACCAATTACCACCCCGGGGACGTTATGGATTCGACGGGGGTAGGTCGGTCGTATGTGGCGTGTCGAGGGGTCGGCCTCGTTAAAACGCAAACGCCTATAACTGGCAAAACTAACACACAACTCGCAGCAGCCTAAGTGCCCTGCGGATCCTGACATCCATCGCTTGTGTGGATGACTTTCAGGGTCTCAAACTAAGCAAGCTACGCTTCAACCTCGCCGTCTGAGGGCGCGAAGAAGAGATGAAACAGACTGGATGCGACAACGCCTGTTTATCGGCAGTGTCACATCGAGATTCAATAGATAAACTACACACGTAGAAGCATACGTTACGATGCCTTCGGACGCGGGTTCGACTCCCGCCGTCTCCATTTTGAAGCAGTCTGTAACGACTGCGATCAATGATTTTCATGAAGACCTTCTAATTTCATTGAGATTAGAGGGTCTTTGCTTTTGATTGAAGCCATAAAGAAAGGAAGGTGAAGAACATGGGAAAATATCAATTGGACACGAGAAGCAAAGTAGCTGCGGCGAAGTATCAGGACGGGAAAAAGCCGACTGTCTCGAACAAAAAGGAACGATTGAACAAGCTTCGTGAAGCGTATTTGCAGAAGCAAAAAGACAAAAAAGAGTCTAGTGAATGATTAGACAGCTTAGCTGACTTCATGTGTTTTGTTTTAAGAAGTCAAAATGAAAGAAGAGGGTTATCCGTGCATATTTTATGCGTGAGTGGCTCTCTTCTTATTTTTTATATGTGAATTATTCAAAAATATGTAAATTTAAACTTTATATCTAAATGTGATTTTCTATTCCAGAAACAATATAGAAATAATACTTAACGTTCTAATTGATATAGTATACGTAACATATTATTCTTATACAATTTTTGTTATTTTGAAGTTATAATAGTTGGTAGAGGTGATGTGATATGAGTCAAATAATTCAATTTCCATATATATCAAAAGTGATAATTAAAAATTTCAGGAATTTTTTAAATGAAGAAATAACTTTAAATTCTAAGCAAGTTGTAATCGGCGAGAATAATGTGGGTAAAACTAACTTCATAAAAGCACTTCAATTAATATTAGATCCTACTTTTTCAGATGCTGATCGAGAATTGGAAGAATCAGATTTTAACGATTCTATTGAAAGTCCCTACGAAAATCAAGAAAAGATAGAAATTTCTATAGAAGTTCAAGGGTTTGAAAATCATACACCTTTAGTTGCAGCTTTTTGTGATGGTAGTGTTAGTAAAAATCCTCCTACAATAAAAATCACTTATGAGTTTGCGTCAGTTGACGGAGAATATGGCCATAGAATATTTTTAGGAGGAAATAAGGATATACCTTTTACTCATGTTCATCGGAAATTACTAAACATTAAGGTTATTAATGGATTAAGAGATGCCAATAGTGATTTGAAAAACTCTAAAAAATCTCCTTTTAATAAACTTCTAGACATGTATGAATTAGATAATGATTTATTAAGTGACATTGCCTTAGAAATGAAAGAAAAAGGTGATGAAATTTTAAAATTAGATGAGATTGTGGATTTAAATGAAAAAATCAATACCAGCTTAATGAAAATTGTTGGGGAACATGTTCCCTATTCTAAAATTAAATTAGAGACCATTGATGTAAATCCAAATAGAGTATTAAATACTTTAAAGTTAATGGTTGGACTCAATAGGCAACGTCAAGTCTCTGAGACTAGTTTAGGTGTGACAAACATTTTATATATTGCATTAGTGCTTTTGTCAATTGAAGATCGTACAATACCAACTTTAATTAGAGCAGGAGACTTTGAAAAACTTAAAGATTCTGACTCATTAAACTTACTAGATAATTTTTACGAACCGATATCAGATAAGTATTATAAACTTAATTCGGAATTAGAAGAAACGCCTGAACTTTATAAATTTTTGAGTGAATATTTCAACCTTAGTAAAAGTCATACAATTTTAGTCATTGAAGAACCAGAAGCACATTTACATCCGATATTACAACGCTCTATATATAGAGAAGTTATGTCTAAAAATAATTCAATAATATTAACCACACATTCTTCGGACATAGTATCAGTATCTCCTGTAAAATCTATTGTTCATCTACGAGCTAATAAGTTTGGTACTAAAATATCTTCGAGTGCTGAGTTACATGTCTCGGGAAAAGAACTATCTGACATCGAAAGATATTTAGATGTTAAAAGAAGTGAAATATTTTTTGGTAAAGGTGTTATTTTAGTAGAGGGAATTGCTGAAGAGTATTTAATTCCTATACTAGCTAGAGAATGCGGTATAAACTTAGATTTTTACGGAATAGTATGTTGCAATATTAATTCAACTAACTTTAAGCCATATATTTCTTTATTAAACGCACTAAATATTCCATATATAATATTTACTGATGGTGACTATTATTTTGTTAATGCTAAAGGGGAAAAACAATATCACGTTTTGGCTAATGATGAACATGACGATTTTGGGTATCTAGGATTTGAATTAGCTATGAATACTTTAAATGAATTAGGTACTATAAGTGATCAAGATGTTTTGGATGCAGAGCAATTAAGAGAATATGGCTATTATTTTAGTGATTACACATTAGAAGTGGATTTAATGATGTTAAGTAAGGACAATAGCGAATTAGAAAGTAAAATTAATGAAACATTTTCTGACCTTACAAAAGGTGGTAGTCAACAAAAAGCAAACTTCTTGGCCAAATTAAAAGATGGTGACTACTATTATTGTTTAAAAAGGATTGAAGATAGTGCAAATAAAGTTGGAAAAGGTAGATTTGCACAGAGGTTATCTACCTATCAAGGATTGGAAGTCCCTAACTATATAAAAACGGGTTTGAGTGACTTATTAGAACTCATTGAGGGTGAAGAAAGTTGAAGAAATTTGATGAAGTTCTAGAAATCATCTCAAAAGATCTACAACAGTTTAATGCGTATAAAAGTAACAATTCGCTTATAATCAAAGCTGGTCCCGGAAGTGGTAAAACCACTGTACTTTCTATGAAATTGGCTAGGTTAATTAAAGAGAAAATAAAATCTCCTAGAAAAGTAGCATGTATTACATTTAGTAATGAAGCCACTAACAATTTGGAGAAGAAAGTAAAGTCCATACTAGAATTAAAAAATAATAATTATTATATCAGTACTATACATTCTTTTTGTTTAGCACAAATTATAAAGCCATTTTCAAAATTATGTGATAATGGAATTGATGAAGAGTTCACAATATTAACAGATGATGAAAAAGAACAAATAGTGAAAACTATAAAAGACAATTTGAATATTTGTGATACCCAGGTCAGTTTGATAGAAATGGATAAAGAACGAAATTTGTCAATTGATGGATTAAGTCAAATAGAAGTTGAGAGCTACGATTTGGCTAAGAGAGTTGCTATTGCATATGAAGAGTATTTGACTAAACATAATTTGTTAGATTTTATTTCAATAGTGAAACATTCTACTTATATGATTCAAAATGAATCATATATCCGTAAATGCTTAGAAGCTCGTTTTCCTTATATTTTGATTGATGAATATCAAGATTTGGGTAGACCTCTTCATGAAATGGTACTATGTTTATCTAAGCTTACAAGTATAAAAATAGTAGCTGTTGGAGATTCGGATCAATCTATCTATGGTTTCAATGGTGCTATTCCAGAATTCTTTGATGAATTAGAAAGAGAAAGCTCTTTTGAGGTTATTGAGTTAATTAATAATTACAGAAGTGATCAAAAAATTGTTGATGCTTCATCCAAAATTTTAAATTTGCAAAAAGGATACTTATCAAAAGCCAACATTAAAAAGAATTCTGAAATAAATTTAGTAAGATGTAAGCAGGATGTTGATGAGCAACTAAACTATATAGTAGACACTCTAATACCAGATTCTCTAAGAAAAGGCACCCCATTAAATGAAATAGCAATCTTACTTCCTAGTAATTATAGGATAAATGAAATGATAAATTATCTAGAAGCTAAAGATATTCCATATTATATATCTAAGAAGGAGTACCCAAGAACAGAATTTATTATTTGGCTAGAAAACTGTGCTGGATGGTTATTAGAATCCCGTAAAGTGCTTTTTGGAGAGATATTCGATCAGTGGATAGTCATCAGAGGTCTCCGTGCATCCAATTCTGAAGAAATTATTCGGGAAAAAACTAAGCTATACAGGGTTTTAACAGATTCTTTAGGGAAATCTAGCAATTTGTACGAATGGCTTCGATATTTAAATTTAAAACTAAATTTTAATAAATCCTTAGCTTTATCCGTTCGCTTTAAAGAAAATATCCAAAGCCTAAATTTACTAGTTAATTCTGCTGAAAATGGAAAGAGTAAAACGATGGATGTGAAGGAATTTTCAACTTCAGGTATTCAAGGAAATAAAGTGGCTTTACTTACTAGACATAGCTCTAAAGGATTAGAATTTGAAGTGGTTATAATTCCATTTGTAGAAGATGGAAGTCTACCTTTTTATAGAAATTTTGATAACCCTAAAAAAATGACAGAAGAGAAGCGAGTTCTTTTTGTTTGTATTTCAAGATCGAAAAGTACATGTTATTTGTTAATGTCAAAAAAGTTAAATGGTTATAGTAAAAACCTATCCAGATTTTTAAGAGATTTTGAATTTGATCAAATCATAGATTTTTAATTTAGTAATGGTTACTTTCTTAATTTTCAAAAAGTACTCTTTTTGTTTTTTGCATATTTATGATTTTTTATTAATAATAACGAACAGAGAAACAAACTAGGCTATTAAAAATTCGATAGTGAATTTCTTACTCTAAGGGGGAATCGTACATTTTTATAATCATCTGATTTAAGGCCAGGCAACCATTGATTTCGACAGTAGTTTAAAAAGTAAATGAGTGAAAATATCAAGTTCCACTTGACCTCCACAGACGTCTACAATTGAACGAACAGAATCTCCATACGCAGACTGATTTATCTTTTCGAAAAGACGGGTACATTACCTCTATGTGAAAACGAAGGGGAGTGAGCTTTATGCGGAAAACGATTGTCATTGCGGGAGCGAGCGGCTATATCGGCTCGAACGTGATGGAGCAGTTGAAAGAAGAGTACGACATCATCGCGTTGTCACGATCGACGAAAAATAAAGAAGATGAAGCTCATATTACATGGCGTGCCTGTGATTTATTTTCATATGAGGCAACCAAAGAAGCATGTGAGGGCGCGGATTATGCGATGTTCCTCGTCCACTCGATGATTCCGGACGGCGGCTTGACACAGGCGACGTTCGAGGACATGGATGCGCTCATCGCCGATAACTTCGCTCGGGCGACGAAGGCGAACGATATCGAGCAAATCGTCTATTTGAGCGGCATCATTCCGAAACAAGAGAAGACATTGTCGCGTCACCTGAAGAGTCGACTCGAGGTCGAACGTATCCTCGGCGGACAAGGGGTGCCGGTGACGACGATTCGGGCAGGACTCATCATCGGTCCGGAAGGTTCATCGTTCCCGATTTTAGCGAAGCTCGTCAAACGTTTGCCGTCGATGATATTGCCAAGGTGGACGAAGACGGAGACGCATCCGATTGATATCCGTGAAGCCGTTCAGGCGCTCATTTCGGTCGTTGGTGCGGAGTCGCTCTACGACCGTCATATCGACATCGGGGGTCCCGAAGTGATGACGTATCGGAAGATGATCGAGCAGACGGCGGAGGTCATGGACAAGCGTCGCGTCTTGATCGACTTCCCATTCCCGACAATCAAACTGTCGCGGTTGTGGGTCATGGCGGTCACGGGTGAACCGAAGGCGACCGTCTATCCGCTCGTTGAGAGCATGGGTCATGCGATGGTCGCAGAAGATACGGTCGAAGGCATCGGACAAGGTGAGATTCCGTTCAAACAGGCGGTCGAACATGCACTTGAAGAAGAGGAAAAACAATCCTCGGGCGGTAAGAAGAAAAAGCAGCCGAAGTCGTATACTGTCCGCTCGATTCAGCGGTTCGGTCTGCCGGAAGAAAAGTCGGCGCTTTGGATGGCGGACACGTACTTTGAATGGCTCGGTCGTTTCATGTATCCGCTTATCCAGACGACAAAAGAAGACGATGATTGGGAGATCGCGCTTCTCGATCCGTCATTCGTCGCGCTTCATCTATCGCTTGAACAGGAAGCGACAGACGATATGGCATCCTTTGCGATTGATGGGGGCAAGTTTGTCAAATTGAGTGAAGAGGATCAGACGGGACGTCTCGAGTTCAGACGCTTACCAGAATCGGATGAAGGACTCGTCGCCATCCATGAGTTCGTGCCGGCCCTCCCATGGTGGTTCTATACGAAGACACAGGCGAAAGCCCATCTCGTCGTCATGTGGCTGTTCGGTCGTCACGTGAAGTTGTTGGCGAAAGACACGGAAGACGGTGATCAAGTCGTAGAGGCTCCGACTAATTGAAGGGAGACGCATCGAAAGGTGCGTCTTTTTTAATTCCAATTTTCGGAAGTACGGTACAATCAATGTAACCTCGTCAAAAGTAGAAAGTGTACATTAGGACAAAATACATATATTTGAATCAAACACTTGAGGTTGAAAACAGAGGGGTGATTAGATTAATGATTCAACAAACGAATAATGAAAAACGACTCAAGGTGTTTAGGCATGCAGGGGTCACTGATCCGAACTTTCTAGGTGAGGGTGCATGGCATGAGGCGTGGAAAGTAGTAAAAGACGGTTACGAACGGGTTCTCCGGATTCCGAAAGAAGTGGCGTATGGAAAGCGAGTGACGTTCGATTACAATGCCTTGACGGCAGAGTACGCGGCTACGAAGCTATACTATCAGTCCGTCAATCAAGCGGTTCCCGGAGCAGCGCCTGATTTTTACGAATTCTATGTGTCTCCTGACTTTACATATACATTAGAGTCGTTCGGGGGCGAACCGCTTTCGTTACATACCATGACGATAGAGCAAGCTATCGATATCGGCGTCCAAGTAGGAGCGATTTATCGAAGAACAGATCAAATTGAACATGGTGTCGAAGGACTCGGGTATTTGATCTGGACGGAAGAAAAGAAGTTGCACGGTAGTTTGAGCGGTGACCTGCATACGTTTGTCCGTGAAGAAGGTGACGAACACTTGGCAGATTACAAAGTGTTGTGTGAAGCGTATCCCGAAATTCAAGACGATGTGGTGGAACATATGCTTCAAGTGGCGACAGAATCGCGAAACGAACGGGTTTCTGTCCTAAGTCTCGTTAACCAAGATGCTTCTCCCGAAAATATTTTATTGAAAGGGGATTGTGTCTGTTTGATCGATCCGTACCCGATCGTCTATGCACCGCGAGGCATGGCAGGGAACTTCATGAATTTATATGAGAGCTATTTTGTCGCACTGTCACAAACGGAGCGCTATCGGAAGCATCGGTTTGATGTATATGAAGACCAGTTGAAAGGCATAGCAACAGGGTTTCTCAAAGGCTATAGTGGCGGAGATAAGTCCGTCATTCGTGAAGTACGAGGAGAACAGCTGCTGCAATTACTCGAGACGGTGTATCTCCATCACCAGTTGTTACGTCAAGAAGAATTGGCGCGAGAGGATATCATTCGTTACGGAGACAAGCCGGCCATCACCACCCGGTTATTCGAGTTGAGTCATTCGCTTAAACAGTTTGCTAGGACATGTTTGGTCGAACGATGATCTCTGTGCCCCAATCATAGACATGGTGCTTGTTTTGTACATTCTGTTAATGTTTTTCTCAACCCGTTTACAAGCCCTCTTTACAGGCGTACACTAAACTCGCTTTTGAACTGATTGGAAAGAAGGAATGTATGATGCAAGACTCACTCTCCACACGTGAGATGTGGCAAAAGGACATCTCGGCCGGGATCACGGTCGGTGTCGTCGCGATCCCGCTCGCCATGGCATTCGCCATCGCCTCTGGGGTCCCACCGGTATACGGGCTCTACACGTCCATCTTCGCTGGGATCCTCGTCAGCCTGTTCGGAGGTTCGACGTTCCAAATCGCCGGACCGACGGGGGCGTTCATCCCGATCGTCTCGGGTGTCGTTCTCGCATACGGGTATGAAGGGTTACTCGTCACGACCGTCCTCGCCGGTGTGTTACTGCTCCTCATGAGCGTACTCCGGGTCGGACGACTCATCCGCTTCATGCCCCGTGCCGTCACGATCGGTTTCACGGCAGGGATCGCCGTCGTCATCTTCGTCGACCAGCTCGATGAGTTGTTCGGGGTCACGTTTGAGAAGGCGCCACATTTTCACGAGAATCTGCTTCGTCTCGGTCAGGCGTTGCCTGACGCATCGATGTGGCCGATTGTCATTGCCGGGATCGGTTTTTTGACGCTTTGGCTCGTACCGAAGCTGCCGTTCCGTTTACCGCTTTTACTCATGGCGATGCTCGTCCCGACGTTCGTCAGTCTCCTCATCCCGGGTGAGGTCGCGACAATCGGAAGTGCCTACGGCGGCATCCCAAGTGGACTGCCAACAGTCAACTGGCTCGCGATCGACGTTGACCTGATCACAACGCTCCTTCCATCCGCATTCGCCATCGCCTTCCTCGGTGCGCTCGAGTCACTTCTTTCGGGAACGGTCGCCGATGGGATGGCGGGAACAAAGATGAAGCCGGACAAGGAACTGTTCGGTCAAGGGCTCGCGAACGTGATCACGCCGTTCTTCGGTGGAATCCCCTCGACGGGTGCCATCGCTCGGACGGCGACGAACATCCAGGCGGGTGCGGTCAGCCGACGTGCCGGTGTCATCCACGGCATTACCGTACTCGTTGCGGTAATCGTTCTCGCACCGTTCGCGAGTTACGTGCCGCTCGCTGCACTCGCCCCGATTTTGATGCGGGTCGCCTGGAACATGTCCGAGCGT
The DNA here is from genome assembly GCF_018617475.1 of Exiguobacterium sp. s59. NCBI lineage: Bacteria > Bacillati > Bacillota > Bacilli > Caryophanales > Exiguobacterium > Exiguobacterium sp. s59. The sequence continues at coordinate 256,006 of NZ_JACSKG010000003.1, read as the reverse complement.
CATCACGTGATGGCGATGTTACGTCATCGTTCATCCGAGTCGCTCGTCCTCCTCGTGACGCTACTGTTGACGGTATTCGTCGACTTGGTCGTCGCCGTCGAGGTCGGTGTCATCTGTGCGCTCGCGCTCTTCGCGAAGCGGATGGCAGACACGATTGACGTACGTGAACGGACGGAACGCTACGTCACAAGAGACGGGCAGATCGTCTTCAGTGTCGAAGGACCACTCTTTTTCGGTGCGGTCGAGCTGTTCGAGCACGTCCTCCATCACATTCATCGGGAGCCGAACGTGTTCATCTTCAACTTTCACCGCTGCCCGGTCATCGACGTGACCGCGGTCGAGGAGTTGCGGCGTGTCGTCACCGAGCTGAAAGCGGCCGACCGGCACGTAATCTTCGCGCACTTGTCACCATCGGTCCGTGCGACGCTTGCTCACTATGGGCTACTCGATGGAATTGAGACGTTTGAGACAACCCAGGAAGCGATCGAGGCGTCTTAACGAACGGACAAGATGTCGCCGAACGGGACACGGCGCACTTCGCCATCGAACAGTTCGACTTCGCGCTCGGCGTAATAGATGGCATGGACGTAACCGCGCATGCTTTTTGTCAGGCCGTCCACGAATAGTGTCACTTCGACCTGGTCGCCTTCACGGATGGCGCGTTCGAGCTCGGTCTGCCACAGATAGAGGAGTTGTTCGTCCAAATCGGGCAGCTCGATCTTTTGGATTTGGGCATAATAACGTTTCAGTAGGGCGACGTGCTCGGGCATGAGAAATGGGATCCATTTCAATTCACCCCGGTCACGATAGCGGGTCTTGCTCATGAGGAATCGCCTCCTTGTTTATGTCCGCCAATTAAACGTTGGCGCGTCCGGAGCGGACTGTCTTTTAGTAGGCTCGACGCCGGTCGGATTGTACCGCGACCGAACCGGACGTTCAAACCATCAATCAAATCGAGGAAGTCGAGCCGTTTCGCCTTCGCCCATTCGTCTTCGAAGAATGACAATTGGACATGATCGCTCCGTGGCTCGAGTTTGCCGAGGGCGACCGAGACGTAGCGGACGGCCTCTGTCTCTTCCCAGCCGTCTAAAAATAGCTGCAACAAGATTGGGAGAAACTCTTGCTCGTCCGCTGTGAAGCGGGGGAGCTTCTTTTGTTTACTGAACCCACCCCGGTCACTCGTCCGCGTATAGCGCACCCCGAGATGAATCATCCCTCCGACGAGTCCCGCTTGCCGGGTCCGCATCCCGACCTCGACTGCGATCGCCTGTAAGACGAGCCGGATTGAGGAATACGTTGCATAATCTTTCATGAGCGTGATTCCGTGTCCAATCGACTTCGGTCGCGTCCGTTTCGCACCGAACAAGGAACTCGCCGGCAAGATGGTCGGCGACTCATCGATGCCCCAAGCGTGATGCCAGAGTTCGGCGCCGATGACGCCGAATTTTTCATGCAACACGTCGAGCGGATAACGGGAGAGGTCACCAATCGTGAAGATGCCGAGCCGCTGCAGGTGGACCGCCATCTTCGTCCCGACGCCCCACATCTTTTCGATCGGGGCCGGATGAATCAGTCGCTCGACGTCGTGGAGGAGACACGTGGCGACCCCTTTCTTTTTCGCATGCAAGTCGAGGACGAGCTTGGCGAGGACGTTGTTCGGTCCGATGCCGATCGTCACGGGGATACCCGTATAGCGAAAAATCGTCGCACGCATGAGGTGGGCGACGTGCTCGTCACTTCCGAACAGCCGCTCCGTCCCGGTCATGTCGACGAGCGTCTCGTCAATCGAATAGACGCGAATCGCTTCGGGTGGGGCGAACTGATGGAGGATGTGGATGATTTGAATCGAGACGTTCAAATAATGACTCATTCGCGCCTCAGCGTACAAAACGTCCCGCCGTTCGTGCCACGGAAGGCGGTCGATCTGAAAACGACGCGACCCGGTCTTGATACCGAGCTGCTTCATCTTCGGGGTCGCCGCGAGGACGAGTGCCCCGCTGTCCTGTAGATTCGAGAGGACGACGAGCTTCGTATGGTAAGGATTTTTGTTGCGCGCGGCACACTCGCAACTGGCATAGAACGAGACGCTGTCGATACAAAAGATTCGTCTGCGCATCGTCACCACTCCTTTTTACGAACAAATGTTCTGTTTTTCTCATCGTAACACGGTCTCACGCCGTCTCAAATAGTGAATTGAAAATATTTTTACAAATACTTTTTGAAAATTAACCAAAATTTATAGGTTTTTAAGAATTCAAAAACCAACTTTTAGGAAGTTTTCGTAAAAAAATCTCCGAATTCGTCCGAATTTCGTTATAATAGACGAGTATGTAACAGATGAATTGACAGAAAGATGGAGGCTATTAGTGTGATCCAATTTGTAAAACAATTAACGAATGATCAAAGCCGGCGTTTGAAAGCGTACGAACGACGGGTCGCGCGAATCAACGAATTAGAGACAACGATGCAAGCACTCTCGGATGACGAGATGCGTACATATACGGAGACGCTCAAAGCGCGTCTTTTGGATGGAAAGACAGTCGATGATATCGCCGAAGAAGGGTTCGCCCTCGTCCGGGAAGCATCGGTCCGTGTGCTCGGCATGCGCCATTACGATGTCCAGCTCATCGGCGGGTTCGCCCTTCTCGAAGGGAACATCTCGGAGATGCCGACAGGAGAAGGGAAGACGCTCGTCGCCGCTTTACCGAGTTATGTCAAGGCACTCGAAGGAAAAGGGGTCCACGTCATCACCGTGAACGATTACTTGGCGAGACGTGACGCCGAACAGATTGGCAAAATCCATGACTTCCTCGGGTTGACGGTAGGGTTGAACGTGCCAGATATTGAGCCAGACGAGAAGCGCGCCGCTTATCAGGCAGACATCACGTACGGGGTCGGGACCGAGTTCGGGTTTGACTATTTACGTGACCACCTCGTCGGGAAACCGGAAGAGCGCGTCCAGCGCCCGTTCCATTTCGCCCTCGTCGACGAAGTGGACAGCATCTTGATCGATGAGGCGAAAACGCCGCTCATCATCGCACAAAAGGACCGTTCACATATCCGCTTGAAACAACTCTCGCAACAAGTCATCTCGAGCTTTGAGGATACGGACTATGAAGTCGATTTGGAATCGAAAGCGGCCTCGTTCACAGAAGCCGGGATCACTAAAATCGAAGAGTTGTTCGCCATCGACAACTTGTTCAGCGCGTCGCACCAGGTGCTCTATCACTATCTCGTCCAGGCGCTCCGTGCGAACGTATTGTTCGAGCTCGACGTCGACTATATCGTCCGTGACGACAAGATTGAACTGATCGACTTGTTCACGGGACGCATCATGGAAGGACGTAGCCTCTCGGAAGGATTGCATCAGGCGCTTGAGGCGAAAGAAGGTGTCACAATCACCGAGGAGAACAAGACGACGGCGGAAATCACGATTCAGCACTACTTCCGCATGTATCCGCTCGTCGGCGGGATGACGGGGACGGCACAGACGTCACGTCAAGAGTTCTTGAAGACGTATAACATGGACGTCGTGCAAGTGCCGACGAACCGTGAACGGAAACGGATCGACCATCCGGACCGCATCTTCATGACGATCGAGCAGAAGTATGCGGCCGTGACGGAAAAAGTCGACGAGTTGCATGCGATGGGACGTCCGGTCTTGATCGGGACGACATCGATCGCGCAATCTGAGGCGATCAGTAAACATTTGAAGAAGAAACGGATCAAGCATGACGTCTTGAATGCGAAGACGGTCGCACAAGAAGCCGATATCATCGCCGACGCCGGACAGTTCGGGAAAGTGACGATTGCGACGAACATGGCAGGGCGGGGAACGGACATCATGCTCGATGCGAAGTCGAAAGCGGCAGGTGGACTATTCGTCGTTGGGACGGAGCGTCATGAGTCGCAGCGTGTCGACAACCAGCTTCGTGGACGTTCGGGACGCCAAGGTGACCCGGGGGAGACCGAGTTCTTCGTCTCGCTCGAAGATGAGATTGTGAAACGATATGCCGCACAAAAACTAGAACGCATCGAGAAGAAACTGAAGCCAAACGCGACAGGTGAGGTCTCGTCAAAAGAAGCGATCGATGTGGTGGAATACGCCCAGACGACGATTGAAGGAATCGGCGTATCGATCCGCGACTACTTATTCAAGCTCGATGACGTCTTGAACGAACAGCGGAACATCATCTATACGATTCGCGACCAGGCCGTCAATGCCGATGCGGATGCCATCACGAAAAACGTGCTCAGCATGATGCGTCTCGCCCTCGAGAACAGTATCGACATGCATGTGTCAGACGAACTCGTTCCGGAAGAGTGGCCAGTCGCCGAACTAAAAGAAGATTTGCGTTATTTGACGATGCAAGAGCCGACTTGGTCGAATGACATCGCGGATACGTATGAGTTGAAAGAAGCGTTGAAGGATTGGATGGAAGAGATCATCCAAAAAACAGAAGCGCGCCTTACGCGAGAAGACGTCGTCTTATTCACGAAAGAGTCGCTCCTTCGCGCCCTTGATACGAAATGGACGGATCATTTGACGATGATGAGCGGATTGAAAGAAGGAATCGGTCTACGGAGCTATGCCCAAGAAGATCCAAGTCGTCTCTTCAGCAAAGAAGGGTTGGACATCTTCGAACAGACGTATGTCAACATCGCCCGTGACGTGACGGTAGAACTATGCCAGCTCGACCTGTACTTCGTCGAGACGGCAGAGGAGGAAGTGTAATGTTAGGATTTCGTAAGCGAAAACAAATCGAGACAGGCAAAACGGAAGAAGGGCGTCAGTTGACGCTCGTCTTCGACGATGAGATGGGGATCCCGAAAGAAGATGAGTACGTCTTCCGTTATCATGCGAAACGGCTCCCGGCCCTACTCGACAACCAGCTCTCAATTGAACTATTGAGCGCCGAGTCGCTCGGTCAGGACTTGTCGATTGTTGCGTTGTTCCGCAACACGCTCCCGAGTTCGTTCGAGATCAACGAACTCCCGGTCTTGTTGCTCGACGCGAACAACATGCCGCTCGGACGAAAAGTGTTGGAACGTTCGGCGCTCCCGAACTTCGAGCCGTGGACGAGTAAGCCTGTTTACCTCGATTTTCTTCAGGATGAACTATTTGGCGAGATCGATACGTCCGCACCACTTCGTCTCGTCTTCCAAATGAACCCGATCGACGCGATCCAAGCCATCTCACGCGAGGCGATGGAACAGTTCTCGGCAGAAGCGTGGCAACAAGTGATGCGCACGAACGTTGCGACACCACCGGTCGCGGAAGACGAGTTCAACATGATGCTCGTCGCCGTCGAGCAAGAAGAGACACGTGTCACGACGACACTCCTTCTCCGAAACGGCTATGCTCACGACTTGAACGTCGAACAACTCCCACTTGAACTCATGAGTGGAGAAGAAGTTGTCGGTCTCACGACAATCCGTCTCGAGAACCCGGTCCACAGCAAACATGCGTACCCGATTTCCGTCACATTCGAGAATGTGGAAGGGAACGGCCCGTTCACCGTACGGATTAAACGCTCATAAGACAAAAGACCTAATTTCTGTAAAGGAAATTGGGTCTTTTTTATACAAAATTTTAATAGAAGGTCAACGAGGCTGGTGTTATATTGAGTATGGTTAGAAACTTATCAACCAGACAAAGGGGACAATCAAATGAAAAGTGCATGGAAATGGTCGATCGCGACCGCGCTCGTGTTACCAACCGTTTTACCGCTACAGGCACCAAACGTTTTGGCAGAGGTCGACGAGGATATCGTCAAGCTCCGTTTCTTAGAGACGACAGACTTACATACGAACATCACGAACTATGACTACTTCCAAGACAAGGTCGACAACACGATCGGGTTGACGAAAGTCGCGACACTCATCAATGAACATCGTACAGCCGCTGGGGAATCGAACACGTTCTTGTTCGATAACGGCGATACGATTCAAGGGACACCGTTTGGCGACTACGTCCGTGAGCTTCAAGCTGGGAAAAATGAAGCGTTCGAACATCCGATGTATAAGGCGATGGCAGCACTCAACTATGACGCTGTCACACTCGGGAACCACGAGTTCAACTTCGGTCTCGAATTCTTGTACAACGCGATGGAAGGATCGAAAGGGAAGCTCCGTTTCGTCAACTCGAACGTCAAAGACTTAGAAGGCAACCCGATCGTCTCGAAGTTCAACGTGGATGGACAAGAGGTCCAAATCATCGAACGGACGGTCACAGACTTGGACGGGGAAACACATACAATCAAAGTCGGTGTGTTCGGGGTCGTTCCGCCGAAAATCATGTCATGGGATTCAGGGAACCTGCAAGGTCGTGTGACGGCAGAAGATATCATCCCGTCGGCACGTGAATCGGTTCAAAAATTGAAAGACCAAGGAGCAGACGTCGTCGTCGCGCTCGCGCACTCAGGCATCGGCGATAGTGCAGCACTCGCGGACGAACAACTCGACAGCGAAGAAAACGTCGGGTATGCGCTCACGAAGATTGACGGGCTCGACATGGTCATGACGGGACACCAGCACGGTCGATTCCCGGATGCGAAAGGCATGTTCGCCTCGTTCCCGAACGTCGATATGACAAAAGGGACGATCAACGGGAAACCGGTCGTCATGGCGAACAACCAAGGGAAAGACCTCGGCGTCATCGATTTTGAACTCGAACTCGTCGAGGGCAAATGGCAGATTCTTGACGCATCAGCTGCGCTCGACACGGTGACGACTGATACAGCGGTCGACCCGACGATCCAAGCGTTGATTGAAGACGACCACTTGGCGACAATCGACTACATCAACCAACCGGTCGGACAGATTCAAGACGATATTCAGAGCTACTTCGCACTCGTCCGTGATGATGCATCGGTCCAGTTCGTGACGAACGCACAGAAATGGTACGTCGAGAAAGAACTCGAGACGAACCCAGAACTTTCACCGTACAAAGGTTTGCCACTCTTGTCGGCAGGGGCACCGTTCAAAGCGGGCGGTCGTGAATTGACGGACGCGAGCTATTACACGAACATCCCGAAAGGTCAAATCGCCTTGAAGAACGTGGCGGACCTCTATGTCTATCCGAACACGCTCGAAGTCGTCAAAGTGACAGGGAAAGACGTCATGGACTGGCTCGAGATGTCAGCGGGGGCATATGACCAAATCGAGGCGGACGGCGAAAATCTCCTCAACCTCCAGTTCCGTAGCTATAACTTCGACGTCCTCGACGGCTTGATGTATGAGATTGACGTCACAGGACCGGCAAAGTTCGATGTCGGCGGGAAGCTCGTCAACGAGAACGCCAACCGCGTGAAGAACGTCGAGTATAACGGTCAACCGATCACGATGGACCAAGAGTTCTTGGTCGCGACGAACAACTATCGTGCAGGGTCGTCTTCATTCCCGGGTCTCGGTGGAGGGAAGAACATCGTCTATCGCTCAGCGTATGAGACACGTAACGTCATCTCGGACTATATCGTGTCGAGTGGCAGTAACTTGGACTATAAAGCCGACAACAACTGGAAGATTGTCGCGGACGCGAAACGTTCTGTGACATTTGAGACAGCAGATGCCGGCAAGCAGTACTTGAACCTTTACGAAGGCATCGAAGCGACAGACGCGACACGTGCGGACGCAGCGGGGCGTCTCTTCCGGACGTATACGCTCGGTCTTGAGCCGACAGCACCAGAGTTCGTGTTAAACCTCACAGTGGATACGATCAAACCGGGTGCGAAACGCGTGACGGGAATGACGGCTCCTGGAGCAGACGTGACGCTTCGCGACGGCAATCGCATCTTGGCTGAGACGGTCGCGAACGAGAACGGAGAATACGTACTGTCTGTCAAACCGCTCAAACTTCGCCAAACAGTAGAAGTCGTCAGTGAAAAAGATGGTCAGACGAAGTCAGAAATGGAAGTCGTTGGTGCCGGCCACGTCGGTGAACCTGCGCTTCGTTAATTGGAAATGAGCTTCCTGAATGGGGGCTCATTTTTTGTGGCGAAAATGTGAATGAAAACCCTTACATTCTATGGATTCTTCTTGTATAATCAATCATGTAATCGGTTACATGACACGTGTAAACCGAAGAGCTGACGGAGATCAGCTACATATGGACGGAAAAGGGGACTGACAGATGATTACATTCTTTGTCGCACTCGCACTACTTTTGGTCGGGTATTTGGTATATGGTCGTTACGTCGAGAAGACGTTCGGCATTAAGGAAGAGCGGACGACGCCTGCTTATGCTTCTCAGGACGGCATCGACTATGTGCCGATGGGAAAAAAACGGAACTCGATGATCCAGCTGCTCAACATCGCCGGTGTCGGACCAATCTTTGGACCGATCATGGGGGCGCTCTACGGACCGGTCGCATTTCTTTGGATCGTCTTCGGGTCGATTTTTGCCGGGGCGGTACACGACTATTTGACAGGAATGATTTCCCTTCGGAATAACGGGGCACACTTGCCACAACTTGCGGAGAAGTTCCTCGGACGCTCGCTCCGTCATATCGTCAACGGATTCGCACTTTTACTTCTCTTACTCGTCGGAACGGTGTTCGTCACGTCTCCGAGTAACATGATCAACAACTTATTTGACGGAAACGCAACGACGCTCATGTTCGTCATTTTCGCTGTGTTCGCCTACTATATCTTGGCGACGCTTCTCCCAGTCGATAAAATCATCGGTCGGATTTACCCGTTCTTCGGGGCACTTCTTGTCGTCAGTGCGATCGGGATTGCGGTCAGCTTGTTCGCACAAGGCTACCAAATTCCAGAGATGACATTGACGAACATGCACCCGGACGGCTTACCGATCTGGCCGCTCCTTTTCTTCACAATCTCATGTGGGGCGCTCTCTGGCTTCCACGCGACACAGTCGCCGATCATCTCGCGGACGACGATGAAAGAGAGCAATGGTCGTGAAATCTTCTACGGTATGATGATCGCGGAAGCGGTCATCGCGATGATTTGGGCTGGGGCTGCAATGGCCATCTTCGAGCCAGGTGAATTGCTCGGACTCATCAACTCAGGGACGCCGGCACTCGTCGTTCAAGAAGTGGCGACACTCATGCTCGGTAGCATCGGCGGCACGCTCGCGATTCTCGGTGTCATCGTCTTACCAATCACATCAGGCGACACGGCATTCCGTAGCGCCCGTATGATCATCGCGGACTACTTGTCGATTGCGCAGAAGAAATTCTCGTCACGCCTCTGGATCGCACTTCCACTCTTCGCGATCTCGTACGTGCTCACGAACATGGACTTCCAGATGCTTTGGCAATACTTCAACTGGGCGAACCAGACGACGGCGGTCATCGCACTGTTCGTCGGGGCGATGTACCTCTACATTAAAGGACGTAACCACTATATCGCGCTTCTTCCGGGGACGTTCATGTTGTATGCGGTCTGGTTCTACATTTTGACGGCACCGATTGGCTTCAAGCTTGACGGAGTCCTTCCTTATGTCATTTCAACACTCGGGACATTGACGCTTCTCGTCTTGTTCCACAAACGGGCACGCGCGATGCGGGCTGCACAAATGGAATGTGACATTCCGGTGAAAGAAGTCGCATAATCTCGACACGGGCTAATCGGTAGCCCGTGTTTTTGATTGCGTTCAAATCGGGAAATGTCCATACTAGAGGGAACAGTTATGGAAGGTGGGAGCATATGAAACAAGAACAACTCAAAGAGATGCTCCATGCCGATACGCTCGGGGAAGAGATTGCGAGCGCGATCACGCACGGCTTAGGAGTCATCTTCAGCATCGTCGCCCTCGTCTTGCTCGTCATGAGCGCGACAGAAAGTGGGAGCACATGGAACGTCACGGCGGTAAGTGTGTTCGGGGCATCGATGATTTTACTCTATCTTTTCTCGACACTCATGCACGCCATCCCGCATCCACGGGCGAAGCGGGTGCTGCAAGTGTTCGACCACGCAGGGATTTACTTACTCATCGCCGGAAGTTATACACCGTTCGCCCTCGTGACGCTTCACGGGACGCTCGGCTGGACGTTGTTCGGGATCGTGTGGGGAGTGGCGATTCTCGGAATCATCTGGAAACTATTTTCGACCGGGAAGTACATGTGGGTGTCAAACGTGACATACCTCGCACTCGGCTGGATCTGCATCATTGCCATCCGTCCGCTCTATGAATCACTCGGGCATCAAGGGTTCATGCTTCTCCTCGCCGGAGGGATTGCTTATTCGGTCGGCATTGTGTTTTATGTGTGGCAAAAACTGCCGTTCAATCATGCGATTTGGCACTTGTTCGTCTTAGCGGGAAGTGTGTTCATCTTCCTCAGTATTCTGCTCTATGTCGCACCTTCGACAAGCCTATAAGACAGCCGTCCTACGGGGCGTCTGTCTTTTTTGAAAAGTTGGGAAGAAAGTGCTGAAAACGGTTACAAAAATACAGACGAATTGACGTTTGTGTGTCATAATAATTTCAGACATCATCATAGAGATAGATGGGTGTAAAAGTAAGGGGGAAAATCAGATGGAAAAAGTGTTGCGCGATGGATTTATCTACATGTCACAAAACAAAACACTCAATAGTTTGGCGAAGAAATATGGTTTACGATTTGGTGCATCACGCTTTGTAGCAGGAGAAGACTTTAAGGCGTCCGTTCCAACGATTCGCGAACTCAACGCGAAAGGGTTGTCGGTCACGGTCGATCATCTCGGGGAATTTATCAAGACGGTCGAAGAAGCGAATACGAATCGCGACGAGATCATTCGTGCGATTGAAATTATGGCAGAAGAACAATTAGATGCATATATGTCACTCAAGTTGACGTCACTCGGCTTCGACATTTCGGACGAATTGATTGAAGACAACATGCGTCAAATTTTGACGGTCGCACAAAGAGTCGGGGTCTTTGTGGCCATCGATATGGAAGACGAGCAGCGTTGTGAGAAGACGCTCGAATTGTTCAAGAAGCTGAAGACTGAATTTGACGGTCTCGGAACGGTCATCCAGTCGTATTTGTATCGTTCGGAAGATGACATCAATCACCTCGCACCGCTTAAGCCGAACCTCCGAATCGTCAAAGGGGCATACAAAGAGCCAGCGACGGTCGCATTCCCTGAAAAAGAGGACGTCGACCATAACTATGTGAAGCTCGTCAAGCTCCATCTTGCGAACGGAAACTACGCATCCATCGCGACACACGATGACCATATGATTGACGCTGTCATCGAGCACGTCAAAGAGAACAACATTCCACTCGACCAGTTCGAGTTCCAGATGCTATACGGTATCCGCGTCGAGCGTCAACTCGAACTCGTGCGCCAAGGATACAAAGTCCGCGTCTACGTGCCATACGGCCGTGACTGGTACGGTTACTTCATGCGCCGCCTCGCGGAGCGCCCGGCAAACGTGGCGTTCGTGTTAAAAGGAATGGTCAAGAAATGAGAAAAGCACGAACGTCCGTCAAAGGATGTTCGTGCTTTTTTGATGTACGGATGACGTCGATTCGTTCCGCTTTCTATATAGCGGAGGGGCTACGATTTCTTGTTCTCGTCCTCCTTAACCGAAGTCATACATTTGGTGAGGTAGACAAATATTTTTCGAGTGTCCGATTGATTTCAAGCTGTTCAGCTTCACTAATTCCTTGTTTTGCTTTTGGGATGATCAGTGCCTCATCTTCTTCATAATACAAGAAGCGATATGTCTCGTCTTCGTTCACTTTTTTGATGGATTCCCAAGGAACTTGAGTCGTTCGATGAATGTTTGTACTAACAGAATGGACTTCGACGTGAGTCTCATAAAATTGAAGAGTGGTTTCTTTTGGCCAAGTCTGACTCTTTTGCAGGAAACGACGATTTAGTCGCAACATATATGGTGCGTACAAATCATTTAAAAGTGGCGTCAGCAAGAGCGCGAACAAGAATCCGACGATGACGGCAATAAATACATGTGATGCGGTCGACTCGGGTCGGTACGGGAAAAAGAGTGTCCCTACATACCCAATGGCAATCAGAATGGCGCGCATATATTTCATCCATGCTTTACGTCTTCGTTCATGTTCTGCAGTGTGATGGATCAATTCTCTTTGAAAAGATATGGCATCTTCTACTGTCATTTGATACGTGAACGTCAATTCGTTCACTCCTTTCAAACTTATTTGTCGGTCAGTATATTGATCTGATTAGTTTTTGATATGTAGATGGTTTTGTAACCAGCGATTGATGTCAGTTTGGTCGATTTCACTGATTCCGTGATTCCGCTTTGGGATGATAAACACTTCATTTGTTTGGAAATATAAATAGCGGTTTGTTTCATCTTCACTCATGTTTTGGATCGCTTCCCATGCCACGTGTATGCGTTTGGTTACGTTATGGTGGGTTGAATGAAATTCAATACCGCTTTCACTCAAGTGTAAGGTGACTTTTCTTGGCCACTTCGTCTTCGTTTTTATAATTGACCGAGTTTGTCGGAGAACGATTTTTTGATAGAGTTTCGTGATGAATGGTAAAAGCAACAACCCGATGATCAAACTTCCGACAAGTGGATATAACGCATTTTGTTGAGGAAGTACATTAACTAATAATACAATCCCATAAAAAATGGCGAGTATTTCTGCGACAACAGTAAAGGCAATGCGTCCTTTTTTATGCATTGTTAATTGGTGAAGGGAATTTTTTTGAAGAGCGAAAAAATCATGTTCCGTCAAATGATACTGAGTGGTCAATACGTTTCCTCCATTCTATAAAAAGTGGTAATCTCTTCCTTAATTAAAACATAGGTAGGATTGATAAGAAAACGAAAGGGATTAACAAAAAAAGACCCAGCCATCGCTGAGTCTCACCTATTATCCATTAATCACTGTCCCACCGTTGACATGAATGACTTGACCGCTGACGTATGTCGAGTCATCGCTTGCGAGATAGACGTATGCTGGTGCGAGTTCGGCCGGTTGCCCCGGTCGTTTCATACCGGAAGAGTCACCGAACGATTTGACCTTTTCCGCGTCGAACGTCGACGGGATGAGCGGTGTCCAAATCGGTCCTGGTGCGACCCCGTTGACGCGAATTTTTTTATCCGCCAAGTTTTTGGCGAGCGAGCGGGTGAACGCGGTGATCGCGCCTTTCGTCGACGCATAGTCAATGAGCTGATCGTTTCCTTCATATGCCGTGATCGAGGTTGTATTGATGATGCTGGCTCCTTCTTTTAAATAAGGGAGCGCGGCTTTCGTTAAGTAGAACATGCTGAAGATGTTCGTGCGGAACGTCTTCTCGAGTTGTTCGTCCGAGATGTCGAGGAGTGATTCCTGCGGATGCTGCTCGGCGGCATTGTTGACGAGGATGTCGATATGACCGAACGTCTCGAGCGTTTCTTCGACGATTCGTTGGCAGAAAGAAGATTCCCCGAGGTCTCCTTGAAGCAAGAGGCAGGCTTGCCCCAAGTCTTCAATCCGTTCTTTCGTCGCTTCCGCGTCCTCGAGCTCGTTTTGATCTTTATAGACGATGACCGAGTTCGCGCCTTCATGGGCGAAAAAGATAGCGACCGATTTTCCAATCCCGGAATCCCCACCGGTGATGATTGCCACCTTGTCTTTTAACTTGTCACTTCCTTTATAGTCCTCTCGTTCATAGATTGGGAAAGGCTCCATCTTCGAATCGATTCCCGGTTGATGGGCCTGTTCTTGGGCGTTCTTTTTGAACGATTCAAAATCCTCTCGGCTGCCGGCGGTGTTTAAACGATTATCGCGCATGTATACATTCCCCTTTCTAAATTTGACTCTTTTTGTCTATACCACACCGATTGAAAACTAATCGTTCAATTAAAAAATGGAATGAAATTGAAAAATGAACGCTTGCGAATGAATGTTCATTCATTTATGATAGAAGAGTAAACACGATGGTGATTGCGATTTTTTTTACGCGTGAAATGAATCACTATTCATTCTCATTTTAGGGGGGAACACTATGACGAGTCACATCGAACAATCAACCGACCTCCGTTTGACGAACTCAATTCGTTTTGCGGTCGTCATCGGTTCAGGAGTAATGGGGGCGGGGATTGCGGCTCACTTGGCGAACGCGGGGATTCGTTCGCTCATGCTCGACATCGTACCACGTGAATTGACAGCAAAAGAGGAAGCGAAAGGGTTGACGCTCGAGTCACCTGAAGTACGTAATCGCATCGCCTCAGAAAACCGTCAAAAGTTATTGAAACAAAATCCAGCACCACTCGCGACAGCAGACCATCTCAACTTCATCGAAGTCGGAAATTTAGAAGATGATTTGGAGCGTTTGAAAGAAGCAGACTGGGTGATTGAAGTCGTTGTCGAACGTCTCGACGTGAAACAACAGCTCTTCGAGAAGATCGCACCTTACATCCGTGAAGATGCGATTCTCAGCTCGAACACGTCAGGGATCTCGATCGAAGCGATGGCAAGTGCCCTTCCAGAAGGCTTGAAATCACGCTTCCTCGGGACGCACTTCTTCAACCCACCGCGCTACTTGAAGTTGCTCGAACTCATCCCGACGGAGAAGACGGCTCGTCCGGTCATCGACTTCATGTCACGCTTCGCGGAAGACCGTCTCGGCAAAGGTGTCGTCGAAGCCAAAGATACGCCAAACTTCATCGGTAACCGTATCGGGACATACGGGCTCCTCGTCACGTTCGAAGAGATGCTCAAACAAAACGCGTCAATCGGAGAGATGGATTCGATTACAGGTCCGCTCATCGGTCGTCCAAAATCAGCGACGTTCCGCACACTCGATGTCGTCGGAATCGACACATTCGTTCACGTGGCGGGTAACGTCTACGAGACGCTCGAAGCAGGGGAAGAAAAGGACACGTTCGACGTCCCTTCAGAAATGAAGCAACTCGTCGAAAAAGGCTGGATCGGGCAGAAGGCCGGTCAAGGCTTCTATAAGAAAGAAGGAAAGGTCATTCAGGAATTGAATCTTCAAACGTTCGAATACGAACAATTGAAAGCGATTACAGGTCCTGAACTCGATCAAATCAAGTCACTTCCTGGTTCGAAGGCGAAGTTGAAAGGTGCCATCTTGAACAAAGGTCGCATCGGACAATTGCTCTGGCCGATTACGGCGAAGACGCTCGCTTACTCGGCGCGTCTCACGGGTGAAATCGCAGACACGATCGTTGCGATTGACGATGCGATGAAGTGGGGCTTCGGTTGGAAATTCGGACCGTTTGAGATGTGGGATGCCCTCGGTGTTGAAAAATCAGTCGAACGTATGAAAGCAGAAGGTTACGAAGTCCCGGCATGGATCGATGAGATGCTTGCTGCAGGCAACACGTCATTCTACAAGGGAGACCAGTATTACGATAAAGCGTCGAAGGCGTATGTCGAGAAGACCGTCAACCCGAAAGAATTGAAACTCAAGCCACTCGCAAAATCTAACGGCATTATCTTAGAGAACGGTGGCGCACGCCTCGTCGATATCGGCGATGACGTCGTCGCACTCGAATTCACGTCACCAAACAACGCAATCGGTGTCGACATCATGCAGATGATCGAACAGTCGATCGACCGTGTCGAGCAAGACTTCAAAGGAATGGTCCTCGCGAATGATGGCAAGAACTTCTGTGTCGGCGCGAACCTTGCGATGATGCTCATGGAAGCAGAAGACGAGAACTGGTACGAACTCGATTGGATCATCAACAAGTTCCAACAAGTCGTTCAAAAGATTCGTTATTCGGGTCGTCCGGTCGTTGCCGCACCATACGGTATGACACTCGGTGGCGGAACGGAAATCAGCTTACCGGCAGCACGTATGCAAGCTGCGCTTGAGACGTATATGGGTCTCGTCGAAGTCGGTGTCGGTCTCATCCCAGGTGGGGGCGGAAACGTCAACACGTATCGTCGTCTCCTCGAACAGACGCCGAAATCGATGCAAAACATCGAGAAGGCTGCGCAACAGACGTTTGAGAACATCGCGATGGCGAAAGTATCGAAGTCGGCATTTGATGCGAAGGCGCTCGGTTACCATCGTGCGGTCGACGGCATCTCGATGAACCGTGATCACTTGACGTTCGATGCGAAACAAACGGTACTCGAACTTGCTGATGGTTACACGGCACCGGTTCGTGAGAAGTTACCGGTCGTTGGTCAAACGGGTAAAGCGACGCTCGAACTCGCGGCGTATGAAATGTTCTACGGCGGTTATATTTCAGAGCATGATTTGAAGATTGCGAAGAAACTCGCACATGTCATCAGTGGTGGCGACTTGGCATACGGTACGCTCGTCGACGAACAGTACCTCCTCGACATCGAGCGTGAAGCCTTCTTGAGCCTCATCGGGGAGCCGAAGTCACAACAACGGATGCAACATATGCTCGTGAAAGGTAAACCACTACGGAACTGATAAAGGGGGACATAACAGATGAGGGAAGCAGTCATCGTAGCCGGCGCACGGACGCCGGTCGGAAAAGCAAAACGCGGATCGTTCCGTAACGTTCGTTCGGACGAGCTCGCGGGATATGCCATCAAGGCAACGCTTGAGCGTTCAGGATATAAAGGCCCGATTGATGACGTCATCATGGGTTGTGCGATGCCAGAAGCGGAACAAGGGATGAACATCGCTCGCTATGCGGCGGTCCGGGGGGGACTGTCGCACGAAGTTCCAGCGATTACGATCAACCGCTACTGCTCGTCAGGCCTTCAAGCCATTGCGGATGCGGCGGCAAAAATCATGATCGGTCAAGCGACGGCAATCATCGCCGGCGGTATGGAGTCGATGAGCCAAGTACCGATGGGTGGTCACGTCATCCGTCCAAACCCACACATCATGGAGACGGCACCAGAGTACTACATGAGCATGGGTCATACGGCAGAGCGTGTCGCAGCCGAATATAACATCTCGCGTGAAGACCAAGATGCGTTCGCGATCAACAGTCATCAAAAAGCAGCGGCAGCCATCGCAGGTGGCAAGTTCCAGGAAGAAATCGTACCTGTCACAGTCATCGAGCACGTACTCGGTGAAGACGGAAAAGTCGCTGAAGTGGAGAAAGTCGTGAAGCATGACGAAGGTGTCCGTGCCGATTCGACAATCGAAGCGCTCGGTAAACTTCGCCCGGCTTTCAAAATCAAAGGTTCGGTCACAGCGGGTAACGCTTCACAAGTGTCAGACGGGGCAGCAGCTGTTCTCGTCATGGACCGTGAAGAAGCAGAACGTCAAGGGTTACAACCGATGGCCAAGTTCCTCTCGTTCGCTGTCGGCGGTGTCCGTCCAGAAGTGATGGGAATCGGTCCAGTCGTCGCGATTCCGAAAGCACTCGAAATGGCTGGCGTAAAATTAGAAGACGTCGGATTGTTCGAGTTGAACGAGGCGTTCGCGAGTCAGTCACTCGGTGTCATCCGTGAACTCGGAATCGATCCTTCGAAAGTAAACGTGAACGGCGGCGCCATCGCCCTCGGTCACCCACTTGGATGTACAGGAGCCAAACTTTCTGTCTCCATCTTGCACGAGATGAAACGACGCAATGAGAAGTATGGGGTTGTCACGATGTGTATCGGCGGCGGAATGGGCGCGGCTGGTGTCTTCGAATTACTTTAAGGGGGAATCGGATATGGAACGTACAGAACATGAATTGATTAAAGGCGGTAGCTTTGTTATTGACGAACTCGACGCATCGCGTCTCTTCACACCAGAGGATTTCTCAGATGAGCATAAAATGATTGGTGACACGACAGCAGGATTCGTCGATGATCGCGTCATGCCAGTCCTCGAGCGTATCGAGAAGCACGAGTTCGACCTTTCAGTCGAATTGTTGAAAGAAGCAGGCGAACTCGGCCTCCTCGGAGCAGACGTTCCAGAAGAGTACGGTGGTTACCAACTCGATAAAATCTCATCTTCGATCATCACGGAGCGCTTCGCAAAAGCTCGTTCGTTCGCACTCAGCTACGGCGCACACGTTGGAATCGGGACACTCCCGATCGTCTTCTTCGGATCAGAAGAGCAAAAACACAAGTACTTGCCGAAACTCGCGACAGGGGAATGGATCGCAGCTTACGCGCTCACGGAGCCAGGCTCAGGGTCTGACGCTCTCGGTGCGAAAACGACGGCTGTCTTGAACGAAGCAGGAACACACTACGTCTTGAACGGTGAGAAGCAATGGATCACAAACGCTGGTTTTGCGAACGTCTTCGTCGTCTACGCAAAAATCGACGGCGACAAGTTCAGTGCCTTCATCGTCGAGCGTGACTTCAAAGGAGTCTCAACAGGCGCAGAAGAGCAGAAGATGGGAATCAAGGGATCGTCGACACGTACGCTCATCCTTGAGGACGTTGAAGTACCGGTCGACAACCTCCTCGGTGAAGTCGGAAAAGGTCACGTCATCGCCTTCAACATCTTGAACGTCGGTCGTTACAAACTCGCAGTCGGAGCGGTCGGTTCATCAAAACGCGCGTTCGACCTCTCGGTTCAATACGCGAACGAGCGCAAACAGTTCAAGACACCAATCAGCCAATTCCCACTCATCCAAGAGAAATTGGCGACGATGGCAGCAAACATCTATGCGATGGAAAGTTCAGTGTATCGTACGGGCGGCTTGTTCCAGGACAGCCTTGACGCACTCGGTGACGAGAACATGCGCGACGGATCGAAAGTTGCGCAAGCCATCGCGGAATATGCGATTGAATGTTCACTCAACAAAGTATTCGCATCTGAAACGTTCGACTACGTCGTCGACGAAGCCGTTCAAATTCATGGTGGATACGGATTCATGGCAGAGTATGAAGTCGAAAACCTCTACCGTGACTCACGCATTAACCGCATCTTCGAAGGAACGAACGAGATCAACCGTTTGATCGTTCCTGGTACGCTTCTCAAGAAAGCGATGAAAGGGGAATTACCGCTCCTCGCAGAAGCACAAAAACTTCAAAAAGAGCTCATGAGCTACATGCCGCAAGAATTGGACGGCTCACCGCTCGCACGCGAGAAGATGCTCCTTTCAAACATGAAGAAAATCAACTTGATGGTCGCAGGTACAGCGGTTCAGAAGTATCAACAAAACCTTCAAAACGAACAAGAAATCTTGGCGAAGATCGCAGACATGATCAGTGCCATCTATGCGCTTGAAGCAGCGATCGCTCGTACGGACAAAGCGATTGCACGCACAGGCGAAGAGAAGAACACGCTCAAAGTCCGCTACACGGAAATCTTTGCGGAACAAGTATTTAAACAAGTCGAACTCATGGCGAAAGAAGTGTTGTACGCAGCGGCGTCTGGTGACGAGCAGCGTATGCTTCTCTCGGCAATGAAGAAGTTCAGCCGCTACCAGCCGATCAATGTGATCGGAACGAAGCGCGAAGTCGCTGCGAGCCTCATCAAAGCGAACAAGTTTATCGTTTAATCCAATCGACAGAAAGGGTGGACCGGACGCGGTCGACCCTTTCTTTTTGGTCTCTCCGCCACGTACAATAGAAACGAGGGGGAGAGACGATGAAAAAACGAGAGATCTTGCTTGAACGGATGGAACGAATCGGGGAATCGGTCGCTGCACACGAAGGAACGCTTATGCTGCTGGCATTAGGTTCGATCGGACAAGAGACGGAGCGGTTGGATGATTACTCGGACCTCGATTTCTTTTTGATTGTCGAGGACGGGCATAAGGCACGCTTTATCGACCGACTCGACTGGCTCGAAGTCGAGCCGCTTCATTATCAGTTCCAAAACACGAAAGACGGGCATAAGATTATGTATCACGATGGCATTTACGGTGAGTTCGCCGTCTTCGAAGTACATGAACTCGCAACGATCGCCTACACGCCAGGACGGATCGTCTGGCGACGGGACGAAGCACTCGATGTATTCGCGACACCGCATCTCGAGATCGCGCGTGAAGAGACGGCTTATTACTATGAAGAAGCGTTGACGAACCTATATGTCGGGTTGCTACGTGAACGCCGAGGAGAGACGCTCGCCGGATTCGAACTCGTCCAAGTCGCGGCCGTTCAGAACGTTCTGAAGGCGCTCGGTGGACAAGGGGACCCGTTCAACCCGACACGTCGGGTCGAGTCGAGACATCCACAAATGATTTCTTTCTTGATGGGCGGGGTATTAGGATATGGCAAGTCAGGTGTCGCGGCGGCGATCATCTTACGTTTTATCGAAGAGCGACATATGGTCAACACGACGATGAAACGAGAAATCGAACGGTTGCTTGAGACGTGAATTGATTTCTCAGAATATGCTACATTGATGAGAGAGGTGATGAACAGATGGTGACACTATATGGCTATCCACCATGCAGCACGTGTAAAAAAGCAGAAAAATGGTTGAAAGCGCAAGGCGTCGATTATACATACGTCCATATCGTCGAATCGACACCGACGAAAGAACAGCTCGCCGAGTTGTGGAAACAATCGGATTTACCACTCAAAAAGTTCTTCAATACGAGCGGGCAAGTGTATCGGAATGAAGGCATCAAAGATCAGCTTCCAAATCTATCAGAAGACGAACAACTCGAGCTGTTGGCGAGTAATGGTATGCTTTTGAAGCGACCAATCGTCACAAATGGTGAAAAAACGACGGTCGGATTTTCAGAAAAGTCCTTTACGGACGTTTGGGGCTAAGTGCTATAATACAGATGTGAGTCTAATTTATTTGAGGGGGAAGTTAGGATGAGCAAAGTACCAGCAAATTTACGTTATTCAAAAGAACATGAATGGGTGGAAGTAAACGGAACGAAAGCCCGCATCGGCATCACGGATTTCGCACAGAGCGAACTAGGGGATATCGTGTTTGTGGAACTCCCAGAAGTCGACGGTACGATTTTGCTCGACGAGCCATTCGGTTCAGTCGAATCAGTGAAGACGGTCTCTGAGTTGTATGCGCCGGTATCAGGACGCATCACAGCAGTGAACGAGGACCTCGCGGATTCTCCAGAACTCGTCAACGAGTCACCGTTTGAAAACGCATGGATGGTCGAAGTCGAGTTGACGGAAGAGTCGGACCTCGACAAGCTCATGACAGCTGAAGAATACGAAGCGATGATTCAAGGATAAGTAAAACCGGCCTCTCCGAATTGGAGAAGCCGGCTTTTTTACGTCTTACTCGAAATCGAGACGATAATGATCGGATTTGACGAGTGTCGCCCGTTCGAACACACGGTAGAAGAAAATCCCGAGTCCGACCGGGATGAGACCGAACAAGACGATGACGAGAAGAACATTGAACAAGGCGAATCCGCCCGGCATGAGGTGTAGCGCGTTCACCGGTCCGATGAGTCCAGATACACCGAATCCGGCGCTAATCGGAGTCCCTTCGATTCTTAACATACCGGCGAGGGCGCCGAGAATGGCCGCATTCGCCAAAATCGGAAGCATCATAATGGGACGTCGGACGAAGTTTGCCATTTGAATTTTCGGTGACCCAAGGAAGTGTGCAATCGATGTACCGGTCGCGTTCGCCTGCCAACCCGCGATGGCGAGACCGAATCCGGCGGCAACGACGCCGAGGTTTGCCGCACCGGCCGCAACGCCGGATAGGCTAATCGCGGTCGCAATCCCAACGGTCGAAATCGGCGAGACGATGATGAGCGAGAACGCCATCGCAATCAAGATACCCATGAGAACGGGTTGAAGATCTGTCATCGTCATGATGAGGTATCCGATGTATGTCGTAATCTGTGAGATATACGTCAACAAGAAGGAACCAATCCCACCAGCGACGACAATGACTGTCATCGGCATAACGATGACCGTATACGTCTTCAAGTGGGGAGCGAGCTTCATGACGAGAAGGGTGGCAATCGCAGCGGTCACGCCGGCTGTGATCACGTCACCGATGCCTGCCATCACAAACGCACCCTCGTTAATTCGAACGGCACCACTGCCGACATACGTCGCGATGGCAATCGTTCCTGCCTCTAGAATCGATCGTCCGAACTGCATCGCAACGGCCAGACCGATAATGGCTGGGAGAAGCCGCATCGCAATCGTCGTCGCATCCAATATGAATTGAAGAGACGGAAAATAAGGGAGTATGGCTTTCGTGAGTTCACCGAGCAGTGCGCTCGGGATGAGGGCGATCAGAATCGCCATGCTGAGACCGTTTAAGACGTTCATCGTGAATTGCTTTGTCGTACTTGTTGCCTGTTCCGTCATCATTCATTCACCTGTCCTTCTTTTTTGCTGTTATGTACAAAAGCGATAAAGTTAGAACCCATATTATTCCTATCCGACAGAAGAGTCAAGAGAATCATTGAAAAATTCTGAAATTTCAAGAGAGCACGATTTTTGAACGAGAATCAATCGACCATTATAATGGCAAGAGAGGTGAGAATAATGATTACAGACGGATTCTTATATATATACGCGCCGATGTGTGGTACATGCGCTATCGCAGAGAAAATGTTAACGGTCGTCGAGGCGGTTGACCCTGAAATTCAGATTGAAAAGCGAGACGCGAACTATATTCCAAAAGAGCTTGAGGCCTATCAAGTGATGAGTGTCCCGGCCCTATTAAAGCTTGAAAATGGCGAGGTTCGGGATCGTCTCTATGCTTTTCAAAACGTCCAGCATGTCCTCTCTTTCGTGAAGTGAGAGAGGAACATTAGAATAATCTGAAAATTTTAAATAATCAGTTGACACAGAAAGTTCACGAATGGTATATTCATTACAACATCTTACTTGAACACAAAATAGGACGCGATATTCCCGACATCAAGACGTTTTGATGAAGCCGCTGCTACACTTTATACGAATACACGTCAGTCTTCCCTTCGATTGTCCCCCAAAAAAATCAAGCGAAGAAAGACGTTCCGTATAATCGCACGGTCCAAGTCAAGATCGAGTGATGATTGGTGAATCTCCCCCATATAAGGGTGGAAATCTTGAACGGGCAAAAGATTTTCATCTATGGGCTGTCCTTCCGTGACTCAAGGTGCTACGTTCTGTGTCGTCCTCGGACGGCACCTTTTTTAATTTTTTTGAAAAAAGGATTTGACAGCAGAAAAAGCTGTCGCTATGATAAAGCTAATCGAATACACAACACTCTTATCAAGAGAGGCTGAGGGACTGGCCCTATGACGCCCAGCAACCGCGGAGCAATCCGAAATGGTGCTAATTCCAGCAAGGTGAGAAACCTTGAGAGATGAGAGCAATCGTTGTCCGTACGATAAAGTGCGCACGTTTGCTCAAACGTGCGCGCTTTTTTTGTTGTCAGGAGGGAAAAGAATTGATTCAATTACGAAACGTCGCCAAATGGTTCGATACGAAGAATGGTCGTGTCCAGGCGGTCGATGATGTGTCACTAACGATTGATCGCGGTGAAATTTTTGGAATAATCGGATATTCGGGGGCGGGGAAGTCGACGCTCATCCGATTACTCAACCGTCTCGAGTCACCGTCTAGCGGTGAAATCGAGGTCGCCGGGAGTGAGCTCACGAAGCTCAGCCCGAAAGAATTACGAGGGGTTCGCAAAAACGTCTCGATGGTCTTCCAGCACTTTAACCTTCTGTGGTCGCGCACGGTCGCAGAAAACATTAGCTTCCCACTCGAATTGATTGGGGTTCCGGCAAGTGAGAGGAAACGTCGGGTCCAAGAACTCGTTGAGCTCGTTGGATTGGCTGGTCGTGAAGACAGCTACCCATCACAATTATCGGGCGGTCAAAAACAGCGAGTCGGGATTGCCCGCGCGCTCGCTACGAATCCAGAGGTGCTCCTCTGTGACGAAGCGACGAGTGCGCTCGACCCGAAGACGACGGATTCGATTCTCGAACTGCTCGTCAGCATCAATAAGAAACTCGGCTTGACGATCGTCCTCATCACGCATGAGATGCACGTCATCCAAAAGATTTGTCATCGTGTCGCCGTGATGGAAGCGGGGAAAGTCGTCGAGACGGGTCAAGTCTCCGACGTGTTCCAACATCCGGAACAACCGATCACGAAAGAATTCGTGAAACAAATCGGAGCGGTCGACGATCTGTCGCTCACGTTCGAACACTTGAAAGCACGATACCCAAGTGGTCAAATCGTCAAATTGAAATTCTTGAATGAGACGGCGGAACAACCGATTTTGTCTGACGTCCTTAAAACACACGATATCGGATTCAACATCATCGGCGGGAATGTGACCCAGTCACAAGTCGGTGCGCTCGGCACGCTATTCATCCAATTGATTGGGGAAGCAAGAGAAATCGACCGCGCCATCGCGTCGATTCGTTCGCAATCTGTAGAAGTGGAGGTGGAAAGCGATGTTTCCTAACGTAGACTGGCAAATCATGATGGAACAGACTTGGGAGACGTTATACATGACGCTCGTCGCAGGTGTCGCAACGTTTGTGATCGGACTCGCTTTAGGTTTGATTCTCTATATTACAAACGAATCGCTATTATTGAAGAATCGTCCGATTTACGTCTTTGTCAGCGCGATCGTCAACGTGTTCCGTTCGATCCCGTTCATCATCTTGATCATCTTACTCATCCCGTTCACGTTGTTCCTACTCGGTACGATGCTTGGTTCGACGGCGGCGCTTCCGGCGCTCATCATCGGAGCGGCACCGTTCTACGCCCGAATGGTCGAACTTGCGCTTCGTGAAGTCGACCGTGGTGTCATCGAGGCGGCCGAATCGATGGGAGCAACGAAATGGCAAATCATTTATAAAGTCTTGATTCCGGAAGCTCTTCCGGCAATCGTATCAGGACTCACGGTGACCATCGTTGCCATCGTCGGTTATACGGCGATGGCAGGGGTCGTCGGGGGCGGCGGACTCGGGAACTTGGCCTTCTTGGAAGGGTTCCAGCGCTCACAAAACGACGTCACGTTCGTAGCGACGGTGCTCATCTTGATCATCGTGTTCGTCATCCAATTCATCGGTGACCGACTCGTCACAAAAATTGATAAACGTTCAGCTTAATCACACATATACCATTTGGAGGGATTCATTATGAAAACTTGGAAAACAGTACTCGGATTGACAGCATTATCAGCATTCACAGTTCTCGCGGCTTGCGGCGGGGAAGAGGCAGACACAGGGTCTGGCGATGAAAAGACATTGATTGTCGGTGCATCGAACGTACCACACGCTGAGATTTTAGAGCACGTACAAGAAGAATATGAAGCAAAAGGTTACAAACTCGAAATCAAGAAGTTCCAAGACTACGTGCTTCCGAACAAGACGCTCGCAAGCGGGGAACTCGATGCGAACTACTTCCAACACGAGCCATACCTCGAGTCGCAAATGGCTGAAAACAAAGACTACAAATTCGCATCTGCGGGTGGTGTCCACATTGAGCCAATCGGTGTCTACTCACAAAAATACAAATCGCTCGACGAACTTCCAGAAGGTGCGGAAATCATCATGAGTTCATCGGTTGCTGACCACGGACGTATCCTCACGATGCTCCAATCAGAAGGTCTCATCACACTTGCTGAAGGCAAGACAGTCGATGCGACAGTCTCTGACATCGTCGACAACCCGAAAGACTTGAAATTTAAGACGGACGTTGAAGCAGCGCTTCTTCCGACAGCTTACAACAACGGAGAAGGCGATGCGGTCCTCATCAACACGAACTACGCGATCGATGCAGGTCTCAACCCACTTGAAGATGCCATCGCACTCGAAGGCGAAGACTCACCATACGTCAACTTGATCGTCACACGTGAAGGAGACGAAGAAGATGAGCGCGTCAAGGCACTTCTCGAAGTATTGACTTCTGAAGAAACACAACAGTGGATCTTGGACGAATACAAAGGTGCGGTCGTACCGGTACAACAATAAGCAATCTCGACTCAGGGGACACTCTCCTGAGTCTTTTTTTGTCTAGTGTTCTTTCATGAAGAGAAGTACACTATATATGAAAGAAAAGGGGGGATTTGGATGAAGCTCACACAGATTCATCCGCTGACGTGGGGCGTCCTGTTCGGGACGTTTTTTGCACGACTGGCAACGTTTTTTGTCATGCCGTTTTTTGCGATCTATTTGGCCACACTCGGGTTTTCAGCGAGTGTGATTGGAACGATTTTTGCCGTGACGGCACTTTCGGGTCTGTTCATGAGCTTCTTTGGGGGGACACTCTCTGACCGATATGGGCGAAAACAGCTCATGCTGATCGGGATCGTGCTCAATGCCGTTACGTTCGCTGGCCTCGCGCTTGCGACCGAACTGTTTTGGTTTTACATGCTATCCATGTTGATGGGAATGTCGCGATCTTTCTTAGAACCGGCTTCACGTGCTCTCATTAGTGACACGACGCAGGCAGATCAGAGGGTCATCGTCTATAACGTCCGGTACTTCATGATCAACATCGCCGCGGCCATCGGACCACTCTTGGCGGTTGTCTTATCACTCACCGGTGTGAAAACCGCGTTCTTCGTCGTGACGGCTGTCTACATCGTGTATGGAATCATCATCTCGATCTTGTTTTACAAATATCCGTTTGAAGAAGGGGACGGGGTCAAGGCACGCCCGCGCTTGACGGAGACGTTTCGCGTTTTAGGAGACGACCGGACGTTTCGTGCGGTCATCATCGGGATGATCTTTGCGATTATCGGTTACAGTCAGTTCAATTCGACGCTTCCTCAATTTATCGCGCTAAGCGATGGGTTGGAAGACGGTTCAAGATTGTTCGCTTACTTATTGACGACGAACGCCATCACGGTGCTCATCGTCCAGTATCCGATTATGCGTTTCGGGATTCGTGTCTCTCCTATCAAATCACTCTTTTTTGGAATCTCGACATTGTCGTTCGGACTTCTGCTCATCGGATTTGCGACGGTGGAGTGGGTTCTTTTTGTCGCGATGGCCATTTTCACGGTCGGGGAGGTGTTGATGTTCACGATGACGGACGTGTTGACGGACGAACTGGCGCCAGAACATTTGCGGGGAACTTATTTTGGGGCGATGGGGTTGACGTCACTCGGTCAGACGATTGGGCCGATTATCGGAGGCGTTTTACTCGATACGTTCGGCCAATCATCACTTCCGGTATTCGGAAGCTTGGCGGTGTTGACGGGGTGTGGTGCCTTCTTCTTCGCTGCCGCCGTACGAGAGCGGAAAGCCGTTCTCGCACTCGTCGAGGAGAATGCCGGATAATGTCTTGATTTCCTACTATTAGCATTCTCAACTTTTATCATTCTATTGAGAATAAATTCTAAGGTGAGTCGCTTGAAATAAAAAAATTACTAGTCTAAGATTAGAATATATCTAATCTACGCCATTCACTATGGCGAGAAAATACGGAAGGGGTATCCGAATGTCTAACGTACCACAAATGAAAATTGATGACCTCCGCGTCTCAATCGAAGGAAAAGAGATTGTTAAAGGTCTTAACCTAGAAATTAAAGGTGGCGAAATTCATGCCATCATGGGTCCAAACGGGACTGGTAAATCAACACTCGCATCAGCACTCATGGGTCATCCACTTTATGAGGTCACTGGGGGAAGCGTCGAATTAAACGGCGAAGATGTCCTCGAGATGGAAGTCGACGAGCGTGCACAAGCAGGGATGTTCCTTGCGATGCAGTACCCGGCTGAAATCAGCGGTGTTACAAACGCAGACTTCTTGCGTTCAGCAATCAACTCCCGTCGTGAAGAAGGTCAAGAAATCTCGCTCATGAAGTTCATCCGTGAACTCGATGCGAAGATGGAACTTCTCGAAATCCCTTCAGAAATGGCACACCGTTACTTAAACGAAGGATTCTCAGGTGGTGAGAAGAAACGTAACGAAATTCTTCAAATGATGATGATCCAACCGAACATCGCCATCTTGGATGAAATCGACTCAGGTCTTGATATCGATGCACTCAAAGTTGTCGCAAAAGGTGTCAACGAAATGCGTTCAGAAGAGTTTGGCTGCTTGATCATCACGCACTACCAACGTCTCCTCAACTATATCGAACCAGACTTCGTACACATCATGATGGACGGTAAAATCGTCATGTCTGGTGGCAAAGAGCTCGCACAGCGACTCGAAGCAGAAGGTTACGACTGGGTGAAGCAAGAACTCGGAATGACAGTAGACACAGAAGCGTAAGGAGGCTGTACGATGACCGTACAATTTGAATTGGATGCACAAGCGTTGTCGGCACGTGCAGAAGCGCTCGGCGGACCAGCATGGATGGTCAACCGTCGTAAAGAGGCAGCAGAACTTGCGCCGACACTTGCTTTGCCAAAAGTTGAAAAGATTAAGATTGATAAATGGGACTTCGCAGCGGGTGATGTCAATCTCGAACCAAAAGATGGTTTGACGGCTGACATTGAATCACTTCTCGGAGACCACCGGACAAACGTGCTCGTTGAACGCAACGGTCATGTCGTCTATAACGAATTGTCGATGCCAGAAGGCGTCTTGTTCATGGGAATCAAAGAAGCGATGGAGCAACATCCAGAGCTCGTTGAGAAATACTTCATGACGGAAGGCGTACGTGTCGATGAAGAGCGTCTTTCGGCGTTGAATGCTGCCCTCACAAACGGTGGTGCGTTCATCTATGTACCGAAAAACACGCAATTGAAAGATCCGCTTCAAGCGATCTTCACGATGGAACAGGCGAACGGCGCCCTCTATCACCACACGATCCTCGTCGCAGACGAAGGTAGTGAAGTGACATACATCGAAAACTTCCTTTCTGGCACGAACGAACCGCACACGGTCAACGTCGTGACGGAAGTATTCGCTGGAGAGAACGCGAAAGTCGTCTTCGGTGGTGTCGATCAGCTCGCTGAATCAGCACTCACGTTCATGAACCGTCGCGGTGTCGTCTATGCGAACGGTCGCCTTGATTGGGCGCTCGGTCACATGAACGACGGGAACTCGGTCGTTGAGACGAAGACTCACCTCGTCGGAGACAACACGTATTCGGATACAAAAGCTGTGACAATCGGTCGCGGTGCACAAAAACAAAACTTCAACATTCGTACCGACCACTTCGGAAAAGCATCTGAAGGGTTCATCTTGATTCACGGTGTCCAAAAAGACGCAGCTACTGCGATCTTCAGCGGGACATCGATGATTCACCACGGTGCGTCAAAATCGAACGGTGTTCAGACAGAGCGCGTCTTGATGCTCTCTGAAAAAGCACGTGGGGATGCCAACCCGATTCTTCTTATCGATGAAGATGACGTTATGGCAGGTCACGCGGCATCGGTCGGTCGTGTCGATGATGTTCAATTGTACTACTTGATGAGCCGTGGTTTGTCTCGCCAAGAGGCAGAGCGTTTAATCATCCACGGATTCTTGACGCCTGTCGTCGAAGAACTCGCAATCGATTCGGTCAAAGACCGTCTCCGCGAAGTCATCGAAGGGAAAGTACGTTAAGATGTTGAACGCCTCGATTCGTGAACAGTTTCCGATTTTAGATCAGGAAATCAATGGACACCCGCTCGTTTATCTTGATAGCGCGGCGAGCTCACAAAAGCCGCTCGCTGTCATCGAGGCGATCGAGGACTATTATCGTCGCAACCATTCGAACGTGCATCGTGGCGTCCATACGCTCGGGACGCAAGCGACGGATGCGTATGAGGGAGCACGCGAACGCGTCCGCTCTTTCATCCATGCGGCGGTTCCTGAAGAAATCATTTTCACACGTGGAACGACGACGGCCATCAACTTGGTTGCGTCGAGCTACGGAGATGCGAATGTCGGTGAAGGCGACGAAATCGTCCTCACTCCGATGGAACACCACGCGAACTTAATCCCATGGCAACAACTCGCCAAGCGAAAAGGCGCGACGCTTCGATACGTCGAGCTCACGCCGGACGGACGTGTCACACTCGATGCGGTTCAAGCGGTGTTATCGGATCGTACGAAAATCGTCGCGATGAGTCACGTCTCAAACGTGCTCGGTACGATTAACCCGATTGCCGAAGTCGCTCAACTCGCGCATGAGTTGGGTGCCGTCATGGTCGTCGATGCCGCACAAAGTGCACCGCATCGAAAATTGGACGTCCAAGCACTCGACTGTGACTTCCTTGCCTTTTCTGGACATAAGATGCTCGGACCGACTGGAATCGGTGTCTTATACGGGAAGAAACAACTCCTCAAAAACATGGAGCCGGTCGAGTTCGGTGGCGAGATGATCGATTATGTCGATTTGTATGAATCGACGTGGAAAGACATCCCGTATCGTTTCGAAGCGGGTACACCGATTATCGCTGGAGCAGTCGGTCTTGCGGCAGCCATCGATTTCTTAGAAGAAATCGGTCTGGAGAACGTCGAAGCACACGAACGTGAACTCGCGTCTTACGCGATCGAGCAGATGAAAACGATTGAAGGGATTGAGATTTACGGTCCTGAAGATCGCGTCGGTCTCGTCACGTTCAACTTGAAGGACGTGCATGCGCACGACCTTGCGACCGTTCTCGATATGCAAGGCATCGCGGTTCGTGCCGGTCACCACTGTGCACAACCACTCATGCGTCTTTTGAAGCAATCATCGACGGCACGGGCGAGCTTCTATTTGTACAACACAAAAGAAGAGGTCGACCGTTTCATCGAGGGATTACGTCAAACGAAGGAGTATTTCAATTATGAGTTTTAATAATCTCGACATGTTGTACCGCCAGGTCATCATGGATCACTATAAAAACCCAAGAAACCGTGGCGTCATCGAAGATGGCGTGACGGTGGACTTGAACAACCCGACGTGTGGGGACTCACTTCGTCTTCAACTACAAGTCGAAGACGACATCGTCAAAGATGCGAAGTTTGAAGGGGAAGGCTGCTCGATCAGTCTCGCCTCGGCATCGATGATGACCCAGATCGTCAAAGGGAAAACAGTGGAAGAGGCGCTTCAACTCGCTAACATCTTCTCTGAAATGGTTCAAGGCAAAGAGTACGACACGGATACGTTTGACCTCGGTGATATCGAGGCGCTCTCAGGCGTATCGAAATTCCCGGCTCGAATCAAGTGTGCCACGCTCGCGTGGAAGGCGCTTGAAAAAGGAGTAGACGAGGACGCGTAAGGAGAAGGAGGAGACCGATATGGCAAAGAACATGCCGGAAATTGGCGATTATAAATACGGCTTCCATGATCGGGACGTTTCGATTTTCCGTTCAGGCCGCGGCTTGACGACAGAAATCGTAGAGACGATCTCGCGCATGAAAGAAGAGCCACAATGGATGCTCGACTTCCGTTTGAAGTCGTTGGATCACTTTAACAAGATGGCGATGCCGACATGGGGCGGAGACCTCTCGGCACTTGATTTCGACGAAATCACTTACTATGTCAAACCATCTGAGAAGACAGAACGCTCATGGGACGAGGTACCAGAAGAAATCAAACGTACGTTTGACAAGCTCGGTATCCCAGAAGCAGAGCAAAAATACTTGGCAGGTGTCTCGGCTCAGTATGAGTCTGAGGTTGTCTACCACAGCATGCAAGAAGACTTCGAAGAAAAAGGTGTCATCTTCAAAGATACAGACACTGCACTCAAAGAAGACGAAGAAATCTTCAAAGAGTACTTCGGGAAGTTGATCCCGCCGACGGACAACAAGTTCGCGGCCCTCAACTCAGCAGTTTGGTCGGGTGGCTCGTTCATCTACGTACCAAAAGGCGTGAAACTCGAGCAACCGCTTCAAGCCTACTTCCGCATCAACTCGGAAAACATGGGTCAGTTCGAGCGTACGCTCATCATCGTCGACGAAGGCGCATCGGTTCATTACGTCGAAGGATGTACAGCACCGGTTTACACAACGAACTCGCTTCACTCAGCGGTCGTTGAGATCTTCGTCAACAAAGATGCATACTGCCGTTACACGACAATCCAAAACTGGGCGAACAACGTCTACAACTTGGTAACGAAACGTGCAGTCTGTGAAGCGGGTGGATCGATGGAGTGGATCGATGGAAACATCGGATCGAAACTCACGATGAAATACCCGGCTGTCATCTTGAAAGGGGAAGGCGCACGTGGGATGACACTCTCGATCGCCCTCGCTGGTAAAGGACAGCACCAAGACGCTGGAGCGAAAATGATTCACCTCGCGCCGAACACGTCGTCGTCAATCGTCTCGAAATCGATTTCGAAACAAGGCGGAAAAGTATCGTACCGCGGAATCGTCCACTTCGGCCGTAAGGCGAAGGGTGCTCGCTCGAACATCGAGTGTGACACGCTCATCATGGACAACGAGTCGACGTCAGATACAATTCCGTACAACGAAATCTTGAACGACCAAGTGTCGCTCGAGCACGAAGCGAAAGTCTCAAAAGTGTCAGAAGAGCAACTCTTCTACCTCATGAGCCGTGGGATCTCGGAAGAAGAAGCGACAGAAATGATCGTTATGGGCTTCATCGAGCCATTCACAAAAGAATTGCCAATGGAATATGCGGTCGAAATGAACCGTCTCATCAAGTTCGAGATGGAAGGTTCGATTGGATAATTGCCTGAATGACGGACTCCCTGTAAAAAGGGGTCCGTTTTTTTGTTATGTCCATGCCGTATGTAGGGTATGCTAAAAAGAGAATGATTCATAGAAAGGAAGGATTTATATGACACGTATTCCGCATAAAGATGATATTGACCCGAAAGACATCACCCGCATCGCCGTGATCGGTGCCGGTTGGGTCGGGGTTAGCTTTGCCTATCAATTATCGACGGCGGCCCTTTGTGAAGAGCTCGTCTTAATCGACTCAAATCACGCCAAGGCAGAAGGAGAGGCGATGGACCTGAATCACGGCATCTCCTTCGCCCCGACACCGGTCCGGATTTGGGCAGGCGATTACACGGATTGTAAAGATGCAGACATCGTCGTCATCACAGCAGGTGCGGCGCAAAAACTCGGCCAGACACGGATGGATCTCGTCGAACAAAACGCGAAAGTCGTTCGCACCGTGACACAAGATTTGATGAAGAGTGGGTTTGACGGCATCTTAGTCGTCGCCACGAACCCGGTCGATGTGATGGCCCACGTCGCTTGGAAAGCATCGGGCTTACCGAAAGAACGCGTCATCGGTTCAGGGACTGTCCTCGATACGGCGCGACTCCGTTACAAGCTCGGAGACTACTTCGAACTATCGCCGCGGAACTGCCACGCTTACTATATGGGGGAACATGGGGATACAGGATTTGTCGCATGGAACAACGCCCGCATCTATGGGAAGAGTATCGAAGAACTATTGGCGGAGAATGAGAAATATCAGTTCGAAGACTTGGAAGCGATTTATGCTGATGTGCGTGACGCCGCTTACCAAATCATCGAGCACAAGAACGCCGCCTATTATGCGATTGGGGTCGGCTTGCTTCGCATTATTCGAGCGATTGTTCGAAATGAAAACTCGGTCGTCACGATTGGCGCTCATTTAGACGGCGAGTACGGGGCAAGTGACGTTCATATCGGCGTACCGGCCTTGATTGACCGGAGCGGCATTCGCAAAATCATCGAAATCGAATTGACGAACGAAGAACAACAAAGATTTGATGCTTCGGTACAAGCCATCAAGGCGGGAATCGAGAAGGTCGAACCGGCATCCTAAAAAAAGATCCGACTGCGCAAGCAGTCGGATTGTTGATTAAGACGCCTCTTCTTCGGCGATATCTTTCTTATAATATTTCTCTGAGGTGAAGAACTCAGTCGTCAATCGTTTCACTTCACCGCTGAGTAGTAAGACGGCAATCATGTTCGGGATGAGAATCATCGCGAGCATCAAGTCGAGGAAGTTCCAGATCATTTGGGCGCCTCCAATCGAACCGATGACAATCGAGACAATATAAACGGCCTTCATGATCTTCCCTGCCGTCAAACCGAACAAGTACTCGGCCTGACGTGAGCCGTAAAAGATGATGACGATGATTGTCGAGAGTACGAAGAAAATGAGCGAGATGGTGACGAGTAAGCTTCCCGTATACCCAAAGTATTCACGGAAGGCGATCGTCGTCAACGCCGCAGGGTCTTCCATCGCCCCATCCGCCGTCCAGACACCGGAAGACAAGACGACGAATGCGGTCGTGCTACAAATGATCAACGTATCGATTACGATTCCGATGACCGCCCAGAACCCTTGGCGCACCGGATGATCCGTCTGTGCAGCGGCGTGAGCGATTGGTGCCGTCCCGAGACCTGCTTCATTCGAGTATAGTCCGCGGGCAAACCCCCAACGAATCGTCTCAGCGACTGCAGCTCCGGCGAAACCACCGAACGCGGCTATCGGCTCGAACGCGTAAGAGAAGATGAGACTGAGCACGTTTGGAATTTCAGACAAGTTCATCAACACGATGACGAGTCCGGCTCCAACGTAGACGAGCGCCATACCTGGAACGACAATCTCCGTCACTTTCGCGATTCGTTTCAGACCACCGAAGACGATGATCCCGACAAGTCCGGCGACGAGAATGCCGGTGATGAGCGTGTTTCCGTTGAACGTTTCACGTACTGCGGAGCTGACAGCGTTCCCCTGCACCATGATACTCGGTATGAGCTCGATCATGAGCGCAAAAGCGAACCAAGTCGCGAGCCATTTCCAACGAAGTCCTTTTGATATGTAATAAACAGGTCCCCCGACGAATTCACCGGCATCATTCTTTTCACGATAGTGAACGGCTAGCACGCTCTCTGAGAACTTGATGGCCATGCCGATGATGGCGATGACCCACATCCAGAAGATGGCACCCGGTCCCCCGAACATGATCGCTGCAGGTACACCGATGATGTTCGCGGCCCCGACTGTTGAAGAGAGGGCTGATGTTAACGCCTGTCTCGGGCTTATGTCGCCTTCGCCTTTCGGCTTTTTAAAGATGCTGCCGAATGTTTGCTTGAATATGTAGATGGGATAGCGAAACTGAAAGAAACCAAGTTTAATGGTGAGAAACACACCGGACAAGACGAGTAACGAGATGATCGGCACGCCCCAAAGCCAATTCGAAAAACTCGTGACGATATCGATAATTGCATTCATATAACCACTCCAATTCCATTATTTTACTTAAATACTGTTTCCTAAAGTAAGGACCTCTAAACATCTTTGGCAAAATAAAGGAGGAATATAGAATGAGAGTCGCTAAACATTTAATTGTATCTGGACGTGTCCAAGGCGTTGGGTTTCGTTATTTTTCTCAAGAGACCGCTCGACAATACGGAATCAAAGGGTGGGTACGAAACTTGAATGACGGGACAGTCGAGCTGCATGCAGAAGGAACCGATAAGGAGTTTGATGCTTTCAAACAGGCGTTGAAAGATGGCAATCGCTTTGTCGGCGTCGAACGAATCCAAGAGACGGAAGCGGAGGATCAAGCTTTTCGATCGTTCGACATTCGTTATTAAACGCTTACATCTTCCTTCACATGGAAGGGAGATTTTTTGTGAAATCTACATTTCTAAAAATTAAACCTCAAATTTTAGAGATGGGGTGGTCAAAAGATTTGAAGTGTGTATAATGAAATAGACCAAGCGATGTATTGTCAGAAAATTTAGTTATTATTTTTTTGTTAATTCGTTCGGAATATCAAGTGTATGGAGGTAGTTGTATGAAAAAATCGACATTGTTCCCGTTAGCGTTTACGATTTTTGCTTTATTCTTTGGGGCCGGGAACTTGCTGTTCCCACCAGAGCTCGGCGCCTTGGCGGGGGAAAACCTCGTACCGGCGATGATCGGGTTCGTCATTACGGGTGTCGGTTTACCGCTTCTTGCTTTGTTCGCAGTCGCTCGGGTAGGCGGCGGGACAGATCAAATTGCTCGTTACATTCCAAAACGTCTCGCGCTCGTCTTGACGGGATTGATGTATGTAGCCATCGGGCCATTCTTCGGAATCCCACGTACGGCCGCTGTCACTTATGAGATGGGGCTTGTCCCGTTTCTCGATGCACCTTCTACTTTGACACTTGCGATGAGTTCGACCGTCTTTTTCGGGTTGACGTTCTTCTTGACGCTCCGTGCTCAAAAGTTGATTGAAGTGATCGGACGAATCATCACACCAATTCTCTTGTTCTTGCTCGCAGCGATTGGAATCACGAACCTTGTCGCTCCACTCGGAGAGCCAGGAGCTCCAGCTGAAGGATTTGAGACATGGGTCGGCGCACTCGGACAAGGTTTCCAACAAGGTTATTTGACGATGGATGTATTCGGGGCCCTCGTCTTTGGGGCAATCGTCCTCGTCACGTTGAAAGCCAATGGATTGAGTGACCAAAAAGAAGCGTCTTCACTCCTACGTTCTGCAGGAATGCTCGCGGTTACCTGTTTGATGCTCGTCTACATCTCGCTCGGGTCAATCGGTGCGAATATGACGGTCGCAGAAGGTACAACGAGTGGCGCAAGCCTTCTCCAAGCGTTCGCTGGGACGTCTTACGGACAAGTCGGAATGCTCGCTCTCGGGTTAGCGGTCTTCCTCGCTTGTTTGACAACAGCGGTCGGACTCATCTCAGAGTTCTCACGCTTCATCAGCAATCAGTTTGAATCACTCAAATACCATCATGTCGTCATCGCGACTACATTGTTCGGCTATTTAATCTCACTCGTCGGATTGGGAACGTTGATTCAGATCGCGGTTCCACTTCTCACACTTCTCTATCCGGTCATGATCGCGCTCGTGCTCGTGTCTGTGACAGAGCGTCTTCAGCGCAACCCTGGTGTGGCGATGAAGGCTACCATCTACACGGCGCTCGTTCTCTCGTTGTTTGAAACGTGGAACGGCATCCAGCCGTCAGCGGTCACTTCTTGGATCTCGAGCTTGCCGATGGCGGAAATTGGTCTTGCTTGGGCAGTTCCAACGATGATCGTCTATGTGATCACGCTCCTTCTTCCGAAGGGCACGTCACAAGAATCACTTGCTCAATCACGCATCTCATAAGTCGAGCCCATCCTTTGGTCAAGGATGGGCTTTTTTCTGTCTTATTGTTTGCCCATATGTGAGCTCAAACAGTAAAATGGAAGGATGAAAAGGGAGTGACATGCGTTGACAACAAAACAAAAAAATCAATTGGCGATTCTCATGTTGAATATGTTTATTGCCGTCGCCGGCTTCGGGATTATCATCCCGATTATTCCGGATTACTTAAAGATGATTGGCGAAGGGGGAACCGCCGCAGGACTGATGATTTCCGTATTTGCGGGGGCTCAGCTCGTCATGTCACCGATTGCCGGGAAATGGGCAGACGTGTATGGTCGTCGATTGATGATTATTTTAGGCCTCATCGGATTTACCATTTCGATGGGCGTCTTCTATCTATCGGATAACTTGACGATCCTGCTCGTCTCGCGTGCGATTGGTGGAGTCGGGGCTGCATTATTGATTCCGGCCATCTTCGCCTATGTCGCGGATATCACGACACTCGAACAGCGAGCGCGAGGGAATAGTTATATTTCCGCGGCAATGTCGCTAGGAATTGTCGTTGGACCAGGGATTGGAGGATTTTTTGCCGAGTTTGGGTTAAAGACACCGTTACTCGTCTCAGCAATCGTCTCCTTCATCGCCGTTATTTCCTCAGTGCTTCTGTTAAAAGAGCCGGACCGTGCTCCTTATGTGGCACCGAAAATAAAAGAATCATTACCGACTCAATTGGTCATGTCGACACGGAAACCATACTTCTTCGTGTTGCTGATCAACTTGGTTATGGCATTCGGGCTCATGGCATATGAGTCGGTGCTCGGACTATATGTCAGTGAAATGTTCAGCGCGACACCACAAGAGATTGCCATCATGGTGACAGGGACGGGTGTCGTCAGCGTCATCGTCCAATTGTTCGCGGTAGACCGTCTCGTTGAGCTGATGGGAGAGGTCAAAGTCGTCCTCGCCTTCATCGCGCTCGCGGCGTTTGGTTTCTTATTATCACTGTTTGCAGGAACGTATATGTTGTTCTTTGCGGTGACACTTGTCATTTTCTTGTCGACGTCTATTTTGCGTCCGGTATTGAACACGCTTGTCTCAAAGTTGGCCGGGAACGAGCAGGGACTCGCGATGGGGATGAACAACGCCTATATGAGCATCGGGAACATTTTGGGACCGACACTCGCTGGCATTGCATTTGATATCGATATGCGCTATCCGTTCATCATGGGTCTTGTTTTACTACTCATTACGTATACAGGCACATGGAACTGGTCGAAACGGAAAGCGACCGTCATTTCAGAGTCATAAAAGGAGGACGCTATGATCTACGTTGGTGTGACTGGATGGGGTGACCATGATCTATTATATACGACCCCAGAGGAACGAAAACATAAACTATCGACGTACGCGGGACATTTCCCGACCGTCGAAGTCGACTCAACATTTTATGCGATACAACCTGTAAAGAACTTTGAAAAATGGGATGCTGAGACGCCCGACCATTTCCAATTTGTCGTCAAAGTTTCCCGGGAAATGAGCGGACATGATCGTGAACCGAAAACACCACTTATTGAGTTGTTTGAGCGTTATCGCGTTTCTGTCGAGCCATTAAAGCAGGCTGGGAAGTTACGTGCCGTGCTCGTCCAGCTCCCTCCTTGGTTCGATGTATCAAAACCGCATCTCGACTATTTGCGAACGCTTCGAGCCGAACTCTCTGATTATGAGATTGCCATCGAGTTTCGTAACCCGACTTGGTTCTCTGAAGCGTTCCGAGACCGTACGCTTCAATTTTTAAAGGAGCAACGATTCATCAACACGATTTGTGATGAGCCGCAGACGAAAGAGAGTAGCATCCCGTTCGTGCCGGTCGTGACGCACCCCGAGGTAGCCGTCGTTCGATTGCATGGACGCAATACGTCAGGATGGCTCAAAAAACCGGGAATGACCAGCCAGGAATGGCGACACGTCCGTTGTCTGTATCGCTATAGTGAGGAAGAACTTCAAGAACTCGCTACCTCGCTCCGGGAGATTGACCGTGAAGCGAAAGACGTGTATGTATACTTTAACAACAACTCGGACGGAGATGCGGCTCCGAACGCCAAACGTTTGATTGACATTCTTGGGCTCGAATACGAGCTTGCACCTAGACAAATCAGTCTGTTTTAGAAGGAAGGGATGGCCGTGACGAAACTTACTATTTTTCACTACAATGATCTTCACTCAAAGTTCGACCAATGGCCGAAACTTGTTTCATTTTTAGAGGAACATCGTACGGACAATACGCTTTATTTTGACTTAGGTGATCATGCTGATCGTACACATCCCGCGACAGAAGTGACACGCGGAAAGTTGAACGTTCGATTACTCGAGCGACTCCAACCTACGGCCGTCACCATCGGGAACAACGAAGGGATCACGTTCCCGCACGACTGGTTAGCCGAATTATATGAGGAGGCGACGTTTCCGATTTTACTTGGGAATGTGTATGAAGCGGACGGTTCACGACCAGATTGGGTCGAGGAGACGCTTGTCCTCGAGCGAGATGGTTTGAAAATCGGCTTATTTGGAGTCACAGCCCCTTATGAAGAGTTGTATCCGGAACTTGGTTGGCAAATCGAATCGCCTTACGAAGCGACAAAGCGTGCGTTGGAGCAGTTGGCACATTGTGATGTCATCATCGCACTCAGTCACCTCGGTTTCTTCGGGGATGAGCGATTGGCGGACATGTATCCTGAAATTGACGTCATCCTTGGTGCCCACACGCATCACGTTTTAGATGAAGGCGTCATGACGAACGGGGTACTGATCGCACAAGCCGGGAAATACGGACAGTATGTCGGGGAAGTGACGCTGATACTTGACGGCGCCGAGGTTGTCGAGAAGGAAGCACGACTTCATGAATTATCCCATCAAGCCGAAAGTACAGATACGCTGGCGTTGCTGCGCTCAGAAGGGGCTGAAGCCGAACGTCTCCTCGATATCACCATCGCAGAGACGGAAGGGTATGCATCCGATTGGTTCGGGCATTCCCCGCTCGGTGAATTGCTTGTGGAAGGAATGGTCGATTGGTGTGCGGCAGATGTCGGGATCATCCCGTCAGGTGTCGTCTTAGACGGTCTCGCTCCAGGAAACGTTACGTTGAATATGTTGCATCGGATCTGTCCACATCCAATCAATCCATGTGTCCTGACACTTGACGGTAACACGCTCGAACGCTTCTTACATGACGTAAACGAGGAAACGTTCACGAATATGCACGTCAGAGGCTTAGGATTCAGAGGCACTGTGCTTGGTGAACCAAGTTTGTATCAAATCGAACAGCGGGACGGTCAATACTATGTCATGGGAGAAAAGCTTGAACCGAACCGGACGTATCGTGTCGCAACGGTCGATATGTTGACGTTTGGTCCGCTCCTTCCATACTTAGCAGACCAGCCGAAACGATATTTCATGCCCGAATTATTAAGGGATGTGCTGCGAGAGACAATCGTTGCTCGTCATGAGGTCATTCGAAAAGGATAGAGCCGTCATAGCGGGACATGCTATGATACAAGAGTGGAGGTGGGAGCAATGATTCGAGTGAATCACCACGGATATACCGTCTTAGAAGAGAAGCGCGACGGCTTTGATGAAGAAGCGTTTATCGCCCGATATAGTGACGTGCTTGATAAATACGACTATATCGTCGGGGACTGGGGACACGGACAGCTACGTTTGAAAGGGTTCTATGAACCGCAATCGAAGTTAGCGACGTATGAGAACCGGATTGATCACGTGATGGACTATGTATACGAGTATTGCAATTTCGGATGTCCTTATTTCGTTCTGAAGAAGGAGACGGACATTAACGAAGAAGAGAGTGGTCCTGTCTTTGGTGGAACGAAGCAGAAATTGAAGTTGAAGCGGAAGTTCAACAAGGCTGAAGAGACGAACGCGTAAAGTGCTGAGCAATCAGCACTTTTTTATTACAGTTAATTTCCAAATATTTCGTTTAGGTAAAAAGTCATGACTTAGAGTTTAAGGGTTGGAAAAATGTGATAAATTGTCATTAAGGATAGCTACGTAGTTTTGGTTTTTAGAGTGAGGTGATTGGATGCAACATGTACAAACGACCGTCGGGGATCGGGATGACGTCCATAATCGAATCCATAATCTTGGACTAGGGATACTGGCCATGTTCTTTTTCGGCTTTCATATCATGATGACCTTCTATTTTACGGCGGCAGTCATTCTTTTTGAACTTATTCATGTGTTGATCGTCCGTCGCTTTGAATATGGGCACTCTTTTTTACGGAGCCGCGTATTCAAAGTTACATCTCACCTTGCGTTTTCGCTCGGCGTGTTCTTATTGATTTTATCCATGTCTCAGTTCTTTTTAGGCAATGTCATGATTCGGTAAGTGGAAAGGAAAAAATCCTTTCCCTTTTTTTATGTTTTTTTGAAACGTGTTGCAAACTTTTCACGTACACTGAAGTGAAGACTATAAAAAAGGATGGGTTACAATGAGATCTGAATGGAAACAACATGCACGACAAGCATTGAAAGGAAAATGGTGGCTCATGGCCGGATTGGCGCTTTTGTTCGTCATCGTCAACGGGATTCCACAGTGGTTCGCTCCTGAAATGGATCCTAACTCACCGGAAGCGTTCACTTCGACAGACGCCACGCTAAGTTTCGTGTCGACAATTCTTCAAATCTTGATTGCACCACTTGCCATCGGTTGGTCATGGCTCGCGCTTAACGTATCACGCGGAAATGGCGCATCACTCTCGACATTGTTCAAACCGTTCCAAAAACGTTATGTGAAACATGTCATCACGTCTTTCGTGATGGGTGTGTTCCTTGTATTGTGGACGTTATTGCTCATCGTACCTGGAATCATCAAAGGATTCTCGTACTCGCTTACGCCGTATATCTTACGCGATCAGCCTGAGCTTTCGGCACTCGAGTCGATTACGGAATCGCGGCGTCTCATGGACGGGCATAAGATGGAAGCATTCATGCTCTTCTTGTCGTTCTTCGGATGGTTCCTCGTCGGGATTTTGACGCTCGGAATTGGATTCTTCTTCATCGGTCCTTACTTCTCGACAACGTATGCGACGTTCTATGACTCGATTCGCGACAATCAAGTTGGTTCGGACGAGCCAGTGCACGGAACGGAACAAGGGTTTTAATCAAACAAACGCCTCGCTCATTTCATTGAGCAAGGCGTTTTTTTAGGCGTTGACTTCAGTTTTTTGTAAGTATGGCTTCAATGACAAGTGATGTTCAGCCACGACTTTACGAATCGTGCGTGTCTTCGAGCGCATGACGAGTGACGTCGTCTCGACGATATCATCCGTCAAGAACTTGACACCATCGAGCAACTCACCAGACGTGACACCCGTCGCGGCGAAGATGCAGTCATCGCTCTTGACGAGGTCGTCGAGCGAGAGGAGTTGGAGTGGATCTTCAATTCCCATTGAGATGACGCGAGCTGATTCCTCTTCGTTCATCGGATGTAGACGAGCCTGCATGTCTCCGCCAAGCGCTTTGACAGCGGCAGCTGTGATGACTCCTTCAGGAGCTCCACCTGTACTGATGAAAATATCAATCGGGTTCGATTTGACGGCAGCAGCGATTCCAGCAGACACATCGCCATCTTCGAATAGCTTGACGCGTGCGCCGACATTCATGACGGCTTGACGAAGATGTTCGTGGCGGTCACGGTCTTGCATGATGACCGTTACTTCCTCGATGCGCTTGTTATTATATTTCGCAGCTTTTTCAATGATTGACTCGAGCGGTTCGTCGAGGGAGACTTTCCCTTTTAAGTTTGGACCGACGACAAGCTTGTCCATGTACATATCTGGTGCGTGGAGGAGGGCACCTTCATCCGCAACGGCGATGACGACCATCGCATCTCCAAGGCCTTTTGCGACAATGGATGTTCCTTCGAGTGGATCGACAGCGATGTCAACTTTCGGACCGAATGTCGTTCCGAGTTTTTCCCCGATGTAGAGCATCGGTGCCTCATCGAGTTCACCTTCTCCGATGACAACGGTCGCGTCCATATTGACCGTTCC
This sequence comes from Exiguobacterium sp. s59, assembly GCF_018617475.1. Lineage (NCBI taxonomy): Bacteria > Bacillati > Bacillota > Bacilli > Caryophanales > Exiguobacterium > Exiguobacterium sp. s59. Next base: position 213,259 of record NZ_JACSKG010000003.1, on the reverse strand, counting down.
AAGAACTTCTCGCATCGCTGACGTAGCTGCATCATCGGCCTCGTTCTTTTGGCCGCGTCCGATCCATTTCGATGATGCGAGTGCTGCTGCCTCTGTTGCCCGTACGATTTCTAATGCTAATTCACGTTCCATAGTGTTGTACCCTCCACGTTATCTCTATTCAATGTGTTATACTTTTTACGGCTTAAATCCGTTGATTAGTGTATCACAATGTTATAAATGATGTAAATAGGACAGATTCTTTTCTCCTGACCGAAAAAGCATTAGTATTAACAGCAGGGGGGATTATCATGTATTTTGTGAATAGAGAGAAGATTAATCAGACACTGGAACAGATGGAGACGATGTTAGCGCATACCGATCAATTGAATGGGGATGCGTTCACGGTAGATCTTGCGAAACAGCGAATGGCCGTCCTTCTTATGGAAGGAGTCATCGATGTTGGGAACTCGATGATTGATGGGTTCATTATGCGAGATCCTGGAAGTTATGAAGACATTGTCGATATCTTACTCGATGAGCGCGTGCTCGATGAAACGACGGCGAAAGCGACAAAAGCACTCGTTGGATTACGTGCCTACTACGTTCGTGAGTTTGTGCACGCTGACGCATCAAAGTTTGACGAATGGGTGAAGACGTCGAAACAAGACTTCACGGCATTTTCCGCACAAGTTCGTCGCTACTTAGAAGTCGAGCTTGGACCAGTGTCCGCATTCTTACCTGAAAGCGAGTGATTGGATGGAACCGATTAAAGGATATTTGTTTGATTTAGACGGTACGATGTATGCCGGTACGGAGCCCGTACAGGCAGCTGTCGATTTCGTCAACGAACTAGAAGCGAAAGGCGTCCCATATTTGTTCGTTACAAATAACGCATCGATGACGCAACAGCAGATTGCTGACAAGTTGATTGCGATGGGGGCGAACGTGAAAGCGGAGAACGTTTTGACGAGCGCGATGGCAACGGCTTTTTATATTGAAAAGATGTCTCCGGGGGCAACTGTCTATATGATTGGGGAAGATGGACTTCGTCTTGCGTTAGAATCTCGTGGTTTTCATGTCACGGACGAACCGAAAGCGGACTATGTGGTCATCGGCCTTGACCGACACATCACATATGAGAAGTTGGCACGTGGCGCAATCGCCATCCGTTCGGGAGCTCGATTCATCTCGACAAATGGGGATATCGCGATTCCGACTGAACGTGGATTTCTACCGGGGAACGGGTCGCTCACGTCTGTATTGACCGTGACGACGGAGAAGGATCCTTTCTTCATCGGAAAACCGGAACCGGTCATGATCGACATCGCACTCGACATGATTGGACTAAATAAAGAGGATGTCGTCATGGTCGGGGATAACTACCATACGGATATTTTGTTTGGGATCAATGGTGGCATTCGTACGCTCCATGTCAACTCAGGTGTGCATGGACCGGCGTTTATCCAAGAACAAGAAAAACTCCCAACCTATATGGTCGAGAGTTTAGATGAATGGAAGCACGAAAAAAAGGGATGACGAATGTCTCCCTTTTTGCTTAGAATACTTGTTCTACTTCGACGATGCCTGGTACTTCTTCGATGAGCGCACGCTCAATACCGGCTTTTAACGTGATTGTTGAAGACGGGCAGCTGCCGCAAGCACCCATCAAACGGAGCTTGACGATGCCTTCTTCGACATCAACGAGTTCGACGTCTCCGCCGTCACGAAGCAAGAACGGACGCAATTTATCGAGCACTTCTTGGACTTGATCAAACATTTCCATGGTATCTACCCCTTTCTCGTTCTACTTTATTCTAGCAAGTTTGAGAGTGTTTCTCAATCATTTACACTGAGCGTTTCATCATCGGGAAATCGAAGAATTTTTGTATAATAGATTTGAGGGGGAATAAAGATGAAAATTACGGTATATGGGGCAGAAGTTCAATGTGCAAGTTGTGTCGGTGCACCGAGCTCGACCGAAACGTATGAATGGTTGCAAAGTGCGCTCGGACGGAAGTATCCGGAGAAATCCTTTTCGTTCGAATACATCGATTTCGAACAGAGCGAAGATGAGTTCGCCCAGGCGCTCAAAGAAGACGAATGGTTTTATCCGCTCGTCTTGCTCGACGGGGAAGTGATTGACGAGGGCGTGGTTCAGTTGCGGAAAGTATACGCGGCGATTGAGGCGAAGCAAGTATAATACAATGAAGACAACAGGCGGACCGTGCGAGCGCAAGGTTCGTTTTTTTGTTTACCTATTCTTTTGAAAACAATTTTACAACTTTTGTCTATCGGGATAAACTGAACATAACTTGCATTATTTTTATAATATTTTGAAAATTATACGAATCCATTCATTGAGGAGGACTGTTCAATGTTTGCTCGAAAACGGAATACACCAATCCATTTAGACATCTCGTCACAAATGGAGCACCTGTTGATCGCTTTACCGGATGAGTTAGAACGTCAACGTCAGTTGATTCGCCTCGAACGTGAAGATCTCGCATATTTACGTGCGTATCAACATGAACTACGTCAATTGACGCCGCGTTTAGTGGATGTATTTTACGAGGAGCTCGAAAAAATTGATGAGATGAAAGAGTTGATTCGGCAACATTCGTCCTCGGACAAACTGAAACTCACCCTCTCGAATCACATCATGGAGATGTTTGAAGGGAAATTGAATGAGTCGTATATTAACAGACGTCTTGCCATCGCCAAACGTCACTACTTGATCGGTCTAAAGGGGAAGTGGTATATGGCTGCGTTTCAAAAAATATTTGAGACGCTCGTCTTATCCATCCAAGATGAACGACTTGATGCGGAATCAAAAATGAAGTTGATGATGGCCGTCTCTAAAATCTTTAATTTCGAGCAACAGATCGTGCTCGAAATGTTTGATGATGAGGCCGAGGTCGTTCGTGACCAGATGCAACTCGTAAAAGACGAGATTGGTCAGACAATCCAACAGGCAAGTGAAGACTTAGCGGCGCTCTCTCAAGAAGTCATGGCCAGCTTTCAATCGATGAACGAGCGGGCAGATGATATGAAGCATTCGAGTTCACTCACCCAGACAAAGCTGAGGACGGTACTTCATTCTTCGGTAAGTGGAAAAGACGCCATCTTGTCCGAGACGGGCCGCCTCGACGAGATTACGCGTGACCTTTCGGATTCCGCTCAAGAAATCAAAGCACTTGAAAAGTTGATGAATGAAATTATGACGATTGCGGACTCAGTGAAACAAATCGCAAATCAGACGAACTTGCTCAGTTTGAACGCGGCCATCGAAGCTGCACGAGCGGGGGAGCAAGGAAAAGGATTCCAGGTCGTCGCTTCCGAGGTACGGACGCTTGCGAGTCAGTCCAAACAAGCGGCGGAAGAAGTCGAGGACTTGGTGAAGCGACTCACGAATCAAATGGAAGAGACGTCGACCCGTGTCCTCTCAACCGAGCAAGAGATGAAACAGACGATGGGGCGAATCAATCAAGTGACGGACGCCTTCCTGCAAATCTCGGGGGACTCTGAACATGCGGACGGACAGATGGGTAGCCTCGCCGGGGATATCGATGAGATTGTCGAGTCGATTGCCGAGCTAAAGCGGGCGACGACGCAGATAGCGACGTCTTCGACACAGCTGATGGATACGGCGCAACGTTTATAGAAGTATGGAATCAACGTAAAAAACGAACCGAGTCGCTTCGAACGACTTGATTCGTTTTATAGAAAAGGTCGAGCGATTCGCTCGACCTTTTTCGGTTAGAGAAGTTGGAACGAAGATGTCGCCGAACCCGCTGTGTAACCAGTTAGTGTCGCGTCTGACTTCACTTGATACGTACCGCGTTGTGACCAAGAATTTGTAGAGAGCGTGAATGTGATCGCACCGGAAGCATTCGTCTTCCCTGTGCCGACGAGTGTCGCACCGTTCGGTTGTGTGACCGTCACACGGACATCAGCGTTTGCGACTGCTTGTCCATTCGAATTGCGCACCGTCGAAGAGATTGAGACGACTTCACCCGCGTAGTAGTATGACTTCGACGTCGATACCGTCGTCGTAAGTGCTTGTACCGGTTGTGTCGTACCACCAGAAGTAGGGGCTTGGACGAGTCCATTTCCGAACCAAGTGTCACGACCTGCCGTACCGAGGTCAATCGAATCTTGCGATAATTTCGTACGTAGTTGCGTGCTCGATAACGTTGGGAAGGCTTGCTTCATGAGCGCAAGGTTACCTGCGACGTAAGGTGTCGCCATCGATGTCCCACTCATTTGACCGTAGCCGCCATTAGAGAGTGTTGAATTGATGCTGACTCCAGGAGCCGCGACTTCGACTGTGCTACCTGTTGCTGAGAATGAGGCGCGGTTGTTATTGATATCTGTCGCAGCGACGGCGATTGCCGAGTTGTAACGAGCCGGGTAGTTGACGAGGTCTCCTGATCCATCGGTACGTCCATTGTTACCGGCTGCTGCAACGACGAGAATCCCTGCGTTATTCGCACGATCCACGACTTGTTGGAGTGTCGTCGAAGGACTTGTCGTTCCAAGGCTCAAGTTGATGATGTCCATGTCGTTCGTAATCGACCAGTCAATCCCGGCAATAATACTCGATAGACTACCACTTCCGTTTGCCTCGAGTGCTTTGACGGCATAAATACTTGCCTCGTGTGCGATTCCGACGGTCCCGATACTGTTGTTACGGGCTCCAATAATCCCAGCGACGTGCGTCCCGTGACCGTTGTCATCGGCATAAGAACTCGTCACCGTACTAAATGAGGCACCACCGGCAATCGTTAAGTCCGGGTGAGCGGAGATCCCGGTATCGACGACGGATACTTTGACACCTTTACCAGTGAATCCGCTCTGCCAAGCGGAAGGAGCTTGTAATTTAGGAATTCCCCAATCTTGGCTTTGGTTCTCGATATGTACCGTTTGATCCACTTCCACGTGTGCGACATGCGGGTTATTCTTCAGTCCGTTCAGGGCAGACTTCGGAACTTCGAGTGCCGCTGCTGGAATATTCGAATACTGTTGACGAACTTCCATGCCTTCAATCGAGAGCGGGATTTTCTTTGCCGATTCTTTGAAGACGACGAGGACGCGTTCTTTCTCTTTGTTCGGGGCAGCTTCTGCGCCTCCAGGTACGGTTGATAAGACGAGCAATGATGCGAGGACGGTGCTACAGATTTTTTTCAACTTGTTTCCTCCTTTAGGATAGTAGGCAAGATGACAGGATGTCGGGCTGCCGTGTTCATAGAGTAACAAGTTTTTCCAACGTATAGAATATGTCGTAGGCATTAAAAATCTGAATATTTAGATAAGGATAGAGGGGATTAAGATACAAGACTTTTGACTCAATAAGACGGTGGTTGAATGAATAATCGATGATCGGATTTATAAAAAAAGCGAATCGACCAGTCAGGTCAATTCGCAATCGGTTATTTGATGACTTTATGTTTCCAAAGAATACCGGACTTCAATAGGCGAGCGACTTTTCCGGTGAGCGATTGTTTCCCCATAAACACCCCAAAGCCTGCTTTCTTCCCGAGGGAACCGAGCGTCCCTTTCAATTTGATGTCAGGTAACTCTGGATAGGCGAGCCCCTTCCACTTACAGAGGAGCACTTGAACGATTTGTTCTGCCTGAGCTTCGGCGAGTTGTCCAGACGGTGCGTACGGCAAGCTAGCGTTGTCTCCAACGACGAACACGTCCGGTAAGCCTGGTACGAAATGATGTTCCGTCAGTTTGACACGTCCGCCTCCATCGAGCTCCCATCCTTGGTTGCGTACGACAGCGACCGGTTGAATCCCAGCTGTCCATACGGTCAAGTCAGAAGGGAACAAATCTTCATGGTTCCATAAACCATCGGCATCGACGCGCGTAATGTTGGCGTTGTTAATGACTTCGACCCCATGCTCTTCGAACCAAGATTGGACATACATCGAGACACGATTTGATAAGAACGATAGCACGGAAGGTCCACGGTCAAACAAGCGAACCGTCAAATCAGGACGACTCTCGCGTAGTTCGCTTGCGAGTTCGACACCGGATAATCCTGCTCCAACGACTGAAACGACCGAGCCAGGTCGTAACCCGTTGATCGCTTGCTGCGTTTTACGCGATTCTTCAAGTGTTTGAATGCTGTACGTGAATTCCGCTGCACCTTGGACGTTATGATACTTGTCCTCACAGCCTAATCCGATGACGAGGTCATCATACGGTACCTTTTCTCCACTCGCGAGCAGAACCATCTTGTCTTCGGTATCGATATCCGTGACTTGTCCGTATATGTAGTCAATTTCTTCCGGAAAGTCGATGCGAATATCGCGGTCCGAGACCGTTCCTGCAGCGAGCGCATAATACTCTGTTTTTAATCCATGATAAGGTAAGCGATCGACGAGCGTGACCGAGACGTCCTTCAACTGGTGCCCAAGAACTCTTTCGATGACACGCATTCCCCCATAACCGCCCCCTAAGACGACTAATTTGCGCATAATAATCCCCCTTTGTTACTCTTCAACTGTATCATGTTATAATCTGCCGTAGAAGAACCATTTTCCGATAATTCACGTAAAGAAAGACGGTGACATATATGATGAATCCAATCATCGAATTTTGTGCCTCGAATTTAGCGATGGGCTCACAGGTTGCCCGAGCAAAATTGGAGTCCGACCCGGACCTCGATGTAGTCGAATACGGCTGTACGGGCTACTGTGGCGTCTGTTCCCTCGATTTGTTCTGCCTTGTCGATGGGGAAGTTGTGACCGGTGAAACACCGGATGAATTAGTGACGAAGGTGTATGAAAAAATAGAAGAGATGGCATGGTAAAAAGTTTGGGGGATGACCTCAAACTTTTTTATTTCACCCGTTGCATTTTAAAAAGAGGGATGTTATATTCTAAGAGGTTCGAATGTAGGTTGTCTGACGTTTAACAACGAGAAAAAGAAAGCGTTTCAAACGGTAGGGCACATCTCTTTTCGGGTATGACACATATAATAGCTTTGTTTAATATGAAAGGAGCACAACATCAATGAAAATCATGAGTGTGGTTGGTATTTTGGCACTAATTGCAATCGCTTACATCTTCTCTACCAACCGTAAAGCCATCAAATGGCGCACGGTCTTGGCAGCGTTCGCTGTTCAATTCGCGTTTGCTTTCCTCGTGTTGTATACGTCTTGGGGACGTTCGGCACTTGAATGGATCTCGAGCGGGGTTCAAGCCATCTTGAACACGGCGGGTGACGGGATTGCGTTCGTATTCGGAACAGCAGTCGGCGGCGACAACTTCGTCTTCGCATTCCAAGTTCTTCCGATTATCGTTTTCATGTCATCATTAATCGCGTTACTTTACTATCTTGGCGTCATGCAGTGGGTCATCCGTATCCTCGGTACGGCACTTGCAAAAGCATTAGGAACGTCACGTAAAGAGTCACTTTCAGCAACAGCAAACATCTTCGTTGGTCAAACGGAAGCACCGCTTGTCATCAAGCCTTACCTTCCTACGATGACACAATCTGAGCTCTTCGCAGTCATGGTCGGTGGTCTCGCATCGGTTGCCGGTTCTGTACTTGCTGGATACGCAGCACTTGGTGTACCGCTCGAATACTTGCTCGCAGCAAGCTTCATGGCAGCACCAGCTGGTCTCTTATTTGCTAAAATCATCGTGCCAGAAACAGAAGAGTACGATGATGACATCGAGATTGCAGAGGAAGAAGAAGACAGAGCGGCGAACTTCGTCGATGCAGCGGCACGTGGTGCTTCTGACGGTCTCTTCCTTGCCTTGAACGTCGGTGCAATGCTTCTCGCGTTCGTTTCATTGATTGCGCTTGTCAACTTGATCCTCGGTTCAGTCGGTGGACTCTTCGGATTCGATAGCTTGTCACTCGAATTGATTCTTGGTTATGTGTTCGCGCCACTCGCGTTTGTCATTGGTGTGCCGTGGGCAGATGCTGTACAATTCGGTAGCTTCCTCGGTCAAAAGTTGGTATTGAACGAATTCGTTGCATTCTCTGAGTTCGCACCAATCATCGGTTCTGGTGATTTGTCAGCTCGTACAGAAGCGATGATCGCATTTGCACTTTGTGGTTTCGCAAACATCTCGTCACTCGCGATCCTTCTCGGTGGTCTTGGTGGTATGGCGCCAAACCGTCGTGGTGACATCGCACGTATGGGTGTTCTCGCGATTCTCGCAGGTACGCTTGCAAACTTGATGTCAGCTACATTGGCTGGACTTCTTCTTTAATCGATATAAGAAAACGCGATCACTTCGGTGGTCGCGTTTTTTAACGTAGGAATTATGTATACAATTTGACGTTCGGCCATTGAGCTGGCCAATTTTTTTGAGCCATTCGCTTTAAGTAGATTGAATGCTTTGAAGAGTTTGCTTCAAAGAGAGGCGTTGGCTTCACTTGTAGACTGAGCAAATCTTGAATTCCATATGGCGCGGCGAAGATGAAATCACCGTTTGAATTTAGACGTACCCCGATTGCTGTCACAGTTTCGGGGAAATGGGCTAGTGCATCCATCGATGAGGTATACGGAGGCAGATGGTTCACATGATGCATTCTCGCTTGGTTTTTGACAGACCACGGTACGTTTGGGTTCAATTGATACAACGTTTGCTCTATTTCTTTCTCGATTGATTCTTCTGGCTGGGTAGGGTCGAAATAAATCACATCCACATCGTCCGTTTGTGTCGGAGTATCATATCCGTGGAGATGGTCCCATATTTTTGCGCGGATATAGCCCGCGCAAATCCACCAGTCTGGTAGATGAAGAGTAGCGACGGTACGGAGGTGCTTCATGAGTTCTGCATCTTGCTGTAAGAAATGAATCAAGTCCTGTTCATGTTCCATCAATCAATATCCTCCAAATCATATGATGAAAAAAGCATCTAGGCAATGCCTAGATGCTTGTATATCGATTACGCTTGAAGCTGTACACGTTGACGTTCGATCCACGGCTTCAATTTCAAGAAGAGTGGAACGAAGAGTGCGCTGATCAAGATCGCTTTAATCAAGTTGAACGGTAAAATCCCGTAAAGGACGAGGTCCGTCTTCACGGCCGGGTCGGCCATGTCTGCCATTCCGAAGAAGAAAGCATAGGCTGGCAAGATGACGAGATAGTTTAAGATGGCGAGGCTGAGTGCCATTGTGATTGTACCGGCGAGTAGTCCAGAAGCGAGTGCTTTGTTCGTCTTCCGTTTGTGATAGAACCATGCGACCGGGTACATGAATGCGACACCTGCGAAGAAGTTTGCGACTTCTCCAACCGGGACACCGCCACCGTTAAAGACATAATACAAGACGTTTTTCAATCCGACGACCACGACACCTGCGAGTGGTGAAAAGACAATCCCGGCAATGAGTGCAGGAATGTCGCTAAAGTCCACTTTGAGGAATGGCGGTAAAAATGGGAGCGGGAAGTTGAATAGCATGAGTACGAACGAAATCGTCCCGAGCATCGCCAAAGTCACCATTGTTGTCAGTCGTTTGTTGCGCGTAGTTTTCATCAGAATCTCTCCTTTAGGTCGCTCCTCGATGAATGGCACCCGTAGCATATAAAAACCCGATTGCAAAGAAGACAATCGGGAGAGTTTACGCGCATACGAAATAGATGTTTTCCGAGGTGGAAGAGTCCACGTCAAAGAAAACATCCGGATATCGGTCGGATGCCGCCATCTTCTCCCATCCAGACTATACTGTCGGCTTTCGAATCTCACGAAATCAGCAAGCAACGCCTTGCTCGCTCACGGGCTGAGAAGAATAAATTCTTCAATACCGCCGGTCGGGAATTTCACCCTGCCCCGAAGATGGAACGATTTAATTTTTTTTGTTACAGTTTAGTTATACAAGATAATGCACAAAACTACAAGTCAATTGACTTGAAATGAAGATAAAATGAGGAGGAGTTCAGATGATTCATTTGACAGAATCAGCAGCACTTCAAGTACAAGAGATGATAAAACAGACCGAACGCCCGGATGCACAATATTTGCGAGTAAAGGTCCAAGGTGGCGGATGTACAGGACTTTCATATGGAATGGGCTTTGATGAAGAGAAAACGGACAAAGATGTTCAATTTGATCACCATGGTGTCCGCGTCATCGTCGCTGAAGTGGATCATGGTGTCGTCGATGGACTTGAGATCGACTATAAGCAGTCGATGCTCGGCGGAGGCTTTACGATTAAAAACCCGAATGCGATCGCCACGTGTGGATGCGGCTCAAGTTTCCGTACGGCAACGAACGCCGGTACACCTGGAGAATGTTAATCACGTTAGACTATGGCGCGCCATAGTCTTTTTTTGTGCGATTAATTTAAACGATAGAAGGTCTTATTGACCGAATCCGTAATGATGACTTCATCATCCGGTAGTAGAACAACTTGTTCATTAAATTTTTGCTCGTACTGCTCGATTCGCTCCGAAATCGTATGATTGCTAGGGAAAATATCCTCTCTATCAGCATGAGGCATAATCGGGAAATCAAATAGACCGACCCCATCCAATGAAAAGTCGGCCTCGGTCACGAACAAATCAGGTGTAAAATGATTGATAATTTTCAAATGAGGTCCGAGGGCGATTGTTCCTGCACTGACGCCGATTATAAGAATGTTTCGTTCGGCAATTTCTTTAAGAATAACGTGAGCTCCACTACGATGAATGTGTTTTAAAAGGAAAACTGGATTTCCTCCAGCGATATAAATGCATTTGTAATTCAATAAATGAATAGGGTCATCCATTTCAACATCTAGATAATCAACTTGTTGAATACCTAATTGAAGAAATATCTCTTTTGCTTGCTTAATCCGTGGATGAGTTGATTTTTGATTTGTCGCTGCAGTAGTAATGATACACACTGAAGTGTCTTCAGGTTTTTTATCGAGTAACTTTAAAAATGATCGCGTGAGTTTCTTATTTGAAAGTCCTTTTGAAGTAAGCATCAATTTCATATCCATCTCTCCGATAATCGTTTAGTTCATTAAATTATCTAATAAATAAATTAAAAAAGGAAGGACAGTTATGTTGTTAGAAAATAAAATTGGCAAAGGTTACATGTAGGAAATGAACGGGAATATTGGATACAGAAAGATGAGAAGGGGGCTAGGGTGATGAGAAAAGTATTGATATTCGGAGGGTCACGCTATTTCGGGAAGCGACTTGCCTTGCGACTCGCGGAGGCGGGGGACGATGTGACGATTGTGACGAGAGGGCAACTGCAAGTGCCAGAAGCCGAAGGGATACGGTCAATCAAAGGAGATCGGCAATCGGTCGCAACGATGAAAGACTTGGCACGCGAACGGTACGACCTCGTCTACGACAATATTTGTTTTACGCCGTATCAGGCAAAGATTGCGTCGGACGCGTTCATGGACAAAGTGGGGAAATATGTATTGACGTCTACGATGTCGGTGTATGCTCCGGGTCCTGACTTAAAAGAGAGTGACTTCAATCCGCTCCATTATGAATACCACTTAGAAGCTGAGCATGATTACGGACAAGGAAAGCGAGAGGCAGAATCGTTCTTCTTCCACCGGGCCTCGTTCCCGGTCGCGACCGTTCGCCTGCCGATTGTCTTAGGGCCGGACGATTATACAGATCGACTCAAATTTTATGTGGATGCGATTCGTAACGAGGAACCGGTTGTCTTGCATCATCCGGAAGCGAAGATGGGCTTCATCTCGAGTGCGGAAGCAGCGGCATTTTTAGAATGGGTAGGACGCGCGAACGTGACGGGTCCATTCAACGCGGCAAGTGACGGTCTCATCTCCATGGGTGCTCTGATGGAACGGATCGGTCATCACGTCGGAAAACCGGTCCATATTATAAAAGACGGGGAGTCGTCCCCATATGATTCGGATGTCGACTATTACATGTCAATCGCTGAAGCGAAGAAAGCAGGCTACGTCTTCACGCAGTTGGATGACTGGATTGACCGGGTCATCATTCAGACGATGCGGAAATAAAAAAATCCTCTGTGGATACGGTCCACAGAGGATTGATGATTATTTCCCGGCAAATACAGATGTCGAGTGTTGTGGGTGACGAGCAGTCGGGTCCACAAGTTGTTTTACTTGGTTGATGGCGATTGGGGCTTCACCGAAACCTGTTGCAATCAACTTCACTTTTCCTTCGTATGTGGCGATATCACCACAAGCGAAGATGCCGGCGACTGTCGTTTCCATACGTGAGTCGACGCGGATTGTGTTCTTCTCAAATTCCATTCCCCAGTTCTTGATTGGACCAAGAGATGAAACGAATCCGTAGTTACAAATCAAATCATCAATTTCAACGATTTTCGACTCACCGTCTTTATCTGTCAGTTCGACAGATTCGATATGTGTCTCACCTGAAAGTGACTCGATGTTGTATGGGGTAAGGACGTTAATCGTCGATGCTCTCATCTGTTCGACCGTATGTTCGTGAGCACGGAAACGGTCGCGACGGTGGACGATGTGTACTTCTTTCGCAATCCCTTCGAGCATGAGCGCCCAGTCGACGGCTGAATCTCCGCCACCTGCAATCATGACACGGCGATCACGGAATTTCTCCATGTTGTCGACGAAGTAATGAAGGTTTGCGTAATCTTCACAGCCGTCAAGACCGAGTGGACGAGCCGAGAAGGCACCGTTTCCTGCAGTGATGATGATGGCTTTCGTATGATATTCTTCTTTATTTGTCGTCAAAACAAATGTGCCGTCCTCAAGACGTTCCACCGTTTCAACCGTTTCGCCGAGGCGGTAGTCTTGCTCGAATTGATCAGCTTGCGCTTTCAATTGATCGATCAAGTCCTGTGCTTTCACTTTCGGGAAACCAGCGATATCATAGATATATTTTTCAGGATAGAGCGTTGACAACTGACCGCCGAGTTGCGGTAAGCTTTCAATCAACGTCGTATCGAGTTGGCGCATGCCTGCGTAAAATGCGGTGAACAGTCCGACCGGGCCGCCACCGATGATGATTACATCTTTCGTCGTCTTCATCGAATTCCTCCTCAAAGCGTATACATCTATTATAGAGAGTTTATTGAATTAAATCCATTCAGTACAAACATGCAACACTTTCAAAAAAAATTCAAGAAGATAAGCTTTTCCATTGAGAATTCAATTTAAAGAGCGTACAATAAAGCAGAAGCAATTGTGAACAGATGTTGAACAAGAATGGGCTTTATTGTGAACATCTATGTGAAGAAACACACAACATAGTTGTTCAAAAAAACAAAACTTTAAACAAGGTGGAAATGAACATGAAACGACCTAACATTGTTATTCTTGGCGCGGGCTTTGGCGGACTTATTACAGCTGTCAACCTTCAAAAGACACTCGCTGCAGGTGATGCGAACATCACGCTCATCAACAAGCATGATTATCACTACCAAACGACATGGCTTCACGAACCAGCTGCTGGAACGATGAACCCAGACCAAGCACGCATTTACATTAACGACATTGTGAACCCGTCACGTGTGAAACTTGTCAAAGGGATCGTCGATCGCGTCGATACTGCTGCGAAACAAGTGACGCTCGAAGATGGTTCTGTCGTCGAATACGACTACGTTGTCATCGGTCTCGGTGGTGTTCCTGAAACATTCGGTATCCCAGGCTTGAAAGAAAACGCGATGACAATCAGCTCGTTGAACAGTGTTCGTAAAATCAAAGAGCACATCGAGTACTCATTCGCTCAATATAAAACAAACGGTTCTTCTGACAACTCGTTCGTCACGATCGTGGTCGGTGGTGCTGGATTCACAGGAATCGAATTCCTCGGTGAAATCGTCAACCGAATCCCTGAGCTTTGCAAACAGTATGACGTTCCACGCGAAGCGGTTCGCATCGTCAACATTGAAGCAGCGCCAACAGTTCTTCCAGGATTCGATCCGGAACTCACAACATACGCACAGAAATGGTTGGAGCGTAACGGTGTCGAGATGAAACTCGGTAACGGAATCAAAGGCGTCGAACCAGGTGTCGTCACATTCGGTCCACTCCAAGGTGACACAACGGAGACAATCCGTGCCAACACAATCATTTGGACAGGTGGCGTAAGTGGTAGCCCAATCATCGAAAAATCAGGATTTGAAGCGGTTCGCAACCGTGTCATGGTGGAAGCGGACAACCGTGCACCAGGTCACGACAACGTCTTCATCATCGGTGACTGCTCAGCAGTCATGGACCCTGCATCAAACCGTCCATACCCACCGACGGCACAAATCGCGACGCAACAAGCGCACAACGTTGCGAAAAACATCGCGGCGCTTATCAACGGCAAATCGACTTCGAAGTTCACTTACGAGAGCAAAGGAACAGTCGCTTCGCTCGGTCATAACGATGGAATCGGAATCGTCATGGGTAAAAAAATCTTCGGTCGCAACGCTTCATTCATGAAGAAAGTCATCGACAACAAACACTTCATCGAATTGAAAAAATACGGACTCGTCCTCAAAAAAGGGAAGTTCTAATTCGCGATTCACGTACGGCTCGTTCTCATTCAGAACGAGCTGTTTTCTTTAGAAATTGTCATAGGAAGTTCTTTGACCACGTTGGTCGAAATTTTGTATAATGGAGAGCGGACAAGGGGGACATCACATGCATATTATCCAAGCAGTCATTGGGGCCGTCTTATATATGACGATTTTTTTCAGTATCGGCTTCATCTTGAATATGTTACTTAAAAAGACATGGACACTTGTGTTCATTTATCCAATTTTTGTCATCATGATGATTGATAATGTCAAACTTTCGAGTTACGTGACCGAGACGTCAACTGCACTCACGGGGATCTATGAAGGACTCGTCGGATTGCAGCTTCTCGATTTGTTCATGCTTGGTTTCGGATTGCTCGGTGCAATCTTAGCTGGCGTGACGATTCGTTTCTTACGGAAGAGCGGTTATTCAATGTTCTAAATGGCGACAGAAATGTTCGCCATTTTTGTTTTGTCCCTACTTTTTTAGGGCATGAACCGATATACTAGATAGCGAAACGATTTTAGTAAGGGATGCGATGCGAATGACATTACCGATGTATACGATCAAAAAAGTGTTGAATAATAGCGTTGTCATTTGTCAACATGATACGGATCCGGAAGTCATTCTACTCGGGAAGGGAATTGGCTTTGGTAAAAAACCAGGCGACCTCGTCGACCCGGCCAGCGTCCCGGAGAAAGTGTATCAACTGACAGATAAAGAAGAACAGTCGCAATACCAAGAACTCGTCAAACATGTCGATGAGGATTTTATTGCGTTCATGCAAGAGATTGTCGGCTTCATCGAAACGAGTACGGGTAAGAAAGTCGATGAACATATTCACATCGGTTTGACCGACCATTTGTTCTTTACGATGAAACGAATCGAGCAAGGAATGGAAGTGACGAATCCGTTTTTACTTGAAACAGAATCGCTTTATCCAAACGAGTTTGCGCTCGCGGAACGGATTGTCGATATGTTTCATGAACGATTGAACGTACTCCTACCGGATGCGGAGACTGGATTCATCGCCCTCCATATTCACTCGGCAACGACGTTCAAAAATGTCCTTGAAGTGAATCGTCATAACCAAATCATTGGGCAAATCGTCCAGACGATTGAGAGTCGTTTGAACGTAAAAATGGACCGGACTTCACTCGATTATAAGCGCTTACTTCGGCACTTAAGGTACGCCGTTGAGCGGGTTGCGACGGGTGAGATGGTCGAGGCCCCACAAAAAATTGAAAAGGTGTTGCGCGACGAATATCCGCTATGCTATAGTACTGCTTGGGAGCTGATGGGTATCATGGAACGCGAATTAAAGCGTCCCGTCCCACGAGGTGAAGCGACATATTTGACGATGCATCTCCAGCGCCTAACAAGTAGATAAATGATACCACGTGTCTTACGTGTTACTGATTCGATCAGGCATGAGTAAGGAGTGGAACGTTATGTGATTTCTCCATTGGGAGAGGTCTACGTTCTATCCTTATTCATGCCTTTTCTGTTTTTATAAACGTGATTTATGAAAACGTTTAGATACGTCGGTTGTCTGACATCTACACCGCTATCATATTGTTTATACGTACTTAAAAAAAAGGAGGAAATGTTGATGTTTAAGCAGATCTTTGGTGTTCTTCAAAAAGTCGGTAAAGCACTTATGCTTCCTGTTGCAATCCTACCGGCAGCCGGTCTTCTTCTTGCATTCGGTAACGCAATGCAAAACCCACAACTTACATCACGCGCTGGTTGGTTAACAAACGAAGGCATCGTGAAATTCGCTCAATTGATGGAGCAAGCAGGTGGAATCATCTTCTCGAACTTGGCGCTCTTGTTCGCAGTCGGTGTCGCCATCGGTTTAGCCGGTGACGGGGTTGCCGGACTTGCAGCAATCGTTGGATTCTTGATCATGAACAAAGTAATGGGTGTTTGGCTCGAACTCACACCTGAAGTGTTAGCACAAGGTGACCCAGCTTACGCGAACGTACTCGGTATCCCAACACTCCAAACTGGGGTATTCGGAGGGATCATCATGGGTCTCATCGCAGCATGGGCCTATAACAAGTATTTCAATATCGAATTGCCACAATTCCTTGGTTTCTTCGCTGGTAAACGTTTCGTTCCAATCGTAACAGCAGTAGCAGCAGTATTTGCTGGTTTCGTCATGCTTTTAATTTGGCCGCCAGTACAAGATGGTTTGAACGCATTCTCTAAAATCATGTTGGAAGAGAATCGCACATTCGCAGCGTTCGTCTTCGGTTTGATCGAACGTTCATTGATTCCATTCGGTCTTCACCACATCTTCTACTCACCGTTCTGGTTTGAATTCGGTTCATACACAGATGCAGCGGGTAACGTCGTTCGTGGTGACCAAGCGATCTTCTTCGCACAAATTCGTGACGGCGCTGAGTTGACAGCAGGTACGTTCATGACTGGTAAATTCCCGTTCATGATGTTCGGTCTTCCTGCAGCAGCACTCGCAATGTACCACGAAGCACGTCCTGAGCGTAAAGCGGTTGTCGGTGGTCTCTTGGCTTCTGCTGCCCTTACATCGTTCTTGACTGGTATCACAGAACCAATCGAGTTCTCATTCTTGTTCGTAGCACCACTTCTCTTCGCAGTACACGCAGTATTCGCAGGTCTTTCATTCATGACGATGCACCTCTTGAACGTTAAGATCGGGATGACGTTCTCAGGTGGTTTGATCGACTTCTTGCTCTTCGGTGTTCTTCCAGGTCGTACGGCTTGGTGGCTCGTTATTCCAGTCGGTCTCGTGTTCGCGGTTGTTTACTACTTCGGATTCCGTTTCGTTATCCGCAAGTTCAACCTTAAAACACCAGGTCGTGAAGATGAGGTTGTTGAACAATCAACAGCTACTGGTTCGGAACTTGCACAAGATATCCTCGTTGGTCTTGGTGGCTCACAAAACATCAAGCACCTCGATGCATGTATCACACGTCTTCGTGTCGAAGTAAAAGACAAGAACCAAGTCAACAAAGATGAGTTGAAACGCCTTGGCGCATCTGGTGTCCTTGAAGTTGGTAACAACATTCAAGCAATCTTCGGACCACGTTCGGATGCATTGAAATCAGAAATCCAAGCGGTTATCGCTTCAGGTAACGAAAAGAAAGCAAACTAATGATCATTGAGACCAATCCTTCGGGGTTGGTCTTTTTCTTTGTGAAACGGTTTCATCCAAACGTTAGAGGGAAAAAGTAAGTATTCTGACAAAGGAGGGAACCATGATGTGGAAGAAAGTGTTTGGCGTTTTACAACGGGTCGGGAAAGCACTCATGCTTCCGGTTGCGATCTTACCGGCAGCCGGTCTTCTCTTGGCGTTTGGTACCGCATTCCAAAACCCGGACCTCGTTGAATTGCTCCCGTTTCTGGCGAATGACTCACTTGTCCTGATTTGGCAAGTCATGACAGATGCCGGGGACATCGTCTTCGCAAACTTAGGGTTACTGTTTGCCGTCGGGGTCGCAATCGGCCTTGCGAACGGTGATGGGGTTGCTGGTCTAGCAGCCATTGTCGGTTATTTGATCATGAACAAAGTTATTAGCACGTGGAACGGGATTACCGCGGAAATCGCTCAGGGCGACCCGCAGTATGCAACCGTTCTCGGGATTCCGACACTCCAAATGGGGGTATTCGGGGGTATTATCGCAGGTCTTGTTGCAGCATATGCGTACAACAAGTATTTCAATATCAAGTTGCCAGATTTCTTAGGATTCTTTGCCGGGAAGCGGTTCGTCCCAATTGCGACGGCCGCATTCAGTTTGATTATCGGGATTGCGCTCGCGTATATATGGCCACCGATCGGGAATGCGATCAATACGTTCTCAAGTACGGTCATTGAGGCAAACGTTGCCTTATCAGCATTTATCTTTGGATTGGTAGAACGTTCCTTGATTCCGTTCGGTCTTCACCATATTTGGTATTCTCCGTTCTGGTTCCAGTTCGGTGAATACACGAACCAAGCGGGTGATCTCGTACAAGGGGACCAGCGGATCTTCTTCGCGCAACTACGTGACGGCGTCGAGTTCACTGCCGGTACGTACATGACCGGGAAATTCCCGTTCATGATGTTCGGATTGCCAGCTGCCTGTCTCGCCATGTTCCATACGGTTCCGAAAGAACGTCGGAAAGATGTCGAAGGTCTCTATTTCTCAGCTGCCCTCACATCATTCTTGACTGGGATCACAGAACCAGTCGAATTCTCATTTGTTTTCGTAGCACCACTTCTCTTCGGAATTCACGCCGTCTTTGCTGGGCTCTCCTTCATGACGATGCATTTACTGAACGTCAAGATTGGGATGACCTTCTCGGGCGGTCTCATTGACTATCTTCTCTTCGGTGTCTTGCCGAACCGGACGGCCTGGTGGCTCGTCATTCCGGTCGGGCTCGTCTTTGCGGTCATCTATTACTTTGGATTCCGATTCGCCATTACGAAATTCGATCTGAAAATCCCTGGACGTGACGTTCAGACCGGCACGAAAGGGGACAAAGCAGGCATTGGAGACGACTTGCCATATGAAGTGCTCGTCGGACTTGGTGGACCTGAAAACATCAAACATTTGGATGCTTGTATCACGCGACTTCGTGTCACCGTAAATGACGTGAAGCAAGTTGACAAAGACCTACTGAAAACACTCGGTGCTGCCGGTGTCCTTGAGGTAGGGGATAACATTCAGGCCATCTTTGGACCGAAATCGGATACGCTCAAATCACAAATCGCAACCATCATCGAAGGTGGCGAGTATAAACCGAAAGAAAAAGTTGAGAAAGCTGTGATCACACCGGAAGCGGCTGAACAAGCCGATCATCGCTTCCTCGCTCCAATGTCAGGTGTATTGCTCTCACTCGATGATGTACCGGACCAAGTCTTCTCGGGTCGCATGATGGGAGAAGGATTTGCGATTGAACCAAGCTCAGGTCAGGTCGTTTCACCGGTGACCGGTCAAATCACGACATTCTTCCCGACGAAACACGCGATCGGTATCTTGGCTGACGATGGACGCGAACTGTTGATTCACGTCGGTCTCGATACGGTCAACCTGAAAGGGGAAGGATTCACTGCGAAAGTAGAGGAGGGCGCACGGGTCGAAGCAGGAGACGTACTTCTTGAAGTCGATCTCAGCGCAATTCGCGATAAAGTACCATCACTCATCACACCAATCATTTGGACAAACGGAGACGGAAAAGTTGTCGTCGTACCGTTTGGTGAGACAGTCGTCGCAGGTGAAGCGCTCGATTTTAGAGCCGATGACAGAGGTCCAGAATAAACATGTGTTACACGCCGCTCCAGCAATGGGGCGGTTTTTTTTGTAGTTACCTCAATGTGCCTTATTCCAGAAAGTGAGAATCCCATTTATAGTGGAGGAGAATTCTCACGAAAGAAGGGGTACGAATGAAACAATCGATACAGTTAAATCACGGTCAGAAAGCCATTCCTGCTATTGGACTTGGTGTCTTCAAAGTAGAAGACGGGGATACGGTCATCGATGCCGTCGTGGAAGCGATTCGTCAAGGCTACCGTCATATCGATACGGCAGCCGTCTACGAGAACGAGGAAGGTGTCGGAATCGGAATTCGGAAAGGGATGGAGATTGCGAATATTTCCCGGGATGATTTGTTCATCACGTCGAAGCTATGGAATGCAGATCAAGGATATGATGCTGCTATCGCTGCGTATGAAGCTTCACTCGAACGCCTCGGCCTAGAACAATTGGATTTGTATTTGATCCATTGGCCGGTGGAAGACAAAATCGTTGACTCTTGGCGTGCGCTTGAACAATTGTATCGAGACGGACGTGTCGGAGCGGTCGGAGTGAGTAACTTCCAGACACATCACCTTGAGACGTTGGCTGCGAACAGTGCACTTGTTCCAGCAGTGAACCAAGTCGAGCGGCATCCACTGCTTCGTCAAACCGAGTTGTTCTCGTATATGAGCGAGCATGGAATCGTACCGGTCGCTTGGGCACCGCTCATGCAAGGTGGGTTGTTTGAAGAACCGATGTTAGTAGAGATTGCGAAAGAAGTGGAGCGTTCTGTCGCCCAAGTGATCTTGCGCTGGCATCTTCAGACAGGATGGGTCATCATTCCGAAATCCGTCAAATCACATCGTATCGAAGAAAACTTTAACTTATATGACTTTGAGTTGAGTGATGAGCAAATGAAACGAATCGATGCACTCGATCAGCATAAACGTGTCGGTCCGGACCCAGACGATTTCGATTTCTGAATAGGTATGTAAAAAAATCCTTCTCTCGGGCGAGAGAAGGATTTTTGACATTATTTTTTAATGTCGAACTTTTCGCTAAGGAAGTTCACGACTTCTTCAGCTGTATCCATGTTGAGGACTTCGTTGACGATTGATTCTGTCTCTGTCTTCGTCAAGCGTTTCACGAGGCTACGTGCACGAAGGACGCTTGAAGCAGACATTGAGAATTCATCGAGTCCGAGACCGAGAAGGATTGGAATCGCGAGCTCTTCTCCGGCCATCTCTCCACACATACCGACCCATTTGCCAGCTTTGTGTGCTTCTGTGATGACATTGTGGAGAAGGTTCAAGATGGCAGGGTTGAACGGTTGGTACAAGTAAGATACTTTTTCGTTCATGCGGTCAGCCGCCATCGTGTATTGAATCAAGTCGTTTGTACCGACTGAGAAGAAGTCGACTTCTTTTGCGAATTGTTTCGCCATGACAGCCGTTGATGGAATCTCAACCATCATCCCTGTTTCATATTGACCGACTTCGATTCCTTCTTCTTTCAACTTCGCTTCTTCTTCAAGAAGAAGGGCTTTCGCTGCGCGGAACTCTTCAAGTGTCGCAATCATTGGGAACATGATCGCGAGGTTACCGTGAGCTGACGCGCGGAGAAGGGCACGAAGTTGTGTGCGGAACAAATCAGTTTCCTCGAGGCAAAGGCGAATCGCACGATAGCCGAGGAACGGGTTCATCTCTTTCGGGAGGTCGAGGTAAGACAATTCTTTGTCGCCACCGATGTCGAGTGTACGGATGACGACTTGCTTGCCTTCCATACCTTCAAGAACCGTTTTGTATGCTGTGTACTGCTCTTCTTCTGTCGGGAATGTCTCAGAGTCCATGTATAAGAACTCTGTACGATAAAGACCGATTGCGTCTGAACCGTTTTTCAAGACGCCTTCTAAGTCGTTTGGCGTACCGATGTTCGCTGCGAGCTTCACTTTATGACCGTCTGCTGTGACAGACTCTTCATTGACGAGTTGCTTCAACTCTTCTTTGTAAGCTTCGAAATCAGCACGTTTGCCTTCGTACTCTTTGACGAGGTCTTCTGAAGGGTTGACGAAAACGTCACCTTCCGTACCGTCGATGATGACGAGGTCACCATTTTTGATTTCTTCAAGGGCCACTTTCGTTCCAACGACCGCTGGAATTTCAAGTGAACGTGACATGATGGCAGAGTGTGATGTACGTCCACCGATGTTTGTCGCGAACCCTTTGACGTATTTACGGTTAAGTTGCGCCGTGTCTGAAGGTGTCAAGTCTTCGGCGATGATGATGACTTCTTCAGAGATCGATGCAGGTGTCACGAATGTCACCCCGAGAATATGAGCCAAAACACGTTTTGTCACGTCACGAACGTCAGCTGCACGCTCGCGCATGTACTCGTTGTCCATCGATTCGAAAATCATGATCATTGTTTGTGCGACTTCGTCGAGTGCTTTCGCAGCGTTCATGTTTTCGCTTTCAATTTTATCGTTCACTTGCGAAACGATTTCTGGGTCCTCAACGATTAAAAGGTGAGCTGAGAAAATCTCGGCTTTGTCTGGACCAAGTTCACGAAGCGTGTGTTCGCGGATTTCTTCAAGCTCCGTTTTAGATTGTGCGATTGCATCTTGGAAACGTGCCTTTTCTGCAGCGACATCTTCAACCTTGTGTGATGGGATATCGAATGAAGGTGTCTCCATGACGAATGCTTTTGCAACTGCGATTCCTGCAGATGCACCAATACCTTTAATGTGTGACATAAGCGTAGTCCCTCTTTTCAAAGAAATAGTGTACTTTCCTGCCTCGTTACTTCATACCCGAAAAGAAAAAAGAATTAACGAGAACGGAGAAAGTTAAAGTAGCAACGGTCTACGACTAGGGGAAGCCTCGACCAGTCAAATTGGCCTCACTTCACGATGAAGAGAAGCCCGATTGCGTACTTTCTTATCCTATCATAAAATAAAACAACGTCACAACGAGGAGATAGCCCATGAATTCGAAGATTTCTTGACTCTTACGCATACTATTTCATTATTTTGGAGAAGTTCGCTATGCTTACCATATATAAAGAAGGGAAGTGGCAACATGTATCAAATTGCTCAATTAAATTGGACAGATTCATATGACACGATGGTCGTCGGAATCGGAGCGGCTGATTCAATCGATGAAGGGCTCGACACATTGTTCGGTGGACGTGTGAAAGCACTCATTCAATCAGGAGACCTCTCTACGAAAACAGGAGAAGTGACATTATTGCCAACGTTCGCTGGGGAAACGGCACGTGTCTTATTTGTCGGGCTCGGTCAACGCAACGATATTACGACGGAGAATGTTCGAAACTGGTTCGGGAAAGTGTCAAAACTCGTCCACGCACGTGGTTTGAAGGACGTTGCGGTCGCACTCGACACGTTCACGAACGACGCGGCTCGCACGTTCACAGAAGCATTTGAAATGGCGACGTATGCCCATCCTACATACAAGTCAGAGCCGAAACAAACAATCGAAGAACCGACAATCACGCTCCTTGGCGATGTGTTGCAAGAGGATATCGACGCAGGTGTTGCTTATGGAAAAGGGGTCAACGTCGCACGAACGTTGACAATGATGCCGGCTAACATCTTAACAGCAGAAAGTTTGGCGGATTATGCAGTGGAGTTAGCGAAACGTCATGATTTCAAATACCGAGTTTTAGAAAAAGAAGAAATGGAAGGCCTCGGAATGGGGGCGTTGCTCGCTGTGAACCAAGGCTCGACAATCCCGCCAAAGTTGATCGTGTTAGAATATCGTGGCGCAGATGAAGAAGCTCCGATTGCGGTTGTCGGCAAAGGTGTCACATTCGATACAGGTGGCTATTCGATTAAACCGAAAGATGGCATCGTTGGGATGAAAGGGGATATGGGTGGTGCGGCTACCGTTCTCGGATTATTCGAGACACTCGGACGCACACGCCCGAATAAAAACGTCATCGGGATCATCGGTGCGACCGACAACATGATCTCAGGCGATGCTTTCAAACCGGATGATGTCATCACGGCAATGAACGGAAAAACGATTGAAGTGTTGAATACGGACGCAGAAGGACGACTTGTCCTAGCAGATGCCGTCACGTTTGCGAAAACGTATGAACCGAAAGCCATCATCGACGTAGCTACGCTTACAGGTGGGGTACTCGTCGCGCTCGGTACGGACGTCACAGGCTGTCTGACGAACGATGATACACTCTATCGGGCACTTGAAGAAGCGAGCCGCGAGACGAATGAGCTCGTTTGGCAAATGCCTTACTTTGATGTCTTCATCGACAAAGTTAGAAAGTCAGAAGTGGCCGACTTGAACAACTCGCCAGGTCGATTCGGACACATGATTTTCGGTGGAGCGTTTGTCGGCGAATTTGTCGGCGACACACCGTGGCTTCATCTTGATATCGCGGGCACGAGCGAGCGTGCGGCAGCGAACGACCTCGGTCCGAAAGGCCCGACTGGCGTAATGGTTCGAACGCTTGCCCGGATGATTGAAACGTGGGAGCGTTAAGAGCGCTCCTCTTAATCGGTTTGGCGATTCTGTGTGGCTTTGCCTACACAGTTTGGCCGAACCGAATTTGGTTAGGATCTACAGTATTTTTCGCCGTGTTCGGCGTGTTGATGATGTTACAGGAGGTACGACATGGTAGGAGTAGGAATTGATGGCGCACGTGGTGGCTGGGTACGCATCACATACGATAGCATTTCTTTATGCTTGACGATTTCAGAATCGCTAGAAGAGTTGTTTATTGACGGTGCCATGCATTTTGTAGATATGCCAAAAGATTTAGGGACGGTCGACCAATCGAGTCGAGCATGCGACGCTTGGATGCGGAGTCAACTTGTAGAGCGGAAGTCTTCCGTCTTTACCCCGCCGATTCAAGAAGTCCTTCATGAAGCGACATACGAGGAAGCGAACGAAAAAAGTCGGACGCTAATCAGTAAAGGGATCAGCAAACAGGCGTGGAATTTAGTCCCGCGTATCCGTGAGTTCCAACAAGTGGAGGCTGAGAACGTTTATGAATCTCATCCGGAGGTCTGTTTCTCGGTCATGATGGGGCGTGAGGCAAGTCATTCGAAAAAGACAGCCGAAGGTCAGGAGGAGCGAATCGAGTTACTTCGAAAGTACTCGAAGAGTTCTCCGTGGAAATGGAAGATGTCGAACGTCCAAGTAGACGACATAATCGATGCCTGTATTCTGGCGGTAGCCGCCTATGAAGCGGGAACAAGTGGTCTTTCGTTACACCCTGAAGAGGCAAATGAACCGATAGTGGCTGTACCTCAAATGAAAAAAGAGCGATGAAATATTGATTTCATCGCTCTTTTGTTGTCGTGGCAGACGGTCCGACGATGAACCGCCACATATAATGAAAGACTTTGGCGTTGTAGACAGCCTTTAATAGTACGGCGAGCACTGGGCCTAAGATAAAGCCGAATACACCGAATAGTTTTAGACCGACAAAAATCGAGATGAGTGCGGCAAGCGGGTTCAACCCGATATGGGAACCGACAATCTTTGGTTCGGCTAAGTTTCGCTGAACGATGACAATGATATATAGCACAACCAACCCAATGGCGACGAACCAATCACCTGAAACTGCAGCATAGGCGGCCCATGGAATAAGGAGCGTCCCGACGCCTAAATAGGGCAAGAGGTCGAAGAATCCCGCGAGTAAAGCGAACGAAAGCGGGTTGTCGACTCGGAGAATAAACATACCGACCAATACGATCCCGAACGTGATGGAGATGAGTGTAAGTTGTGCTCGGACGTAACCGAATAGTGCGGACTTCAAGTTGATCATCACTTCCTCAAACTCTTTAAAGCCTTTACGTTCATTAAGTCGATTGAGTGAGGTCACGTAAGACGGCCAATCTTTTGTAATAAAGAACCAGGCGAGCACAATGACGACAACGAGCAGCAGGACAAGTGGTAGTGCTGCCAACATGTTTTGTAGCACACTAGCCACACCACGGGATAACACCCCGATTGCTGCTGCAAGTTGAACGCCGATTTCTGTAATGCCGCCTTCTAGTGATGTCGTCTGACCGGGATTCAACTGTTGATAGCTCTCGTACGCGTCATTGACGAGTGGTGCAATTTTTTCATTGAATAGCCGTTGGACGTATTCGGTGAACGTTTGGATTTGTTCAGGAAGTCGCTCCGCTGCGATCGTCGCATAATGGATCAATTGGATGATGACGATAGTGATGATGCCGATGACGATGCTGAGGACGAACAATAAAGAAATAAGTGTCCCGAGAGCTCGTGGCATATTGGTTTTTCGCTCAAAAAAATTGACGAGTGGGACCGTCAAGAGAGATAAGAGTAAGGCAAAGACGAACGGGTACGTATATTCGAAGAGGATGTTCAATACCCACGTAACCAAAAATAAGCCGATCACGACGAGCACGAACCGAAGCAGTTGCCAAAGTCTTACCGAAGACATGAAAAACCCACCCTTTCCGGACAGTTAGATTGAGCATAGTATATCATGTAGACGGTAAATAAAGCAGAAAGATAGGTGAATGAACATGAGAGAGATTCAACAAAAAATTGATGCGATGATTCTTCATTTGGGAGGCTACTGGAGGCCATTATCGGGTCTGGCAAGATTGTTAGAAGAAGTCGGGGAAGTCGGGGGAGCGATGCGGAAAGGAACAGCGGATGAGCTAAAAGAGGAGTTGCTCGATGTCCTTGTCATTTCCACGTGTCTCGCAAACCAGTATGCCATCTCACTCCAACAACCAGAAGTGAATGGAGGGGAAGTGACGAAAGAACAGCTATATTTCCAAATCGTAGAAGAGGCGGGCGAAGTGGCGCGGATATTGAATGCGTACGAAGGGGATAAAAAGCTAAAGCCGAATCGTCATGGCGAGTCATTGCAACTGCATATCGAACAATTACAACGTGCCGTGATTTCTTTAGGGGAACAATGCAACTATGAATTGTTTGACTCGTTATATGCGTTGATTGATGAAAAGTCGACACGTGACTTCGGGCGATTCGATCATACGCCAGATCCGATTACTGAAGATTCGGTCAGAACGTATATTGCTTATCAATTTGGTCGCTATTGGGGTGGGATTGAACCTAAACCTTTTGAGCGATTCGACCGATATATGGAGAGAGAGAAACATTTAGCACGCTTTATAAAAATTGCTCATATCGAGGGACTAGATGGGTTTGTGATTCCACAACCAACTGATGGTCTTTTATATGATCGAGATCAACAATATAAGATTCCTGAAAGCTTTCATATTGTAGAAGAAACTTACGGGAAGCATCATTTTTTAGTCGTCAAACCCCAATAATAAAAACATTTACCTTTTTATCAAAAACATTCATCTTATTTTCAAATATTTACTTTTTTTAAAAAAGCATTATGCTAATATGAAATTGTTGTTAGTAGGAAATGCCGCTAGAAGAAAGGAATATTTTGGATGAAAATGAAGCTCGTAAAAATCGCACTCATCTTAACGGTTCTCTTATTTGGAATGCAACTTCCTTCAGTTGAAGCCGCAACGTACGATGGGGAGACCACTGTGAATTTGAATATTCGTTCAACACCAAGTTTGAGCGGAGCAGTCGTCAAGACATTGCCGAAAGGCACGAAAGTGAAATACGGGACATATAATCAGTCCTGGCATAAGGTGTATGTCGATAGTCGTACATATTATGCATCGGCACAGTACATTCGCAAACTTTCTTCTTCGTCTAGTTCGTTGACGACTCAGTCGGCAACTTCAACCGGTGTGACAACCGTCAATTTGAATATCCGTGTCACATCACATCGTGCAGCCAGTATTGTCACGACGTTGAAAAAAGGGACTGAAGTAAAGTATGCCGTTCATAATTCTTCATGGGCGAAAGTTTACTTGAACGGTAAGACGTACTATGCTGCGAAGATGTATATCGCACCAAAGTTGCCTGATGCAACTGTGAACCGAACAGAAGGTTACGCAAACCGCGAGATGAAATTGTTTGCGATGCGGAGTCAAAGTTCGCCTGTCCAAAAAGTATTGCCGAAACATACGGTCGTCACGTCGAGCAAGTACAACTCAAGCTGGTCAACCGTTTATATTGGAAGCTCGACATACTATACGCCAACTTCGTGGATCACACCTGGGTCACTCAAGCCACAGATTGTCAAAGAGAATGGTTACGCAAACCGAGATTTAAAACTATTCGTGATGCGGAGCCAAAGTTCTAGCGTAGCTAAAGTATTGCCAATCAATACTGCAGTCGTTTCAAGCAAGTACAATTCAAGTTGGTCGACGGTGTATATCGGGAATGAGACATACTATACACCGACAGCTTGGATCTCAACTTCTAAAACGGAAATACAGCCACCTACAACAACGGAACCAAACGACGGATTGACTGAAGGATACGCAAACCGAAACGTCAACTTGTTCGGAAGAACGCATCAAAGTTCGCCAGTTCAACTTGTTCTTCCGAAATACACAGCGGTATCATACAAGTCGTATAATGCAAGCTGGTCGACGGTTCATATCGGGTCGAAAGTCTACTACACGGCAAGCTCATGGTTGACTGCTGGAAAAGCTCCGGCTGCACCTGAAGCAGCGCCAAAAGGAACAGTATATATTAATACACCAGGTGATGTGTTAAATGTACGTTCTCAAGCTAGTCTTAACTCGAATGTAGTAGGGAAGCTCGATCACGGTACGGCCGTTCCTCACTATGGGACAATTAATGGTTTCCACAAAATCAAATACAATGGTAAAGATGCTTACGTTTCTTCAGCTTTCGTCTCGTCGTCAAAACCAAGTGAATCTTCTGGAGCTGTCATTGTGCTAGATCCTGGACATGGTGGGAAAGACCCGGGAGCTGTGAACGGTTCGCTCTATGAAAAGACGATTGTACTAGATGTCACACAACGTGTGGAAGCATATCTTCGTTCGAAATACGGTTATACGGTTCGCCTTACACGTTCGACAGATGTCTACTTGACACTTGATCAACGTGTCGCTGCAGCGAAGTCATTGCGTGGTGACTTATTCGTGAGCATGCACGTCAACGCGGCGGGTTCATCAGCAGCGAAAGGGGTGGAAACATTCTACTCGACACGTTCAGCCCACAGTGCGCGCAGCAGCGTGTTGGCCTCAAACATTCAAAGTAATTTAGCTGGAAAAATGAGCGGGATGTCGAACCGAGGTGTGAAGACGGCAAACTATTACGTCATCACGTATAATACGATGCCATCTGCGCTCGTTGAACTTGGATTCATCTCTTCTCCTACGGATTTGACATATCTTCGCAGTGACGCATCTCGCCAGCGTATGGCAGAAGGTGTTGCGGAAGGAATCGCCAAATACGTACAAACATACCATTGATTCGAGAACCTTAGACGATCCTGTCTAAGGTTTTTTTGTTGCATCAAAAAAACCGAACCTCGTAAAGGTTCGGTTTACAGATGATCTTACAAGTCGTCGAAACCGTTCGCGTCTGTCACTTTCGCATACGAACGCGATTTCTGTTCAAAGAAATCAGATTTCGTTGCGTTGAGGGAGTCGTCTGAATACGCACGAATCCATGGCATGACATCTTCATCGTATCCTTCATACAAGTCATTCAGACCGATTACGCGTAAGCGTTTGTTTGCCAAGTATTTAACGTAATCACGCATCTCACTAACGTCGAGTCCGTCGAGGTCGCGAAGTACGTACTCGCACCATTCGATCTCGAGGTCGACGGCCTCTGCCATCGTATCGTATACGAACTGGCTGAACTGCCCGTCTGCATCGATCTTTGGATTTTCCGTCAACACGGCACGGAGCAACTGGCTAATGAAGTATGAGTGTTGCATCTCGTCACGCTGAATGTAACTGATCATCGTTGACGTACCGACCATCTTTTGATGACGGGCAAGGTTATAGAAGTAGGCGAATCCGGAATAGAAGTTGATGCCTTCTAAAATAACTGAGGCAACGAGTGATTTAGCGAAATTCTCCGCATTTGGCGTGTCGCGGAACTCTTCATATAAGTCCAGGATGAATTGGTTGCGTTTCATGACCATCTCGTCATCTTTCGCAATGTCAAAGATGCGATTTTGTTCGGCGAGCGGCACAAGGCTCGAAAGAACGTAACTATACGATTGGTTGTGTACGACTTCCTGTTGTGCGATGACGGCGAGTACCGCGTGCACGGATGAATCTGATGAGAACATCGACGATTCGAGAATGTATCGTGTCTGGACAGAATCGAGAATCGATAAGAGGCCGATGATCCGTTTGAACGCGTCTTGCTCACGTTCCGTCAGTTGTGGCCACTGTTGCATATCTTTAGACATCGAGATCTCATCTGGGATCCAAAAGTTTGAAAGCAATTGTTTGTAAATCGTATAGAACTGAGGATACGCGATATCGTTCCAGTTCACGATTGAACTTGTTTCGCCACCGATGATGGCCGTTGCCCGGTTAGGATGTTTGGGCGACAATAATTTGATTTTCTGAATCGACATGGTGCATGACTCCTTCTTCTACATTCTGAGCCATCCGTTCTGCCCAGTGCTGGACGTTGAACGGTTGGTTACGAGGTGACTGCTCGATTTTGAGCAATTCACCGGCGAGCGGGATTCCGTATTTTGAAAGGTGGTACGCCATCTCGTCGACAGCTCGGCAGAAGTGAACAAACATTTTGTCACCCGTCCCAAATACCGCTGCCTGACGAATCGGTATATTCAATTCCTTCAGGACGAGGCGGAACGTGTCTTTCATTTCGTCCGGTAGGATACCGTCTGCCCATGTGTAGGACCCGAAATAGACGAGGTCGCACGAAGCGAGAGACCGAGCTTCCCGATACCCGACCCGATCGGCATCGTAGCGGACGACGTGGTCGCCGCGATGATGGTGGGTCGACTCGATGAGCGTTGCCACTTCTTCCGTGTTTCCGCTCATCGAATGACAAATGATTGCAATGTTCATGTCGTAAACCACCTTTCTTAAAAACGGACAAATTCGTTATCCAATCTGTTTATGAGGCACAAGACTCACATTCATCTACTTCAACGGTCGTTGAACGTGTGTAGTAAATCGATTTCATGCCGAGAGACCAAGCTTCTAGGTGCATCGCAAGAAGCTCTGTCGCTTTCACATCGTTCTTGACGTACAAGTTAAAGCTGATTGCTTGGTCGATGTGGCGTTGACGCGATGCGTTCTGACGGATGCTCCACAATTGATCGACTTCGAAAGCAGATTTATAGAACCAGTTCGTCTCAGGTGTCAAATCAGGCACTGTGACCGGGATTTTATAGTTCTTCTTCTCTTCCGAATAGACTTTCTTGTAAACCGGGTCAATCGAAGCAGTACTACCGGCGATGATTGCAGTCGAAGAGTTCGGCGCGACAGCCATCATATAGGCGTTACGGACACCATTTTGATGAACGGCTTCAGCGAGGCCGTCCCAATCCAAGTCGTCGTGCGAACGATAGTTACGGCGTTTGAAGTACTCACCTGTGTGCCATTCCGATCCTTCGAAGACACCGAATGCACCTTTTTCCTTAGCGAGTTCCATCGATGCTTGAATCGTGAGATAAGCAATCTTTTCGTAGAGTTTTTCCGCATACTGTACGGCGTCGACCGACTCCCAGCGGATTCCTTCGAGAGCGAGCAAATGATGCCATCCGAATGTACCAAGACCGACAGCACGATATTTTTGGTTCGTGATCATCGCTTGTGGCACTTCAATGGTGTTCAAGTCGATGACATTGTCGAGCATACGCATTTGAACCGGGATGAGGCGTTCGAGCACGTCTGCTTTCACCGCACGGGCGAGTGCGATTGAACTCAAGTTACAGACGACGAAATCACCTGGAGTTTTTGTGATGACGATTTTCCCGTCTTGTGTGTACTCTTCTTCAATTGTCGTTGCCGACATGTTTTGTGCGATCTCTGAGCAGAGGTTCGAACTATAAATCATACCCGCGTGTTTGTTCGGGTTGGCACGGTTCACGGCGTCACGGAAGAACATATACGGTGTTCCCGTCTCAAGCTGCGAACGCATGTAACGTTTCACGAGGTCGATGGCAGGGACAGTTACGCGAGACAATTCTGGCGTGTTGACACACTCCATATACTTCTCAGTGAAGCTACCCCCGTTCTCCGTTTCGTCAAAGTAGTCTTCGAGGCTGTAGCCCATTACCGTGCGAATCTCATGTGGGTCGAACAAGTGCCATTCACCACGCGCTTCGACCGTCCGCATGAAGAGGTCCGGTAAGCAGACACCCGTGAACAAGTCGTGTGTCCGAAGACGCTCATCGCCGTTATTTAACTTCGCATCTAGAAATTCAAAGATATCTTTGTGCCAAATGTCTAGATATACAGCAATCGAACCTTGGCGCATACCGAGCTGGTCAACGGAGACGGCCGTATTGTTCAGTTGTTTCATCCAAGGGAGGGCTCCGCTTGAGACGCCTTTAAATCCTTTGATGTCACTTCCACGTGAGCGGATTTTACCGAGATAGACACCGATTCCGCCGCCACCTTTTGAAAGTGTCGCCACGTCCGTGTTGGAATCGTAAATTCCGCGAAGCGAGTCATCGACTGTATCGATAAAGCAAGAACTGAGCTGACCGTATGATTTACCAGCATTTGATAACGTCGGCGTTGCGACGGTCATGTAAAGATTTGAGAGCGCCCAGTACGCTTCTTCCACGAGTTTGAGGCGAGTCTTTTCATCCTCTTTTTGCATGAGGGTCATCGCGATGACCATGAACCGCTCTTGTGGGAGCTCGTACAAGTTCTTTACATGATCGCGACCGAGATAACGGTCTGATAGTGTGCGAAGTCCGATATACGTGAAGAGACGGTCGCGAGACGGATCAATCAATGTCTCGAGGTGGTCCATATCTTCTTTTGAATACGTATCGAGCAGTGCTGAAGTGAAGATGCGTTTTGACGTCAACGTCTCAATCAAATGATAGAAGTTGCCGTAGCGCATCGACGCATCATAGCCACGATTGCGTGCCGCCTCGAGATAGAGACGGTTCAAATACATCTCGGTCGCCACGAACGTCCAGTCCGGTTCTTCGGCTTTCAACATATCGAGCGCATGCATCGTCAATAAGTCATATACTACATCTTGTGTTAGCGTCTTCGTCTCGAGCGCCCGAATCGCGCGTTCCTCGTAACGCTGTACACTTAAATGAGGATACCGTGTTTGGATAGATTGAATAAGAGAAGCGACGTCAGCAAGCGTTGGTGCCGCTGGTAGCATCGTCTCGTGATGGATAGGGGATGTCAAAATCGATCACTCCTTTAATAGATGTAGACGTTATGAAAGTATAATAAGAACTTCCTAACCTGTCACAATAATGTATCAACGCTCAAAATAGCTGTTAACTATATATTGACACATTTTTATCTTTTTAATCATAAAACACCTATATTTAGTTTTTCAATCCTTGACATTCTCGAATGTGCGAGACGTTCTTTTGCTTTTGTTCAAAAAGGGCTTCATGACCCAATTTGAGACAGAGATCTGAGATAAAAAATATTTAGTGACGCTATTTGCTCGTTCTTTCACAACAAGATGAATTCGATTTCATCATCGGAAAAGGTTTGTTTGGACCTCGATTTAAGCACGAATGTATTGTATTTGACGTCGATTAACGAAATACCTGCATGAATCAATCAATACTAGATATAGTGTTTCACGAAATCGTGATGCGTGAATCGATTTGTCAAGGCTGGTATCCGAACAAAAAGTAAGGTAGATTGATGGAGTAGGACATGGATTTCAACGAAAAGAAGGGTTTAACAAGTGCGTACAGAAAACATATTATTATCATGGGACCCGCTCGGTTATGGACCAGGTTCATACGGACCAGAGTTCGATGAGGTGATGATGGCATTAACCTATGTCGAATCCGCGGAACAATTGACCGAGGTGATTCACCGTACGTTTCTTGAGGCGTTCGATGAGTGTCCACCTGAACAAGAGATCTTCAAGATGGCGCAGCGACTACTTGCGTCGTCATCTTGCCAACTATAAGGAGGAATAATGATGTTACGAATTGATCCAACACCAAACCCAAATGCGATGAAAGTTACACTTCCAGAAAACGTATTCGGCGCAAAGAGCCAAAGTGTGAAAGCGGGAGAAGCGACAGATCAGCCGCTACTTGCGAAACTTGTCGAGATTGAAGGCGTCGAGAGCGTATTCGCATACGGCGATTTCGTGACTGTTTCCAAAGAGAACGGTGTGAGCTGGGAAGCAATTCTTCCACAGGTCGAGACGGCATATCGCGGATGAACCCGATTGTCACGATCGTCATCCCGGCTTACAAACGTGAGACGGAATTGACGGAGCTGCTCGAAAGCTTAACGGTCCAAACGTTTCAGCAGTTCGAAGTCTTGGTCATGAATAATGAAGGGCCGCCAAAACAGCATATTTTGGCGCCTTTTTTGAATCAATTGGATGTGCGTGTGCTTGAGGTCGGTGAGAACCACCATGTCCGTGCGCGAAATCGTGGCGTTCTTGAAGCGAAAGGCGACGTCATCCTATTGTTAGACGACGATGATTTATTGATGCCAACGCATATCGAAGATGGTTTGCGTGACCTTCAAGAAGCAGATTTCGTCTATACAGATGCTGAGTTGTTCCGTTTTGAATGGAAAGAGGGTCGACGGACCGTGACTGACTGGGAACCATTCGCATATGACTTCGATCGTGTGCGGATGCGAAAAGACTCGACGTTCATTCCGTCCGGCACGATGTATCGAAAATCAATCCACGAGACAATCGGTCTCTTTGATGAGGATGTCTACAATTATTGGGACTGGGATTTTTTCTTGAGGGTCATGGAGAAGTTCACCGTGTCCCATCCCGCTCGCGCGACGGTTCTCTATGCATTCAATGGGACAGACAACCTATCGGCAAAACAAGATGAGACGAGACGTCGTTACTTTGACCGTTTTTGTCAGAAGCATCGACTGACAGACATGGGAATGAAGAATTTCCATATGGTCCAAGAAGAGCGGCGTCCATATGTGAGACAAACAGAGAGAACGTTCACAGGCGAGTTACCTGGTCGGACGGAAGGAGATTAAGTATGTATTCATCAAAAGAACTAGAACTATTAGAGCTGTTGGAAGAGAAGGGCTACCTGGAGACGAAACTGTTGGCTGATTTGTTGGCGCTCGATGAAGAGACGATTGAGTCGATGCTCGAGAAGTTCAAACAAGACGGGATCTTACTTGGATTCCGAGCAATGGTCAATTGGCAAAAAATCAATCGGCACGATGTCACGGCGTTTATTGACGTCAAAGTTGCGCCGAAACGGGGGCGTGGATTCGACGATGTGGCCGAGCGTATTTATCGTTTCCCGGAAGTGACGGCCCTTTATTTGATGTCAGGTGCTTACGATCTCCAAGTCGTCATCCAGGCGAATTCGCTCCAAGACGTGGCTTCGTTCGTCTCTGACAAGTTGTCACCGCTTGACTCGGTCTTATCGACGACGACACACTTTAAGTTGAAGACGTACAAGCACGACGGGATATTGTTCACCCCACAAACTGATGACAAACGGTTGAACATCACGCCATGAAGTCATTATCGAATCAAGTCGTCTCGATGAAACCATCAGGCATTCGTCGTTTCTTTGATTTGGCACAGACGATGGAAAACGTGGTCTCTCTCGGGGTGGGAGAACCGGATTTCATCACGCCATGGAACGTTCGAGAAGCAAGCTATGCCGCCCTTGAACAAGGGTATACAGCATACAGCGCCAATGCGGGACTCATCGAATTGCGAGAAGAGATTGCGATTTATATGAAAGAACGGTTCTCAGTCGAATACGATCCGACGACGGAATTGATTGTGACGACAGGTGCTTCACAAGCGCTCGATATCGCGTTCCGTTCCCTCTTGAACCCAGGGGATGAGGTCATCGTCGTCGAACCGGCCTTCGTATCATACGGTCCGCTCATCGAGATGGCAGGCGGGAAAGTCGTTCCTGTCGCTTGTCGCCCGGAAAATGGTTTTCGTCTCGACCGGGATGACGTTGAACGTGTCATCACCGAACGGACAAAGGCGATTCTTCTCTGCTTCCCATCGAATCCGACGGGGGCGACGATGAACGGCGATGAGCTCGCTCAAATCGCAGAGCTCGCGACCAAATATGACCTTTGGGTCGTCAGTGACGAGATTTATGCGGAACTCTGCTATGACGAAGCATTTACAAGCTTTGCGACACTTCACGATATGCGGGACCGGACAATCGTCATCAACGGATTCTCGAAAGCGTTCGCGATGACCGGATGGCGCCTCGGTTTCACCTGTGCGCCTGAAGTCGTGACGCGGGAAATGTTGAAGGTTCATCAATATGGGATGATGTGTGCACCGACGCTCGTTCAATTCGGTGGACTCGAGGCACTTCGTTCGCGTCATCAACATGTGCCGAACATGGTGAAGAGCTATCGTCAACGACGGAACTATTTCATCCAGGCGCTGAATGAGGCCGGTCTTCCGACACACGTGCCGGGTGGTGCCTTCTACGCGTTCCCGTCGATTCGCCATACTGGATTGACGAGTGAGGAATTTGCGGAACGTCTCTTGCTTGAAGAACGCGTCGCCGTCGTTCCAGGGAACGCCTTTGGTGAAAGCGGTGAAGGATTCGTTCGGGCGAGCTATGCGACATCGCTCGAGCAGTTGCAAGAAGCGATTCGTCGTATTCATCGATTTATGCAACAATTCGAAGTCGCAGCGGTCAAGGACTCTCATTCGTGAGAGTCTTTTGGCGTTTTAGCGATATAATGAAGGGGAAAAGACGGGCGAGGTGAAGAAGATGAAACAAGTTGACTTTGTTGCAATCGGATGTGGGCCTTATAATCTTGGTTTAATGGCCCTTGCCGAAAAGACGACGTTACGTGGGATTTGCTTTGAAAAGCGAGAAGAAATGATGTGGCATGAAGGAATGCTCATCGAAGGGATGACGATGCAGACACATTACTTGCAAGATCTCGTCACGCTCGCGGATCCGACAAATCCATCGAGTTTTCTGAATTACTTGAATGAGACGGGGCGTCTTCAGACGTTCATCACGCAAGAACAAGATAAGATTCCTCGGACAGAGTACAATCGCTACTTGCGATGGGTGACCGAACGCTTATCGACCATCCACTTCGATCACGAAGTAACGGATGTGAAAGTCGAACCAGATGGATTTCTCGTGACGATCGAATCGAATGGTGAAACGACTCACGTACGCGCGACGCACATCGTTCTTGGTACAGGGGCCGCACCGTTCGTACCAGACGGTTTTGAACAAGTCATCCATACGAGCGATTATTTGACATATCGAGACGTGCTTCGAGACCGATATCGTGTTGCGGTTGTAGGCAGTGGGCAGAGTGCTGCAGAGGTATTCCTTGATCTATTCCGTGAAGCAACGGATGAACAACGCGTTGATTGGATCACGCGTTCTGATCATTTCGAGTCACTTGAGGCAGGGAAGCTCGGGGACGAGATTTTTAGTGTGGACTATGTCGAATATTTTCATGGTCTGTCGTACGCATCGCGTCAGCAATTACTTCAGACATTTGAACGCTTCCGTCACGGTGTCAACCCGGAAACGATGACTTCGATTTATGAGGCGCTCTATCACCGGACTTCAGAAGGTGAACCGAAGCGAGCAGAGATGCTAACGCAAGTCGAAGTAGAATCCATTTCCTATGATTGGTTGAAGCATCACTTGAAGGGGACGCAACGATATACAGGAGAAGTGGTTGAGAAGGAGTATGACCTTGTTGTCGTGGCAACGGGATACCGTCCAGTGATTCCGACTTGGGTCGAGAAGCTCCCGATTGTATGGGAAGCAGAGGGTGAGTGGGCTGTTCATGATACGTACGAGGTGGTCATGAGCGAGTCGCTGAAGGGGAAATTGTTCACGCATACGAATTTGGAACATTCCCATGGACCCGCTGCGACGAATCTAGGGATGGCCGTATACCGAAATGCGGTGATGTTGAACGAGATGGCTGGGGAAACGGTCTATCCGATTCGCCATCAAAAGCCGTTCACGACATTTTGAACAAAAAAAGGGCTAGGCGAGTCGCCTAGCGGAATCAGGGGGGAATACTTGAAGTCTTGCTTGATTTGTATTTACCCCGCACTTCGACTTTAAAACATGACAACACGTCAAAAATAATCTTTTTTACTAATTTGTACACTTTATCGAAAAAAGTATGTTATAGTAAGTTGATGAATTTAGCATAGGAGTTGTTTGTAATGGCAAAATACGAAAAAGATCAAGTATTAACAGGTAAAGTAACAGGAATTCAACCTTTCGGTGCTTTCGTAGCACTCGATGACGAGACTCAAGGTCTTGTACACATTTCAGAAATCTCACACGACTACGTAAAAGACGTAAACGATTACGTTCAAGTTGGTCAAGAAGTTGAAGTGAAAATCCTTGAAGTGGACGAAGCTTCTAAAAAGATCAAGCTTTCAATGAAAGCGACTCAAGAAGCTCCAAAACGCGAGAAGTCTGCGAAGCCAGCTCGTCGTGCGCCACGCCGCAACGAAGCATCTTCAAACTTCAAGCAAGAAGAAGCTCCAGGATTCACAGTCCTCAAAGACAAACTTGAAGACTGGATCAAAAACACAAACTTCAAGAAGTAAGTGTTCGAAGGTGACCCGTTCTAAACGGGTCACCTTTTTTGTGTTTTACAGGAATCGACAGACCGTGTGACGAAACTGTAAACCGAACAGGAGGAGATCATATGAAGATTGGCATCATCGGGACGGGCGGGATTGCGACGAGTGCCCACATTCCGAATTATGTAAAAGCAGGAATGGATGTGGTAGCGGTCATGAACCGGACACGGGCGAACGGGGAACGTGTCGCACGGGAGTTTGGGATCCCGAACGTCTATGAGACGGTCGAGGAGATGCTTTCAAAGGAACAGCTCGATGCCGTCAGCATCTGTACACCGAACGCCTTACATAAAGAGCAGGTGATTCTAGCACTTGAAGCAGGGTGTCACGTCCTCTGCGAGAAGCCACCAGGCATCTCAGAGAACGAAGCGATCGAGATGTTAGAAGCTGCAAAACGAGCCGAAAAAACGCTCCACTATGGGTTTCATTATCGTCACCGCGCCGATGCGGTTCTCTTAAAGCGAATGATTGATGCGGGAGAACTTGGGGATATCTATGCGGGCACGGCACTTGCGCTACGTCGTCGCGGCATTCCAGGATGGGGTGTGTTCACGAACAAGGAGCTTCAGGGCGGAGGGGCGCTACTCGATATCGGTGTTCATATGTTAGACCTTGCACTCTACTTGATGGATTATCCTGAACCAGAAGCGATTGTCGGTCATGTCGGACAATATTTAGGGAACCGACCGGGTGTTGGTTTGATGGGCGAATGGGACCATGAATCGTTATCGGTCGAAGACACGGCAAGGGCGATGATCACGTTCGAGACGGGAGCGTCCTTGGTGCTCGATGTCAGCTACATGGCCAATGTAGAGGTGGAAGACACGATGCGGGTCGAGTGCCGGGGGACGAACGCTGGGGCAAGCCTGTTTCCACTCACCCTTCATACTGAAAAATATGGGGCGCTGTTTGACGAGCGACCTGCTTATTTGACGGAGCATAATCCATACGAACGTCAAATTCAGCTGTTTCTCGAAGCATGCCGAGAGAAACCGAACTACCGCCAAGCAGAGGAAGCAGTCATTCTTCATCGCATCATCGATCGAATATACGCGTAAGCACGATACTTTTCATTCTTTGAAAACAGGGTATATAGTGTAGGTGTTACATATTTCTATGAGGAGGATGAATCATGCACAACTTTGAATACAAAAACCCGACAAAACTGATTTTTGGTACACATCAGGTTGATAAATTAGCTGGGGAACTCGATGCGCTCGACGCGAAGAAAGTGATGCTCGTCTATGGTGGCGGAAGCATCAAAAAGAATGGGACGTACGACGAAGTCGTGGCTGAGCTAGACAAGGCTGGCATCTCATACGTTGATTTTTCAGGCGTTGAACCGAACCCACGCATCGAGACGGTACGTCGTGCAGTCAAATTTGCACGCGAAGAAAACGTCGATGCGTTGCTTGCGGTCGGCGGAGGGTCAGTCATCGACTGTACGAAACTGATTTCAGCGGCTATTCCGTATGATGGGGATGCTTGGGACATCGTTCTCCGTGAACACATCCCGACAGAGGCAGTACCATTCGGGACGGTCCTCACACTTGCGGCAACTGGTTCAGAAATGAACTCAGGGTCTGTCATCACGAACTGGGAGACACAAGAAAAGTTCGGTTGGGGTCACCCACTCGTCTTCCCAACATTCTCAATCCTTGATCCACGTTATACAGTCTCGGTTCCAAAAGACCAGACAATTTACGGGATTGTCGATATGATGAGCCACTGTTTCGAACAATACTTCCACCCGAACCATGCACCGGTACAAGAGCGCATGACAGAAGGTGTGTTAAAAGCGATCGTTGAATCGGCACCGAAACTCGTGAACGATTTGGAAAACGTAGACCTTCGCGCCATCATCTTATTCTCGGGTACGATGGCATTGAATGGTGTCCTCCAGATGGGTGCTGCTGGTGACTGGGCATCGCACAACATTGAACACGCAGTGTCTGCTGTCCATGACATCCCGCATGCAGGAGGTCTCGCAATCCTCTTCCCACGTTGGATGGAGCACGTATTGGATGAAGACAATGCCGCACGTTTCGCTCGACTCGGTACAGAAGTATTCGATGTGGAGCCAGGCGAAAACGACTTGGAGACTGGGAAGCGTACAATCGAAGCGATTCGTGCATTCTTCGACCAACTCGGCGCACCAAACTCACTCCGTGACTATGATATTGATGAATCAACGTTCGACGCAATTCTTGATTCAGCGATGAAACGAGGCGCGTTCGGTCGTTTCCGTACACTCGAACGGGAAGATGTCGCTCATATTCTTGAATTGAGTAAATAAGGCGAATTCTTGCCTATTTTGCAATAATGATTGAACGAATCTAGCGTTTCCGTTTATGATGGGTCATGTATGGCTCTTTTACGAGCGATTTAAAGGAGGAAATGACATGTCAACTGTACGTTTCGATTATTCAAACGCGCTCTCATTCGTAGGGAAGCACGAAATCGACCAAATGCAAGAAACGGTAAAAACTCTTCACTCGGTGATTCATGAGCGGAGCGGAGCCGGAAGTGATTTTCTTGGGTGGGTCGACCTTCCGACCGAATACGATCAAGATGAGTTCGCACGAATCAAAGCTGCGGCGGAACGAATTCGCGAGAATTCAGACGTTCTCGTCGTCGTCGGAATCGGAGGATCATACCTCGGTGCCCGTGCAGCGATCGAAATGCTTCAACATTCGTTCTTCAACGTATTGTCAAAAGAAGAGCGTAAGGCACCACAAGTATTCTATGCGGGCCACAATATCTCTTCAACGTACATGAGAGAGTTGCTTCAAGTGCTTGAAGGAA
Organism: Exiguobacterium sp. s59; assembly: GCF_018617475.1. Taxonomy (NCBI): domain Bacteria; kingdom Bacillati; phylum Bacillota; class Bacilli; order Caryophanales; genus Exiguobacterium; species Exiguobacterium sp. s59. The sequence goes on along the minus strand of NZ_JACSKG010000003.1, from coordinate 172,071 downwards.
AAGAAGTCTCAATCAACGTCATCTCGAAATCAGGAACGACGACTGAACCTGCGATTGCATTCCGTGTTCTCAAGCAGTTCATGGAAGACAAGTATGGTCAAGATGGAGCGCGTGAGCGTATCTATGCAACGACAGACCGTGCCCGTGGTGCACTCAAGACGCTCGCGGACGCAGAAGGATACGAGACGTTCGTTATCCCAGATGATGTCGGTGGACGTTTCTCTGTCCTCACTCCAGTCGGACTTCTTCCGATTGCAGCTGCAGGGATCGATATCGATGCTTTGATGGAAGGTGCACGTGACGCGCAAAATGCTTACAGCTCACCAGAGTTGGCTGAGAACGAAGCATATCAATATGCGGTCGTCCGTAACGCCCTTTACGCAAAAGGCAAATCGATCGAGATGCTCGTCAACTACGAGCCAGCTCTTCATTATGTGTCAGAGTGGTGGAAACAGCTTTACGGTGAATCAGAAGGGAAAGACAACAAAGGGATCTTCCCAGCGGCTGTCGACTTCTCGACAGACCTCCACTCGATGGGACAATATATCCAAGAAGGTCGTCGTGACTTGTTCGAGACGGTTATCCGTGTGAAAGAAGTCCGTCATTCGATGAACGTTCCAGAAGACGCTCAAGATTTAGACGGTTTGAACTTCCTCGCAGGCGAAACGATTCAGTTCGTGAACGACAAGGCGACAGAAGGAACGCTTCTCGCGCATACTGACGGCGATGTACCGAACTTGGTCGTCGAATTGCCGGAGATGACACCGTATCACCTCGGTTACTTGTTCTACTTCTTCGAAAAAGCATGTGCGATGAGCGGATACATCCTCGGAGTGAACCCGTTCAACCAGCCAGGCGTCGAAGCTTACAAAGCGAACATGTTCGCGTTACTCGGTAAACCGGGTTATGAAGAGCAAAAAGCAGAGCTTGAAAAACGCTTGAATCAATAAGAAAACGAATCGGTCCGCGCGTCGGACCGATTTTTTTGTTTGAAACTGGGTGAAGACAAGGTAAAGTGAGAGTAGACATGGGAAAGAAAGGGATGGACTATGAAGACATTCAAGGACTACTATCATAATCAAGTCGAGTTAAGCTTCACCCATTATCCGTTCTCAGACACACCGCTCCACGTCTGGGTCGTCGCCCGCTTTGAAGACAAATGGGTATTGACGAAGCATAAACAACGGGGGCTCGAGTTTCCAGGTGGGAAAGTCGAACCTGGAGAACACGAGGACGATGCCGCCATTCGGGAAGTCTATGAAGAGACTGGTGGAATCGTCAAAACGTTACGGTATCTGGGACAGTATCGTGTGCTAGGTCGTGGCGACACGGTCATCAAAAACATTTACTATGCGGAGATTGAGCGATTCGAGGATCATCCTGCCATTGATGAGACAGACGGGGCTGTCTTGATCGATGCCTTGCCGGACAATTTATTGCGCAATCCACGCTACAGCTTCATGATGAAAGATCGTGTCCTACCAGAAACGATGAGGGTTCTATATGATCAGAAATTGGTTTGATCGAATCGATGTCCTCCCACCATATGCGGGTTATCGCGTGACACGGGGGTGGTACACGACGACAGATGGGGAAGAGGTCGTAGCGTATTCGATTGAACCGAAACGTTCAAACGGCCAAGTGTTGATGTACTTACGAGGCGGAACAGCACGGATAGGGGATGTTCGTTTGCCACGTCTCATGCAGTTTGCTTCGCGCGGCTTTCATGTCGTGGCACCGGTCTATCGTGGCAACCATGGTGGGACTGGAAAAGAGGATTTCGGTGGAGAAGACTTAGAGGACGTGCTTTCGCTATTCGACCGTGTCCACATGAGCGGACGACCGATCCATGTGCTCGGCTTTTCGAGAGGGGGTATGATGGCCCTCTCGCTCGCTTCCGAACGACCGGTCACAACGGTTACTTCCTGGGCTGGCGTGACAAATCTCGAATGGACATATGAGGAGCAACGCTCGATGCGGAAGATGTTACGGCGCATGACAGGTGGCGACCCGGAATCGGCAGAATCTGCGTATGTCGACCGTTCTCCACTCTATAAGGAGTGGGTGGCCCCGACGCTTCTCATCCACGGTACGGACGATGAACAAGTTCGCTTGCGTCATGCGACAGCCGTCGCTGAAAAACTAGGAGAGCAAGCGGAGTTTTGGGTGCTTCCGTTTGGTCACCAGCTCCCGTTTTGGGATAAATGGGAGACGACTGAACAGGCGATGGATTGGATGTTGCGACAAGAAAAAGCACTGACTCGTTAAAAATCGAGTCAGTGCTTTTTGTGTCAGATGACGAGTGGTCCGGCTGCGATGATCGACTCACTCGCTTTCGTGAATCGATTGAAGTTCTCTTTAAATTTCATGGCGAGTGCTTTTGCCTCTACGTCGTAACGGGCTGGGTCGCTCCACGTATCTCGTGGGTTGAGTACGTCACTCGGTACGCCATCGATGGCTACAGGGATCTCGACATTGAAAATGTCATGCTTCATCGTCTCGACGTCGCGGAGTTGACCATTGACCGCGGCATTGACCATTGCACGTGTATAGGCGAGTTTCATACGCGAACCTTCGCCGTATGCCCCACCTGTCCAACCTGTGTTGACAAGGTAGACATCCACATCGTGTTCTTCAATTAACTGACCGAGCATATCCGCATAACGCTCAGGAGCGAGCGGGAGGAACGGTGAACCGAAGCAAGTCGAGAACGTCGCTTGTGGTTCTGTGACCCCACGCTCCGTACCAGCAAGTTTAGACGTATAACCAGACAAGAAATGATACATCGCCTGTTCTTTCGTTAGTTTGCTGATTGGAGGTAAGACACCGTACGCATCTGCCGTCAAGAAGACGATTGTATTCGGATGACCGGCACGTGATGGAAGTAAGGCGTTGTCGATGAACTCGATCGGATACGCCGCACGTGTATTTTCCGTCAAGGAAATGTTCTTATAGTCAGGCGTACGATCTTCGTTTAATACGACGTTTTCGATCAATGAACCGAATCGGATCGCATCATAGATTTGTGGTTCGTTCTCACGTGACAGGTTGATCGTCTTCGCGTAGCAACCACCCTCGATGTTGAAGACCCCATCCGGTGACCATCCGTGCTCGTCGTCTCCAATCAAATGGCGCTCCGGATCTGCCGAGAGTGTCGTCTTTCCAGTTCCCGACAATCCAAAGAAGAGGGCCGTTTCGTTTGCATCATTGACGTTTGCCGAGCAGTGCATCGATAATACGTTTTGCTCAGGCAACAAGAAGTTCATGACGGAGAAAATTGACTTTTTAATTTCGCCACCGTATTCTGTTCCCCCGATCAGAATCGTGCGCTTGGCGAATGAAACGAGAATGAACGTCTCTGAGTTCGTACCATCGACTGCAGGGTCTGCTTTATAACTCGGTGCATAGATGACCGTGAACGGATCGAACGCACCTTTCGTCGGCCATTCACGTAAGAATAATTGCTTCGCGAACAGGCTGTGCCATGCATATTCTGTGATCGCACGAACCGGTAGCGTATAGTGCTCATCGGCACCTGCAGACGCTTCGAGGTAATAAAGCTTATCTTTCTTTTCTAAATGATCGAGTACTTTGTCGAGAAGTGCTGAAAACTTCTCTTCTGCGATTGGTTGGTTCACTTTTCCCCAATCAACAAGGTTGTTGCTGACTTCATCTTGTACGACGAATTTGTCTTTCGGTGACCGTCCGGTAAAAGCACCGGTGCTGACAGATAAAGCCCCGTCTTTTGTCAGTACACCTTCACCGTTTTGAATGGCTTCTTCCACCAGTTCTGGAACCGTCAAGTTCCGTTTCATGTCGGCACCATTAATTAATTCTTCGATTTTCAGGAGCGTTGTCGCCATCCTGAATCCCACCTTTCCCCTAAATAGATGTGGATGAAATCCGCATACTTCCGCGATTACGATTAATCAGTATGACATTTTTAATTATATGTGACACACTAATTAAAAACAAGCGTTTCTTCTCTCTAAGTAAGCGCTTTCTTACAAAGACAGTTTATCACATTCTCTTATCACAAGGTGTTAAAAAACAGAAACGAATTAAAAAATGTTTGACGATTCACAAACAGAAATGTTTTGCAAGTCAGTGAAAACTTTTACGAATTCGTCTGATTCCCTTGACATAATCGAGCGTCATTTATATGATGGTTTTCGTAACGGATACTCTTATTCTGAGCGGTGGAGGGAACAAGGCCCTACGAAGCCCAGCAACCGTCCGACATGAAGTCTTGTGCGGAAAAGGTGCTATCCTGAAGCGAAGCCATTAGCTTCGAACGATAAGAGGGTAAGGAAGAACGATTCAACCTTTCCCCATGTATGTCATCGGGGGAGGTTTTTTTCATTACCGTCCCAAAGCAACGCGTAAGGGGAACGAGTACCGTCCACATATCACCCTTATTATAGGAGGTTTTTTGAATGTCAAAATTGAACCGTCGACTTTTTACTTCAGAGTCGGTTACTGAAGGACATCCAGATAAAATTTGTGATCAGATCTCTGACTCGATTTTGGATGCCATTTTAGCGGAAGACCCGAATGCCCGTGTTGCGGCAGAAACGTCTGTCACAACAGGTCTTGTACTCGTAGCTGGTGAAATCACAACGTCAACTTACGTGGATATCCCGAAAGTTGTCCGTGAAACAATCCGTGAAATCGGATACACACGTGCGAAATATGGTTTCGACGCAGAAACATGTGCGGTCTTGACGTCGATTGACGAGCAGTCAGTAGACATCGCGCAAGGTGTTGACCAGGCTCTTGAAGCACGTGAAGGTCAGATGACTGAAGAGGAACTTGATGCAATCGGTGCAGGTGACCAAGGTCTCATGTTCGGATATGCGACAAACGAGACACCTGAGCTCATGCCGCTCCCAATCTCATTGGCGCACAAGTTGTCACGTCGCCTTGCTGAAGTTCGTAAGAACGGTACGCTTGAATACCTCCGTCCGGATGGTAAGACGCAAGTGACGGTCGAGTACGATGAGGACAACAACCCTGTTCGTATCGATACAATCGTCATCTCGACACAACACGCTGAAGAAATCACACTTGAGCAAATTCAAGAAGACTTGAAAAAACATGTCATCGAAGCAGTCATCCCGGCTGAACTCATCGATGCTGAAACGAAATACTTCATTAACCCGACTGGTCGCTTCGTAATCGGTGGACCACAAGGGGATGCAGGTCTTACAGGACGTAAAATCATCGTCGATACGTACGGTGGTTACGCTCGTCACGGCGGTGGCGCGTTCTCTGGTAAAGATCCTACAAAAGTTGACCGTTCAGCGGCGTACGCAGCTCGTTATGTAGCGAAAAACATCGTTGCAGCAGGACTTGCGGATAAAGCAGAAGTTCAACTCGCTTACGCGATTGGGGTAGCACATCCAGTATCAATCGCTGTCGATACGTTCGGCACTGGTAAATTGAGCGAAACAGAGCTCGTTGAACTCGTTCGTGAGAACTTCGACCTCCGTCCAGCAGGCATCATCAAGATGCTTGACCTTCGCCGTCCAATCTACAAGCAAACAGCAGCTTACGGTCACTTCGGTCGTACAGATATCGAACTCCCATGGGAGCAAACAGATAAAGCAGCAGTTCTTGAAGAAGGCGCGAAGCGTTTCGCATAATCAAAAAAACCGACCTTTCCACGGAAAGGTCGGTTTTTTTAGGTTAAGTCGTTGGTGGCGTCTGTTTATTGTCATTCGAAGTCGAATCAGTGGAAGTTGTTTCTTGTCCAAGTGCGGTATCTTTCGCATCGACGACTTTTTCACCGATGTCTTGTAAATCAGATTTTGCTTCTTGGGCCGTCTCGACGATTTTATTGACGTCTTCTTTGACCGTATCGACTTCTCCGACAACTTTTTCATATACGTTTTGAACGTCTGTAGAGACTTCCTGAATCTTGCCGGAAGCGGTCTTCACCTGTTCAATCACTTGAGATGCTTTTCCGGCTGGATCTTGTTTAACTTCATTGACGATGCCGCCGACCGAGGATTTTGCATTTGTAAGAGATTGTTTCGTCTGCTCCCGATTCGAGGAGCTAAGTAAGGCGAGGAGACCACCGACGAGCGCACCGAGTAACATTCCGGTCACAACGCTGATTTTTGGACTCCCTGCATCCATTTGGTCGAATTGACGATTTGGATTCTCTGTTTGTTCAACTTTCGGGTCATGCTCTAATTTTGGTTCCATGTTGTTCCACTCCTTCATGTGATTGGCATTGATAGTGTTATACCCTAGTCGAATCCGGACATAACGTTTTCTTATGAATCGTCATGAAAAAGAAATGAAGGAGCAGGATAAAAACGCTGTGATAGGGAATGATACAAATAGATTGGCTAAAAGGGGGAAGCTGTCATGAACATGAGGGAAGCAGTTCCAGAAGATGCAGCATTGATTCGGACAATTGCACTTGCAACGATTTCAGAGGATGATTTCAATCGGTTGAAAGCAATGGAGCGTGCCTATCGACAAGAAGAAATTGTACGAGCAATCAGTTCAAGTGAAGAAGCACGAGAACAATATTTTATCGTGGGCGAGTTCGAAGAAGATGTCATCGGATTTTGTCATGCCATCGATCGCGGTGACATGTGGGAGATGCTTCGTCTCTATCTTCACCCCGATTATCACCGAAACGGGTATGGAGCGGCTTTTTTGAACTATTTCCAATCAAAAAAAACACAACCGATGGAAGTGTACGTTGAAAATTCAAATGATCAAGCAATCGCTTTCCTCTTGCATCAATCGTTTAAAGAAGTGAATCGTATCCAAGAAGAGGTGTACGACCAGCCGATGGAGCTGATTCATTTACGATACGACCCAAGCTAAGCCTCCAGACGGATTTTCTTCAAACATCAGTTGCGGCTGATGTTTTTTTGATACAATACACATAGTCTTTGAACTACCTCCACCTATGCTTTGCTTAGAGATGGAGGATTCCTGAGTTATCCGACCTAGCGTTCGGAACCTGATCAGGCTAACCCCGTCGTGCCGGCGGTTGAAAGTCAATCTTGTCAGTTTCTTTTCCGCGGATGCCTACTCTGCTTGGTTTTCGCTACTTCGGTCATCCGCAAGGTGAACGTTGAAGATTTTACGTGACAGACGAACTTCCTGTCACAACCCTATATCTTCAGTTTTCAAAGAACATGACGTAGTTTCATTCCCGATTCCGAGTATTTTTAAGCCAAGATCGTCGGACAATTGATGTGTCTCAAGACACACCTTGCCCGAAGGCGATTCATCTCCCACTTTCACTAGGGCTTTGCCCTGAACGTTTAGAAGTGGGAGTATTCTCGATTATTTTTGATAAATGAGGTGACGGCAGCATGACATATGAAGAAGCACGAAAAGGGGTCATCGTCATCGTGTATCCGCTACAGTTCACGTCTCGGATTAGCGAAAACTTTATTCGACGTCTCCAAGAGGAGTATGAAGTCCTTGTCGTTCGGGACCAGTCGGTCGGATTGACGGCAGATGACCATAAACAGCTCATCAAGCGAGCATTACGTGAGGCAGGGGAGTACAAGCTACCGATTCACGTGGTGGCATTTAGTCTCGGAGCACTTTTCACGAACCGGCTCTTACAGGAGTATGATGTGCCGCTAGGGAGTTTGACGTATATCTGTCCTTTATTTGATTGGCATGCCACTCGCCAAATCGGCGGGTTGAAACAAGTCGTCGCGAGTGCTGTCGACCGTTTTCGTCCAGACTTACCGCTCGGGATGATGACATTCACCGGTGGCGGCGAGGAATCGTCCCGCTTCGGTGAAATCACGTATGCGCAATATCGCGAGATTGAAGAAGAGATTGTAGAGCATCAAGAGGAGAAGAAGCACCTACCACGACTTCCGCTCGCTTGTTTCTACGCTCCGGACGATCAATTCGCGGACGTGAAGTTGACGTTGAACGTCTGTCGGAAGATTGGTGGGGACCAAGTGTATATCCGTCGATTGGAAGGTTTCCCGCATTTTGGATATGAACGCTTAAACACTAAATTTGCGGAAACGTTGATGACGTTTTATGAATTGATTCAGGAGTGACAAAAAGGCGACTCTTAAAAGAGCCGCCTTTTGCTTATGCCCGTTTCTCGATCGCCACGATGAATGGGGGATGGTTGATTTGGTTGATAAAACCGTAACGGAGGACGCCTGCCTGTTTTTGATCAAGCGACTCCACATAATGGAGCACCTCATCTCGTTCGACTTTTCCGCTCTCATGTCCGTGATAGATGACAATGACGATGACGCCACCGATGGTCATGACCTCTAACAATTGAGACAATGCGGCAATCGTTGTATTGCCATGCGTCGTGATGGATTTGTCGCTCCCCGGTAAATAACCTAAATTGAAGACGGCAGCGGTGATAGGGCGTGTCTCGTTTGCGACGACCGCTTGCACCGTATCGTGACTATCATGAATGACGGTCACCCGTTCAACGACATCGGCTTCTTCGATGCGTGCGCGGGTCGATGCGACCGCTTCTGATTGGATATCGAAAGCGTACACGTGACCTGTCTCTCCAACTGCATTCGCTAAGAATAGCGTATCATGACCGTTCCCGGCGGTCATGTCGATGGCGACATGCCCTTCCTCGAGGTGGTCATGTAGTAATTGTTTTGCAAACGGTAGAACTCTCATTAATCCCATATATCTCATCCTTCTTTTTTCCTTGGAAAGAATCTCGTCGTTCCAATTCTGCACGGATCTTGTTTAACACCTGCATCTTGTGACGACTCCATAACGGGCCGATCAATAAGTCGGGTGGACCGTCTCCTGTCAAGCGATGGACGATAACGTCGGGAGGAATACATTCGAGTTGATCGCAGACGAGAGAGACATAGGCGTCTTCCTCCATCAACTCGAGTAACCCTTTCTCATATTGACGGGCGAGAGGTGTGTGTTTCAAGACGTGGAGTAAGTGAATCTTGATTCCTTGTATGTCCATTTTAGCAACTTCACGGGCTGTGTCGAGCATCATCTCACATGTCTCCCCTGGCAAGCCGTTGATAATATGGACACAGACGCGGATGTTATGGCGTCGGAGTTTCGCAAGTCCGGTCAAAAACGTCTCGTAATCATGCCCTCGATTGATCTTTTTCGCCGTCGTGTCGTGAATGGTCTGAAGGCCAAGTTCGACCCAGAGTGAAGTCCGTTCATTTAACTCCGCCAAATAGGCGACGACGTCATCTGGCAAACAGTCCGGTCGTGTCGCAATCGAGAGACCGACGACACCATCTTCTTGAAGTGCCGGTTCATACAACTCACGTAACCGTTCGACCGGGGCGTACGTATTACTGAATGCTTGAAAATACGCGATGTAGTTCGCATTCTTCCATTTTCGGTGAAGACGTGCCTTCACTTCGGCAAACTGGACGGGAATCGGATCACAAGCATTTCCCGCGAAATCACCACTCCCATCGTCTGAACAGAACGTACATCCTCCTTTTGAAACACGGCCGTCACGATTCGGACAGGTGAAGCCGCCATCAAGCGGGACCTTGAAAACCTTTCCTCCATATTCTCGGCGATACGCTTCATTCAACGTATGATATCGGTTTTGACCAAATGGATTCATTCAGCATCTCTCCTTCCTTGCTCATGCTATCACAAATGAAAAATGTCAAAACTTCATAATAAGTAATTTTTCTTGACACTTCTTTGGCATTCGTTTAGGTTTGATAAGGAAATCTTGTCGATTCGGCCATTCGTGCCGATTTTTTTTGATGTGAAAGAGGAATGAAAGGAGGACTTGGTGTGAACAATAAAATGCCAATCTCGGTATGGATTCTAGTCATTGCGATGGCGCTCAATACAACGGCGGCGTCTTTTTTATGGCCATTTAACACACTGTATATTCATGATTTTTTAGGTGAGTCGATGACACTTGCTGGGGTGGCACTACTTGTGAACTCTGCACTCGCGATTGTCGGAAACTACATCGGAGGGACATTATTCGACCGAATCGGTGGAAAGATGACACTCATGATTTCTGTCGGGTTGTTGCTTGCGAGCTCACTCGGTTTTTTACTGTTCCACGCCACGTTCTTCGGTTATTTGGTGTGGCTTGGTCTAATCGGATTCTCAGGTGGACTCGTCTTTCCGACCGTCTATGCATTTGCGGGACTGATTTGGCCAGAAGGGGGACGTCGTTCGTTCAATGCGATTTACGTTGCACAAAACGTCGGTGTCGCACTCGGAACGGCCATGAGTGGTCAAATCGCGCGGTTGAACATCGAGTGGATCTTTTATGCGAACTTCTTCTTGTCGGTCTTATTTGTCGTGGTCTTATTGTTTGGACTTCGTTATTTGAAAAATCCGGCACGTCCGGTCGTTCAGTCACAACTAGAGGCAGCAGCCACGACGCTCTCGAGCGCGACGATGAAGTCGATGTGGTATGTCGCAGTCGGTTATGCCGTGCTTTGGTTCGTCTATGTTCAGTGGCAAGGGACAATTGCGGTCCATTCAAAAGACCTCGGTGTCACAATCAGTCAATATTCACTACTTTGGACGGTGAACGGGGCGATGATCGTATTTGCACAACCACTCCTCAACCGCGTCTTGCGACAGTTTGAGGACGATTTAAAACGTCAATTGATTATCGGCGCGTCGATTTTCCTCGGTGCCTTCTTGATTGTGCCGTTCGCTGGCGGATTCGGCATGTTCATGGTTGCCATGGTCGTCATGACAATCGGGGAAATGTTCGTCTGGCCAGCAGTCCCAACAATTGCAGCGAAACTTGCCCCTCCTGGTAAGGCGGGACAATATCAGGGGCTAGTCAATATCGCAGCATCTGTCGGTCGAATGATTGGACCGACATTGTCTGGATTTGTCTATGACATGTTTGGTATTACAGCGGTATTCGGCATGCTTCTTCTACTCGCTACGTTTGCCCTTACTCTATTTGTCATCATGAAAGACATTCGCGTCGCTGAAAAATCAAGTTGACGTTGAATTTCAGAATGGGCTAAAATAGACTACGATGAATAGCAAGCGATGAAGAGGATTAGTAGCGAACGTTCCGTTTCAAAGAGAGTCGATGGTTGGTGTGAATCGATAAATGGAGGTCGTGAACTCGCCTTGGAGCTGTTTTCCTGAATCGAGTAGGGAAAACCGGGGTTACGCCTCGTTATCGGCGTCTCAAGTGGCAGTAATGCAACATGGGTGGTACCGCGGAGAGCTTTCAAGCCTTTCGTCCCATTTTCGGGGACGGAAGGCTTTTTATTATGCAGAGGAGGAAGAATGTTGAGCTATTTTAAACATCAAGAAATCGAGCCGAAATGGCAAAAGCGTTGGGAAGAGAAAGACGCATTCAAAACGACAGAAGACCCGGAGAAGGATTGTTTCTACGTCCTTGATATGTTCCCGTACCCATCAGGTGCAGGCCTTCACGTCGGTCACCCGGAAGGATATACGGCGACGGACATCATCGCCCGTATGAAACGGATGCAAGGATATAACGTGCTTCACCCAATCGGTTGGGATGCGTTCGGTCTTCCTGCCGAGCAGTACGCACTTGATACGGGAAATGACCCGCGCGAATTCACAGCACGTAACATCGAGACGTTCCGCCGTCAGTTGAAGGAACTTGGTTTCTCGTATGACTGGGCTCGTGAAATCAGCACGACAGACCCGAAATATTATAAATGGACACAATGGATCTTCACGCAACTCTTCGAGCGTGGACTCGCTTACGTCGATGAAGTTGCCGTCAACTGGTGCCCGGCACTCGGTACGGTTCTTGCGAACGAAGAAGTCATCGACGGCTTGTCAGAGCGTGGGAACCACCCGGTATACCGTGTGCCGATGAAACAGTGGGTGCTCCGCATCACAGAATACGCAGAGCGTTTGCTTGAAGACTTGGAAGGTCTTGACTGGCCGGAGAGCGTCAAAGAGATGCAACGAAACTGGATTGGTAAATCGGTCGGTGCCGAGGTCGATTTCAAAGTCGACGGTCACGATAAGATCGTCACGGTCTTTACGACACGTCCGGATACGCTTCACGGAGCGACATATGTGACACTTGCACCGGAGCATCCGTTCACAAAAGTGATCACAACACCTGAGCAATCGACAGCGGTCGAAGCCTACATCGAGGAAGTGTCGAAGAAGACGGACCTTGAGCGTACGGACCTCGCGAAAGAGAAGACGGGTGTCTTCACAGGCGCTTATGCGATCAACCCGGTAAACGGCGAGAAGCTTCCGATTTGGACAGCAGACTATGTCCTCTCGACATACGGTACAGGCGCGGTCATGGCTGTTCCTGGACACGATGAGCGCGATTACGAGTTCGCGAAGACGTTCGATCTTCCGATTCGTGAAGTCGTCAAAGGTGGAAACGTGGAAGAAGCGGCTTACATCGAAGACGGGGAACACGTCAACTCAGGTAGCTTGAACGGACTCAATAAGGCAGATGCGATCAAGACGATCATTGAAGAGCTTGAAGCTGCTGGCACAGGTCGTGCGAAGACGACATACCGTCTTCGTGACTGGTTGTTCAGTCGTCAACGTTACTGGGGAGAGCCGATTCCGGTCGTCCATATGGAAGACGGAACGATGAAGACAGTACCGGTCGAAGAGCTTCCGCTCGAACTTCCGATCATCGATGAAATCAAACCATCTGGTACGGGTGAGTCGCCGCTCGCGAACGCAGAAGAATGGTTGACGTACACAGATCCTGTCACAGGGGAAAAGGGTCGTCGCGAAACGAACACGATGCCACAATGGGCAGGTAGCTGCTGGTACTACATCCGTTACATCGATCCAGATAACGAAGAAATGATTGCGGACCCTGAGAAACTTAAGCGTTGGCTTCCAGTCGACTTGTATATCGGTGGTACAGAACATGCCGTTCTTCACTTGCTCTATGCACGTTTCTGGCATAAAGTCCTCTTCGATATCGGCGTTGTCCCAACGAACGAGCCGTTCCAAAAGCTCTACAACCAAGGGATGATCCTCGGCGAGAACAATGAGAAGATGTCGAAATCTCGTGGAAACGTCGTCAACCCAGATGATATCGTGAAGTCGCACGGGGCAGATACACTTCGCCTCTACGAAATGTTCATGGGACCGCTTGATGCTGCAATCGCGTGGTCAACAAACGGACTTGACGGGGCTCGTCGTTTCCTCGACCGCGTATGGCGCTTGTTCGACCAAACGAACTTTGCGGACGTGGCGCCGACTGCTGACTTTGAACGCACGTATCATCAGACGGTGAAAAAGGTCACAGAAGACTATGAAGCACTTCGCTTCAACACGGCGATTTCGCAATTGATGGTCTTCGTCAATGAAGCGAACAAACAAGAGACGTTGCCAACATCGCAAATGGTCGACTTCATCAAGATGCTCTCACCAGTCGCTCCACACTTGTCTGAAGAGTTGTGGGAGAAGATGGGTATGACAGAAGAGTTGACGTATGCCGCTTGGCCAACTTACGATGAGTCAAAACTTGTGAGTGACACGATTGAAGTCGTCATCCAGGTGAACGGGAAACTCCGTGCGAAAATGCACGTTTCGCGTGACGCATCAAAAGAAGCACTTGAAGCGGAAGCACTCGGCAACGAGCGCGTACAAGAGTTCACAGAAGGCAAGACGGTTCGTAAAGTCATTGTCGTTCCTGGAAAACTCGTCAATATTGTAGTTGGATAATCGAAAGAATGTGTGACATTGTCGCACATTCTTTTCTTTTTGGTGAGGTCATTTTCTTTTACGGTCGGTTTTGATACACTAAAGGGCGATACTGAAGTAGAAGGGGACGACATGTCCATGAAACGATCATATGTGCTATACACGACACTTTGTGCAGTCGTGGTCGGTGTGATTCTTTGCTATGTCTTCGTCTTTTCCGACGAAGAGATTCAGCGACAAGTCGCCTCGACATTTGAAAAAATCGACATTCAAACGAGTCATCAAACGGCATCCCTCCCACCCGTGGAGGCAGCGCAAGATGACGAAGATATTGATACGACTGATGCGCTCGAACAGATTAACCAAATTGATGAAGTGTACTACAGCGACACAATCGGAGCCTATCTCGTGTTGACCGAGCAAGCTGAATTTTTCGAAGTGAGTGGGAACGGGACGCGCGTCAACTCGGTGCTCCAACTCGAGAATACGGGACAAGCACGACTCGATGATTTTATCGGCTTACGAATGGTCGAAGAAGACTTGGTGTATGCGGTGACAGTGAGCGGGACGCTCATCACCATCGAGCGGGAAGAAGGACGATGGGTCGAACGACCGCGTAAACAAATCAAAGGTCTCGTGTCGGAAGACCGAATCTTTGGCCTCGGATATGACCGTGAATCGAATCGTCTCTTCATGATGAACCGATTGGCAGACACACCGGACCTTGAGCTCCTCTATATCGAGGAGCGCGAAATCGAGCCGGAAAAGCCTGCAGATAACGAGACAGAAGAAGCAACTGAACCGGAAGAAAATGTGGAAGGTACGGAAGAAGCAACAGAAGAAACAACGACAGAAAATGTATCGACGAGTGATGATACCTCTAGTGAAACAGCCGTTTCGGAAAAAGAGACACCTGAGAATGAGCAGGATGTGCCAGAAGAGGAAGTCGAAGAAAAAGAGCCTGAAACCGAGTGGGTGCTTGATTCACGTCAAGCGTTGTCTGCTGACGGGATGAGCGCCTCGATCCAACAAAAATTTGAACGGTTCGAGGGTGTCGGTCTTGTCGAGCGACAGGGACGCATCTATGTACTCGACTCAGAAGAACTCGTCCTTTATACGGTCAACCCGGAAGAAGGTACGATTAACGGTCAAATGGTGACGCCGCGTGTGTATGACTCGACCGGCATGTTTTTACAAGACAATGAAATCTTTGCAATCGTCCACCCGGAAGTATTCGATTTGGATGCGTTCGTTTCTGTGGACTGACAATGGGGGAAAGACAGATGAGTAAACGTTACTTTTTTGAAGAAGTGAAACAGTTTCATGAAACATTTGGACATCCGGGAGCGGCAACGCCGCAACCGTTAACGCTTGATCGTGCGACGAAGCGGTCGGTTTGGACGGCGGAAGAAGCGGTCGTCGAATTTTTACATCAATCGTCTCAATCAGAAGACGAGTTTTTACAGGCGATCGAGCAATTCCAACAGGGATTCCAGAAAGCCGTTCAAAAATCGTTACAAGACGCACCACCTACAAATGAAGTAGAGCGACTCGTCGGACAAGGGGATGCGTTGACAGATGCTTTATACTTCGTGATGGGCAGTTTCGTCGAACTTGGACTCGATCCGGTCCCATTGTTTGAAATCGTTCAACGCGCCAACATGGCGAAACTCGGACCAGACGGGAAGCCAATCTTACGCGAGTCGGACAATAAAGTCATGAAGCCTGAGGGTTGGATGCCACCCGAACCGGAGCTCGAAAAAGAAGTGCGTCGTCAAATTGCAGGGAAATAAAATGAAGCATGGTCGCCGTTGCGACCATGCTTTTTAACGTTCTGTGGCCAGTTCGGCTGCGTGTGAACCGGCGCAATGTCCTGTTGTGAAGGCGGCCGTGATGTTGTAGCCACCCGTATATCCATGGATGTCGAGCACTTCACCTGCGAAGAAGAGACCGGGTGCTTTCTTTGACATCATTGTCTGTGGCGCAACTTCTTTCACGGAAACGCCGCCTCCCGTGACGAACGCCTTGTCAAAGTCGAGTGTCCCGACGGCGTGCATCTCGAACATTTTCAAACGGCTTGCGAAATCGATGACGGATTGTCTTTTCAATTGACTCGCGTCTTCCTCGCCAAATGCGAGTTCTTCGAGCAACAAGTCAAGAAGTCGCTCTGGGATATAGCCTTTCCATACGTTTTTGACGGCACGCTTCGGTTGGCTCTGAACTTGGTTCCACAGTTCCTGAACGAGCGCATCTCGTGCCGTGTCCGGGAAGAAGTCGAGTGATAGGAGGACGACTTGTTCTTTGCTGCGCTTCCGCTCTTTGATCGTGTACTGGCTGCAACGGAGTGCGATCGGACCCGAGATCCCGAAATGGGTAAAGATCATGTCCCCTTGGTGCGTCTTGATTGCCTTCCCTTTTTTACCGTGTACCGTCAATGCGACATCACGTAACGATAGTCCTTGAAGTTGTTTCGTTCCGATGAATCCATCATTCAACTTGATCGGTACCTCTGTTGGGAATAGTTCCGTGATCGTGTGTCCCGCTTTTTGTGCCCATGGATAGCCGTCACCTGTCGAACCGGTATGAGGAACAGATTGTCCACCGACCGCGACGACACAAGCTTTGGCTTCAATCATTTCACCGTCCATCAACTCGACCGCGTGAAACTCGTTTTCTTCATTAAAATGTAGCGTTTTGACTTCTGCCTTTTTTCGAATCTCGACACCGAGGTCTTCGATTGCACGAAGCAACGTGTTGACCACGTCCTGTGCCTTATCCGTCACTGGGAACATGCGCCCGTTGTCCTCTTCTTTTAGCGGGATGCCAAATCCCGTAAAGAGGTCGATGATGGATTGGTTATCGAACTGGGCGAGGGCGCTATATAAAAAGCGACCGTTCCCGGGGATGAACTGAATCAATTCATCGATTGGTTTTCGGTTCGTGACGTTACAACGTCCACCACCTGAAATCGCTAATTTCCGACCGAGTTTGGATCCTTTATCGATCAACAAGGTCGATGCGCCACTCTTCGCAGCTGCATACGTTGCCATAAGTCCGCTTGGACCTCCGCCGATGACGATGACATCTTTCATGTAAAATCTCCTCATTTCTTCATCTATATGATTAGTAAAATTATCGTAACTTTATTATCCGTAACAGTAAGAGTATAATGAGAAGCGGTTGTTTTGTAAAACCGAATTCATTTGAATAGTTGATTTATAGATGGAGGTGCCTCATGTCATCAAGCGCCAAACAAGATTCTGGAAGAGCCTCCTTCGTCAAAGGAACGCTTCTTTTATCGGCGGGAAACTTGATTTCTCGAATGTTAGGGCTATTGTACACATTCCCGTTCCAAGCGATGGTCGGGATTGCCGGAGTGACGTTGTATCAAGCCGCATATACGTATTACGCAATCATGATCTCCATATCGACGGCAGGGATTCCTGTTGCCGTCTCGAAATTTATCGCCAAATACAATGCGCTAGGGGAGTACGGAACGAGTCAACGATTGTTCCGACAAGGAATGAAGCTGATGCTTGCGACCGGTGTCGTCGCTTTTTTATTACTCTTTTTTGCGGCACCATGGTTATCCGAGCTGATGGTGCGAAACTCGGAGAACAATCAGCAATACATTGACTCGCTCACACTCGTGACGAGAAGTGTCAGTTTTGCGTTACTGCTCATCCCTGCGATGAGTATGGTTCGTGGTTATTTCCAAGGACATCAAGACATGGCTCCGACGGCAATCTCACAAGTCGTCGAACAAATCGTACGTATTCTATTCCTCCTCAGCGGGACGATGCTCGTCTTGTTCGTCTTTGCGGACTCTGACTTCATTCGACCAATCGCAAACGCTCTCGGAGGGACACAATCTGTCGAGACGACTGAATTGAATGGATTGAAAGTCATCGCCGTCACGATTGCGACGTTCAGTGCATTCGTCGGGGCAATCGGTAGTTTCGTGGTTCTTATGATGTACTGGAAACGTCGAAAAGACATTCATCGTCAGACCGATAATCCGGCGGGCACACCTGTCCGTTCGATGAAATCGCTGTTACTTGAGTTGCTCAGTTACTCGATCCCAATCGTGATGGTCGGGGTATCGACCCCTCTCTATCAGTTGATTGATCAGTTGACGATGGTCAACACGTTACTCAGCTCTGGTGCGACCGTGTCCGAAGCGACTTCAGCTTATGGATTCTTGACCGGAAACGCCCATAAAATTGTATTGATCCCGGTTTCGATTGCAGCGAGTGTCTCGATGGCGACCATCCCACTCGTGACCCGTTCATTTACGACGGGAGACATGCAGAAGGTACGGAATCAAGTCAATCATATTTTCCAAGTCTCGTTCTTCGTGACGATTCCTGCCGTCATTGGACTCGTCGCTCTCGCAGAACCGCTATTTGGGACGTTGTTCCCGGGAGACCGTGAAGGATGGGTGTATTTACTACACTATGCACCGAGTGCTTTCTTCTTGGCGTATTACTCGGTCGCAGCTGCCATTCTTCAAGGGATTAACCGTCAGTACTTCACGATCTTTGCCACATCGATGGGGCTCTTGGCGAAACTTGCCTTGAACGTACCGTTCGTGTATTGGCTCGGTGGTATCGGTGCAGGTTATGCGACGATTGCCGGGTATATCGTGGCCATTGTTCTCATGGTATGGATGATTCAGCGGTCTCTTCATTTCCCATACAAGCAATTGCTTCGTCGGACCATCTTGATGTTCTTGATGGGAGCGGCGATGTTTGCGGCTGTTTATCTTTCTCTTCTCGTCACGTTACAAGAAGAATCGAGTTGGGGGAATGACATCTTCGCGACGATCGTCGGTGTCATGGTCGGGATGATCGTGTATGGATATCTCGGCTGGCGGAGTCATCTCGCAGGGAAATTATTAGGGAAACGCTTTGAATATCGGAGGAACGTGTAATGCGAATTGATAAATTGTTATCGAACATGGGATATGGTTCACGAAAAGATGTGAAAATCCTATTAAAACAAGGTGCAGTCCGAGTCGACGATGCACCTGTAAAAGATGCGAAACGTCACGTCGACCCAGAATCCGAGCGGGTGACCGTGTTCGGGGAAGTCGTTGAATATCGTCCATACATCTATTTCATGATGAACAAGCCGGAAGGGGTCGTCAGTGCGACGGAAGACCAAGTCGAGACGACAGTCATCGAATTGATTGATCCGGAGTACGCCCATTATGACCTCTTTCCGGTCGGACGTCTCGACAAAGATACGACGGGACTTCTCCTCATCACGAACGACGGCGCGTTCAATCATGCGCTCATGTCACCTCGTAAACATGTCGACAAGGTATATATCGCCGAAGTCGATGGAGAGATGACGGCTGAGGACATCAAAACGTTCGCGAACGGAGTCGAATTAGAGGATGGATATACGACGAAGCCGGCCCGACTCGAGATTTTGAGCCGGAGCGGGCGTCGGTCTGTCATCCGGCTGACGTTGTCTGAAGGAAAATATCACCAAGTGAAGCGAATGGTCGCGGCGGTAGGCAAACACGTCGAGCGATTAGAGCGTGTGCAAATCGGGGAACTTGAACTCGATGAGACGCTTGAACTCGGTGCATATCGTGAATTGACCGAGGAAGAAGTTCAACTGTTTGTTCAATCATGAGTAAGATGAGAGAATCTGTCCGATAGGGCGGATTCTTTTTTGTTAAGTAAGAAAAAAGAGACCTGAACGCCAGGTCTCTTGGATATACATATACGTTTCAATTTGCCGTCTTGAGTGAACGTTTTGATGAAGTCCACGTGCCACGGCTAGGGCTCTCCACAAGATTATTGTACTCAAGTACGTTCAAATCACGTTGCACGGTACGCGACGTGATGCCGAACTCTTCTACTAGTTCTGAAGTGGTAACTGTCTCCCTTTCATTGATGAACAAATAAATGGACTTGATGCGCGTTAACATCCGATCTGTTGAGCCTTTCATTGGATAACCTCCCAATGCGTAGAATAATGACAAACCATACCTACAGACGACAAAATGAAATATAAAATTGTTATTTTCTAAAATTACACCTTTAGTATACCGCTCCTGTACAAAAATGCAAGTAGAAAGCACGAACAATCTGTTTGTAAAGATTTGATTATGAACGTAAATATCGAATGAGGAATGTTTTTTTTGATTTAAATCAGGCTCAAACACGAACGAAAAAAACTTTTCTAAATGAATGTTCGTCTTTCATTCATTTGGATATACTAGTAAGGGAGAGAACATTCGCAAAAGGGGAGATGAACATGAATTGGAGACAAGAAGTCGACAATCGTAAAGATGCATTTTTAGAGGATTTAAAAGGATTATTACAAATCCCTAGCGTGCTCGATGAATCAAATGCCGCACCGAACATGCCGTTCGGGCCAGAGGTCCGAAAAGCGCTCGACTACATGTTTGAACTTGGTGAGCGAGATGGCTTTAAAACGAAAGACGTCGGTGGATATGCCGGACACTTGGAATATGGGGATGGTGAGGAAATCGTCGGGATCTTATGTCACCTGGACGTCGTTCCTGCAGGCGAAGGGTGGACGTATGGTGCGTTCAATCCGACGATTACGACAGACGGAAAAATCGTCGCTCGCGGAAGCAATGATGATAAAGGACCATCGATGGCTGCTTACTATGGTTTACGCATCGTCAAAGAACTCGGGTTACCGCTCTCGAAACGTGTCCGCCTGATCGCGGGTTGCGACGAGGAGAGCGAATGGCGCTGTGTCCGCGAATACTTTAAACAAGAACAGATGCCGACATATGGCTTCGCACCTGACGCTGACTTCCCAATCATTAACGCGGAGAAAGGGCTATATGACGGCGTGTTGACGCAACTACCGATTCAACGCGCACCAGAGTCTGCATACCATCTCCTTTCGTTCACGAGTGGGGAGCGTCCGAATATGGTGCCGGACTTCGCGAAAGCTGAACTGAAGACAGACGAAGTGCTTGAAGAGAAGTTTGAGGCATATCTAGCAAAGTATGAAGCGGACGGGACGTGTGTGTATGACCGCGGAACGTATACGTTTACCATGAAAGGGAAAGCGGCGCACGCGATGGAACCGGACAATGGGATCAATGCGGCCTATGTCCTCGCTGGATTCTTGTTGCACCTTCCTCTTGATATTCAAGGGGAGCGCTATATTGAATTCGTTCGTCACGTATTTGCCGATTCTCGTGGAATTTCGCTCGGGATTGAGGCGAGTGACGAGACAGGTGATTTGACGATCAATGGTGGTGTGTTCCGTTACAATGACGACGAGCGTACGGCTACGGTTAACATTCGCTATCCATATACGGCGAAATTCGAAGAACGGTTGCAAAACTTACGTGAAATCGCATTGTCGTTCGGATTTGAATTGAAGACGCGTCAACATATGCCACCACATCACGTGGCTGAAGATCATCCACTCGTGAAGACGCTTGCTAGTGTGTACGAACGTCAAACGGGAGAACATGCGAACTTGATGGCGATTGGCGGGGGGACATATGCCCGTTCGCTCGAAGCCGGTGTCGCATTTGGTGCATTGTTCCCAGGAGCTAAAGATGTGGCGCATCAGGTCGATGAATATATGGAGATAGAAGATTTATTACGCGCAGCAGCCATTTATGCTGAAGCGATTTACGAGCTCGCTAAATAAGAAATGAGGAGAGCTGACTGATGTAGTCGGCTCTCTGTCCTTTAGGAAGGAAGTTATCATTGGATTCGCAAAAAAGATTGTTTCAATCTGTGTACGTCGCTATTTTCTTCGCACAAGGGGCATTGATCCCTTATATGACTTTATATTTTTCGCAAGATCAATTTGGACTCACTCCGAGTCAGGTGGGGATTATTGTAGCCATCCTTCCGATTCTATCGATTGGGGTGCAACCACTTTGGGGAATGTTGACTGATCGGACCGGGCGGGTTCGGGCATGGCTCATTTTAGCGATGTTAAGCGCCGCTCTCATTTCGTTCACCTTTTTAGTGGCAACCTCATATATTTGGATTGTGGTACTCATGGTGATTTGGTCTGTGTTCCAATGCGCGCACATTCCTCTCGTCGATATGATGACACTTGACTTTACGGCACGTTCGAAAGTTGATTACGGTGCGATTCGTCTATACGGATCGGCAGGTTTCGCCATTGCGGTATTCGCGATGGGACGGATTTCCGACACAACGTGGGGATTAGCCAGTACGTTCGTGTTGAGTGCGGTTATTCTGATCATCGGAAGTGTGTTCGTTCGAATGATTCCGGAAAAGAGCTCGATTCGTGACGTCACGTTAGCCCCACTCTCATGGACGGCTGTATGGAATAGGTCGTTCTTATTCTTCCTGCTCGGGGGCATGCTCGTCTTCGGACCAATTTATGCGAACAATTATTATTTTGGGCTGTACGTGACAAATAGTGGGGGCTCGACGACATTGGTCGGAACATTATTTCTTGTCGCGGTATTGTTTGAAATCCCATTTATGAAAGTGGCGTCACAACTTGTAGAGCGCTTCGGTAGTGTTCCTGTACTCGTCGGGGCGGCAGTCATCTCAGCCGTGCGAAATGGAATCTTAGCTTTAGAACCACCGATTTGGGTCGTTTGGCTTCTCGCCATCGCACAAGGACTTGTCGTCGGACTCTTAATCCCGGTCGCGCTTCAATTCGTCCGGACACTCGTCGATCGCCAAGTTTCTTCAACGGCAATCGGCGTCTATATGGCATTGACTTCAGGACTTGCGACAGCAGGATTCAACATGTTGAGTGGTAAAATCATCGAGCTTGATGACATCTTAGGTGTATTTTGGATGTATACTGTCGTCACCGCAATCGGGGCGTTTATTTGGGGTAGTATGTCACGTCGCGCTATGAAAGGATGAATGAGATGAGCACGCATTATTTTATTGCGATTCCGATCGAGGCGACCGAACTCGTCGCTGTGCAACAAGCCATCTTACCGTATTACTCGTATCGGCGGATTTATCGACCCGACGAGTTCCATTTAACGATTCAATTTTTAGGAGATATCGATGGAGAAGAACTCGATGAAGTGAAAGAAATCACACGAAGAATCTGTCAGGACATCTCGCCGTTCACCTTGACCTTTCGCACAATCGATCATTTCGGAAGAGCGGACCGTCCACGTGTCTTGACGATTGTACCTGATGCGTCAGATTCTCTTCAACGATTGGCGGTGGCGCTCCGTCAAGAGCTCGTCGAATTGATTCCAAGGCTGGACCGAAAAGCGTTTGTCCCTCATGTGACACTCGCTAAAAAGTGGGACACAGGGGAACCAATCGATTACGTTCCACCTGAGTTCAACATAACCGAATCGGTAGAAGAGGTCGTTCTGTATGAAGTGCAGCCGAATCATACACCGTCCTATCGGGCGGTTGAAGTATTTCCGTTAAGACGGCCAGAGGAGGACATATGGCAATCCCGGTTAAAATTTTTGACGTAATTTCAAAATATGAACGAGATGTATTAGACCAATATAATCGTTATTTAGAATATGTAGAATCCGATACGGCTCGTCTGCAGCGTCTTCATGAAAACAATCGACTGAGCCCGGTCGAAGTGCTTGAGATCGACCGCCCGTGGTGGAAATTTTGGGCGAAGTCGGAACGGATTGAACTAGAACCGAAACCGCTCGCCGAATCACAATATCAAAAGCTACTTCGAGAGCGCCGACACATTCAAAAGCTTCAGTTTGCTTGCGAAGGGGTGCTTGAGGCAGATTTACCGCATTTGGCGTTCACTCGCGATTTTGCATATCGCGTGATGCGTTCCGAATGGAATGAACGACACTTCTTCTTTTATCGTCCTGTCATCGAGTGGAACGGTGCGACCGTTGAATTAAGTCATGTCCTCGTCGGTCCGACGCATCTCTATATCGTGGAGTGGCTTGAGGGGGATCGAAGCATCTATCACATATCGAAAGAGAAGACGTGGGTTCATCAACCGCTGAAAGGGGAAAATACTCGTGTAGTGAACCCGCTCATCGCGTTGACACGAACCGAAGAACTCGTTCGTCAAATTGTACCGAACTATGCGGGTGTACTCCAAAAGGTCGTCATTGCAGCAGATGGTTACTTTGATAACGTCCCGAGCGTTCGAACGACGCATTATGTGGGACGAAATGAGTATAAAGAATGGATGAAACAAGTGAATGGACGTGCGCCGATTGTTAAAGCGCAGCAAATCCGCGATGTCGCTACATTATTAGAAGTGACTGCCAAGATGCCGTTTCGTCAATTTATGGACCAATGATTGAGAGGAAGGGACGCATATGCATCACACACCAGATCAAAAGACCGCCTCGCATATAACCATTGAAAGCGCGTCTTTCGTATCATTTGAGACTATACAACTTGAGATTGTGCGCGAATATGAATCCGTTCCAGTACAAATCGAACAGAATGGACGCCCGATCGACTACATGGTCGAACAACAACATGTGACTGAATCAGGGATGATCGAACAAATTCTACGATTATATGAACCAATATCTCTAGAGACGATGTATACGGTGTTCCACCCAGGACAAAAGACGACGGTGATCGTTCCACGAGAGATTGTGCGCTCCGAAGAGTTCGAGCGTCGGTTCTCCTATGACGGACCACTCGGTGTATCTTTTACGCCACACGGGATGGAAGTGACGGTCTGGTCACCAGTCGCACTCTCGATGTGGATTACCGTACATGACGACACGAACCATCGTGAACTTGAACGATTCCATATGCATCGAGGTTCTCGCGGGGAGTGGAATGGGGAGGTACCAAAAGCGTTCGAAGGAATGCTTTATCGTTTGGAAGTCAAGACGCCCGTCGATACGAGACAAGTCGTTGATCCTTATGCAAGAGCGGTTAGCTTGAACGGAGAGTACGGGGTGTTGATGGACGTAGAAAGATTTGTGAATGAACAAGTCGAACAGGCTCCGCGTCCCGCTCTCTGGAAAGCGACCGATGCCGTCATCTATGAACTGCACATTCGGGACTTTACGAGCCATCCTTCGTCGAAGAGTAGACTGAAAGGTCTGTACGGAGGGGTGACGGAAAAAGGCGTTCAGACGAAGGAAGGTCATAGTGCCGGACTTGATTATTTGAAAGAACTCGGTGTGACGCATGTCCAGTTATTGCCGGTCCATGATTTTGGAAGTGTCGATGAAGCGACACGAATGCCATATAACTGGGGGTACGATCCCATTCATTGGTTCAGTCTTGAAGGCAGTTACGCCTCGAGTCCAGATGTGCCGATGAGTCGGGTGTTCGAATACGCGTCACTTGTTGCGGACCTTCATCAGGCAGGTCTTCGCGTCGTAACAGACGTCGTGATGAATCACATCTATATCCGCGAACATTCACCGCTCGAGGCGCTCGTCCCTTATTATTATTTTCGTTATGAGCATGACGGGACGGTCGCGAACGGGACAGGTGTCGGGAACGATACCGCTTCGGAACGTTATATGATGCGACGGATGATTGTTGACTTCGTTTCGTATTTTGCGACGACTTACCGAGTGGACGGGTTCCGTTTCGACTTGATGGGCATCCATGACGTCGAGACGATGAATCAAGTACGAGCCGCTCTCGATAAAGTTGACCCTTCTATCCTTGTTTATGGAGAAGGGTGGGACTTGGCGACACCGCTCGGTCAGTCGTTAAAGGCGACTTCACAAAATGCTGCCCGAATGCCTCGAATCGGGCACTTTAACGATATGATTCGAGATGCCCTGAAAGGCTCGACCTTTAATGACCGGGAACGCGGATTCATATCAGGAAATGAGTGGCGAGAATGGGAACTACGTGAGTGCCTCACCGGAGCCGTCCATATCCCGAACGTGACGGTCGGACGGTTCCCGAGCCCGACCTATTCCATCAACTATGCCGAAGCCCACGACAATTACACGATTTATGATAAATTACAGTTGTCTTGCGAAGGAATCGATGAAGAAACGCGCCTCGCGATGCAGCGACTAGCCAATGCGGTCGTCATCACGTCCCAAGGAATCCCGTTTATCCATGCGGGTCAAGAGTTCGGTCGAACAAAGCATGGTGTTGAGAATAGCTATAACTCACCAGACCATATCAATCACTTTGATTGGGATTTACGCGATGCGCGAATGAATGAGATCGAGTATGTGAAGACGCTTTTGAAACTGCGACGACTGCATACATGTTTCCGCTACGATTCTCGTCAAGAGGTCATCGACCATTTCACATTCCTACCGTCGCCGCCTGGCGTCATTATTTACGAACTGACGGCAAGTCACTCGTATGATGCATGGCAGCGAGTACGTGTATATGTGAATGGAACGTTTGAAAATCTATCCTTTGAGAGCGATGCGAAATGGAACGTCTACGTGCAAGGCAAAACGGCCAGCCTCGTTCCGCTCGAAAGAAACCCGTCACACATTCAAGTCGAGTCGTTGTCAATGACGATTCTCGCGTGTTAAGATGTTGATTGTATCTCTTTAATTTCAAGTAAGATTTGAGCGTGATGAATATGTATTCAGATATAGTCGGTGCGCTCGGTAAAGAGTGGACAGTCGCTTCTGCCGGAGGTATTACGGGCGAAGCGTATGTAGCGACGACGCGCCAACAGAAGATTTTTGTGAAACGGAACTCTTCTCCATTCTTGGCGATTCTTTCAGCAGAAGGGATTGTTCCGAAACTTCTTTGGACAAAGCGGATGTTTAACGGGGACGTATTAAGTGCCCAACAATTCATTGAGAGCCGCGAACTTTCACCAGAAGATATGAAGCGACCAGATGTCGCGGCACAACTCGGAAAGATTCATGATTCGAAAGAGCTATTATTCATGTTACAACAATTAAATCACACACCGATGACACCGCATCTATTGCTCCGTCAGTGTGAGGCATATGAACAAGATGAGACGGACCCGACGATTGGTGAAGCGATTCAATGGTTAAAACACCATTTACCGAAAGTCGACGAGCAGGAATTTGTCGTATGTCACTCTGATTTAAATCATAACAATTGGATTGAAGATGAAAACGGTCTTCTCTATTTGACGGATTGGGATGATGCCATCATCGCGGACCGTGCGTTTGATTTGGCGATGGTAGTCTATAGCTATGTCGAAGAAGCGGAATGGGAGCGTTGGTTCACGCATTATGGAGTTGAGGTTTCGAGTGAGCTTCATAATCGAATGCATTGGTATGCGATTGCCCAGACGATTTTAACAATCTATGGGGAGCAGAACGCTGCAGCGCGAACAGAAGGTTTTCATGTATTACGCGAATTGATCGACGAGGCGTATGAACGAATCAATTAAAAGGGATGGCTGTGCGCCACCCCTTTTTGAATGTGTTTAAATGTCGTCTGGATTCATGAAGTAAGCCCAAA
This sequence comes from Exiguobacterium sp. s59, assembly GCF_018617475.1. Lineage (NCBI taxonomy): Bacteria > Bacillati > Bacillota > Bacilli > Caryophanales > Exiguobacterium > Exiguobacterium sp. s59. The sequence goes on along the minus strand of NZ_JACSKG010000003.1, from coordinate 145,066 downwards.
CGAACGTTGCGATGACGCCTGCGAAAAACGTAAGTGGAGCCGCATAAAAAATAAGGAATTGATCTAATGTACTCATCGTATATAACCTCCTTGTGAAGGATGATTCACGTTCATTAAACTATGATTTCGTGTATAATCGCAAGAGGACTGCTCGTACGTAACGTGCATATTCCCATTAAACTTGAACATTTGATGAACGAAAGGTAGGATTTTCATGCGTTTACGACATAAGCCTTGGGCAAAAGGATATATGGAAGCCCAAGAACACGTATTTATTCAACATCCTGAACAACTGAAAGGGAAGTGGGGCGAAGAGTTTGGCAATGATCACCCACTCTTTATCGAAGTCGGTTCAGGGAAAGGCCAATTCATTTTAGGAATGGCGAAACAACATCCGGACGTGAACTTTATCGCAATCGAACTATTTGAAAGCGTAGCCGTCTCAATCGTTCAAAAGCTCGTCGAAACACCGATGCCGAACGTGAGAGTGTTGACGGTTGATGCGAAACGACTTGTCGATTATTTCGAAGCAGGAGAAGTCGACCGCGTATACTTAAACTTCTCAGACCCATGGCCGAAGACACGCCATGCGAAACGTCGCTTGACGTATAAGACATTTTTAGCGACATATGAAGCGATTCTTCCGAAAGCAGGGGAGATTCATTTCAAGACGGACAACCGCGGACTCTTTGAATATTCTCTTCAAAGCATGAGCCAATACGGGATGTTCTTCACAGAAATTTCACTTGATTTGCATGTAAATGAACCGGAAGATAATATTCGAACAGAGTATGAAGAGCGCTTTAGCGCACTCGGTCAGCCAATCTATCGAATGGAAGCTGTATTCCGTCCGAAAAATTGACACGCTTTTTTCTTATTTTAATAGTATTTTCTTCACACTTTTTTCTTTCTTCTTGGTACAATAGGAATGACGCTAAACTGGAATAAGAGAAGGGGGAACATGGGGATGTTGAAAAAAGCATGGGCAAGCCTGCTTGCAGTAATCTTCATTCTAACAATCGCACCAATGAATACCTCAGCGAACGAAGCGTTCTTAGACGCACTCGAAGAGGATTTGAAAGCGACGCATTACGATTATAAAGAAGGAACAGCTGAAATCATCAAAGAAGAGACGCTTCGCCATTCAAATGGCAACGAAGTGATCGCGGCTGTCGTAGAACTCGATACGATTCGTGATGGGATCTTCATCACACGTAAAACCGAGTACCATTACTTTGATGCGACAGACAACAAGATCCTCTCATCAGCAGACCTCGTAGAAGTTGAAGGAGCAGCCGAATTCGCAGATGCGAACATCGATATGCTCGGTCATGAAATTGTCTACTGGTTGCCGGTATTGGTATTGCTTCTATTGATTGCGATTCCAGCACTCATTTTGTTCTTGGTCGTACCACGTTTCTATTCAACAAGCTCATATATGAACGCTGTATATGAAAAGAATGACAACCCACGTTAAGACATAAAAGCACCCCGTTCTCCTGAACGGGGTGCTTTTTCACTGTTGCTTCAACTGTTCGACGATGTCTGTGAGAGACATGTCATTTCCTGAGGAGACCGAAGCGATGAAGGCACTTTCGACAATCGGACCGTCGAAAAATGCGACCTCTTTACTTCCTTCGTACATATCGATGGCGAGTTCGGCATTCATCGTCGCCGAACCGATATCGCTGAGAAGAAGCGCTTCCCCTTCAACTTGGTCGAGTGCCGCTAAGATGCGGGTGACGTCTGTTCCAATCGAACCGTCTTCAAGACCGCCAGCTAAATGAATGGGGACGGATGGCGCCATCTCCTTCATGAGGTCTTGGATACCTTCCGCAATTTTTGCACTATGCGAGACGATAATCAATTCAACGATGTCAATCGACCTCCTTCATAATCGCGGCTAACAGAATCGAACTGGAGAGTGCGCCCGGGTCGACCGTTCCACGCGAATTCTCACCGAAATAAGAAGCCCGACCTTTCGTCGCCACCATATCTTCCGTTTTTTGCACGAGTTCGTCTAACTGTTGTTTGTAGTCGTCCCCTTTTTTTACATGTTCAAGGAACGGGTCCCAGACATCGACCATCGTTTTTTGACCGACTTCTGACTTTCCTCGCGCTTTAATCGAATTGGAACCTTCTTGGAGTGCTTCTTTGAGAAGGTCAAAGTCAGCTTCGGTCGCATCCCCGAACTTGGTCGCCATCTTGACGAAAGCAGAACCATATAATGGACCAGCCGCTCCGCCGACTTTTGACATAAGTGTCATACCAACTTTTTTACTGAGGGCGCCAAGGGAGTCATACTCCTCATCTAAAATGGAAGAGACCGCGTCGAAACCACGCGACATGTTGATTCCGTGATCTCCATCCCCGATGGCCCGGTCTAAATCTGTCAGCGTGTCTTTTTGGTCTTCAATCCCAACTTGTGTGTCACGTAATGCTTGCTTCATCCGATCAATCGTCAACATAAACCAAACACCTCATTCATCAAAGTTTAAATCCAAGTGCTTCCGATGGCGCATCTAGGTAACTGGTCATCTCATCATCAAGCGGTAATAGGGTAATCGAGAATCCGTGCATCTCGAGTGATGTCATATAGTTACCGACATATTTCCGTTTCAGCGTATATCCTGCAGCTTCGAGTTTTTGAGCGACGAAATGGTATGTCACGTATAGTTCGGATAGTGGGGTTCCCCCCATTCCGTTTACCATGACGGCGACTTCACCAGGCTCAACTTCTTTTTTCAAATGGCTGAGAAGATCATCGACGATTTGGTCGACATCGCTCGTCGGTTTACGTTCGACACCGCGCTCCCCATGAATCCCGATCCCGATTTCCATCTCTTCCTCATTCAAGTCGAAACCAGGCTTTCCACTCACTGGCATGTAGCAAGGCTCTACCGCCATCCCCATCGAGCGGACATGTGAAGCGACTTTTTCAGCAATCGATTTAACTTCCTCGAGTGATTTACCGCTAGCGGCGGCGGCACCTGCGATTTTATGAACAAAGACGGTACCGGCAACACCACGACGGTCTTCCTTATTTGAAATCGCGACATCATCAGCGACGACGACATGGTCGACTTTGATTCCATCTCCTTCAGCAAGCTCAGCGGCGAGTTCGAAGTTCATAACATCCCCCGAGTAATTTTTCACGATCAACAAGACCCCGTTGCCACCGTCAGCTGCTTTGATTCCTTCAAGCACCATATCTGGAGTAGGGGATGTAAAGACTTCTCCGCAAACTGCCGCATCGAGCATGCCGTCTCCGACATAGCCAGCGTGTGCGGGTTCGTGTCCGCTACCGCCACCTGAGACGAGGCCGACCTTACCAGATTTCGCTCCGTTTGCCCGACAGATGACATTGACACCTTCAACACGACCATACAGTTCAGGATGGGCATGGACCATTCCTTCAACCATTTGCGATACGAGTTCACTTGCCTCACCGATTAGCTTTTTCACGCGAGATCACTCCTTTTTTAAATTGAAAACTACCAATTTCAATTTTCCACTCTTTCGCGGTAACTAAACAAAAAAACCGACGAATCATTCGTCGGTTTCGTGTCATGCATATTCGAGTAAAGCGCCAGTCTCAGAGTCGACTGTGAACTCATACGTTTTCTCTTCATCGTTCTCAAGCACTGAGATTCCACCTTTGTAGACATCGTATTCACGACCATCGTACGTGTAAATCTCAGGTGATGCCGAAATCCATGCCCCTTGGACATGACCTTTCGCTGAGAAAGCACGTTTTGTATATTCCAACGCGTTTTCTGCAGATAAGCTACGTTCATCTAAAGCCTTTTTCGTCATAAGTGCGGCAATGACGGCAACCCCGATTCCAATAAACCAATACCTTTTTTTCATATGACTACCTCCCCTTGAACTATGGCTATCATGTACATCGTACCAAAACCTGTACCCGAATGGAATGAAAAGCATTCGCATCCTGTCAAAACTTTTGTATATAATGAGACAAGAACGGTTAAGAAGGGATGATAAAAGATGGATCAAAAGACGAGAGATTTATTCAAGACGTTAACAGAACTACCAGGAGCTCCTGGGTTCGAGTCAGAAGTTCGTCAGTTCGTTCGTGGACGAATCGAACCACACTCAGATGAAATCGTCACGGATGGCATCGGATCAATTTTTGGGAAGCGTGTCGGGGACGAAGCGGGACCTAAAGTAATGGTAGCCGGTCACATGGATGAAGTTGCCTTCATGGTGACGCGTATCACGGAAAACGGAATGCTATACATACAACCGCTCGGCGGCTGGTGGAGCCAAGTGCTCATGGCACAACGCTTTGACATCATCACATCGAACGGGAAAATTCCAGGCGTCGTCGCTTCGACACCGCCTCACTTACTCGGACCAGATGCGATGAGTAAACCGATGGACATCAAACAAATGTTCATCGATATCGGAGCCGATTCAAAAGAAGAGGCGGAATCATGGGGAGTGCGTCCAGGAGTTCCTGCGGTACCATCGAGCGCATTCACACCACTTCACCACCCGAAAAAGATTATGGCGAAAGCATGGGACAACCGTTACGGGGTCGGTCTTGCTGTCGAATTGTTAGAAGAGACGACTAAAGCGGACCATCCGAACATTTTATTCTCGGGCGCCACAGTACAAGAAGAAGTCGGATTGCGTGGAGCGCAGACGGCATCTGAATTGATTCAACCAGATGTTGCACTCGTTCTCGATGCTTCACCAGCGAACGACGCTTCAGGAAGCAAGACGGAATTTGGACAGCTCGGTGAGGGTGCCTTGATTCGAATTTTAGATCGGGTCATGGTCATGTCGCCTGAGATGCGTGATTTCTTGCTTGACACGGCTTCTGACGAAAACATTAAAACTCAATACTTCGTCTCGCCAGGTGGTACGGATGCAGGACGTGTGCATATGAGCGGTGAAGGTGTTCCGACTGCCGTCATCGGTGTCGCATCACGTTACATTCATACACATGCTTCCATTCTTCATACAGACGATTACGATGCGGCGAAAGCGTTACTCAAAGCGTTGGTCAAACGACTTGACCGTTCGACGCTCGAAACGCTTCGTCCTTCCCGATAATTTGAACGTGCCGTTCACTCATGGTCATGAGTGGACGGTTTTTTGTCTAGTTGTTCTTGCTATTTCAAAAAAACGCCTTATACTGATAGAGGTGTTTATACACGTTATTTACTTATGACAAGACACCTGTATAAGTGTAGGGAGGATATGACATGTTCAAGAAAAAAGGAATCTCACTTAGCCCGTCTATTTATTTCGTGACGGCTCTTAGTTATATGGCGCTCGGATTGTTCAGCACGTTGATTATTGGTCTGATTATGAAAACGATTGGTGGACAACTTGACGGGACGGCGCTCGCAGGAGTAAGCGGCACGCTCATTCAAATTGGAGAAGTCGCGATGAGCCTGACGGGTCCTGCCATCGGGATTGCGATTGCGTACGCTCTCGAGGCGCCGCCTCTTATTTTGTTTTCTGCACTCGTTGTCGGCACGTTTGGATATGAGTTTGGACCTGCTGGAAGTTACGTTGCCACACTTTTAGCAGTGGAGGTATCAAAACTTGTATCGAAATCGACGAAGCTTGATATCTTGGTGACGCCATTTACGACAATCGCAGTCGGTTTCTTTAGCGCCACATATATCGGAAAATATGTCGGGTTGTTCATGACGCAGCTCGGCAGTTGGATTGAATGGGGGACTGAGCAACAACCGTTGTTCATGGGAGTCGTCGTGGCGACACTCATGGGGTTGGCATTGACCGCACCGATTTCAAGTGCTGCCATCGCTTTAATGCTTGGATTGAACGGTATTGCGGCTGGTGCCGCGACGGTCGGATGTGCGGCTCAGATGATTGGATTTGCAATTACGAGTTATCGTGATAACGGAGTCGGTGGGGCGATTGCCCAAGGTATTGGCACATCGATGCTTCAAGTCGGGAATATCGTGAAAAATCCGTGGATTCTTTTACCGCCAACGCTGGCAGGAGCGGTTTTAGCACCTATTTCCATCTTATTGTTTAACCTAGAAAGTGTGGCAGCTGGTGCAGGGATGGGAACGAGCGGTCTTGTCGGTCCGATTGTGATGCTTGAAACGATGGGCTTTAGTTGGTATACACTCATGGTTGTCCTCGGGTTCTTGATCATCGGACCTGCTTTGTTAAGTTATGCGGTCTATGCTGTATTGACAAGGACTGGACGAATTCAGCCGAATGACATGAAAATTGACTATTAAAAAGAGCGCCGTTTGGAGAAAACGGCGCTTTTTCATCGTCATCCGATTCCGAAAAATACTTTGACGGAATCTACCGTTTCGCGGGGCACACGGAAGCTAATGAGGAACAGTAAGAGAACAATCACGTAAATTGGGATTAAATATCGTTTTCGTACAATCGGTAAGTGTCGGGCTAGTTGCTTGAGCCACTTCTCGAGAACATAAATGACGGCAAAGCCGACAACAAGCCAAATCAAAATTTCAAGTCTCGTCTTATCCGTATCAATAAACAAATATCCATAGCGCAAAATGGCGAGCATACCGAAAACGCCTACCATCTGTTCGAGCGGATGTTTCATTTCAGGGTTTAATTTTTCTCGTGTCAATTTCATTTGGTTTCACCTGTTTCAACTAGTTTCGGCTTTGATTATAACAAACAGCAGAGCAGAATGTGTGACTAGACTTATGCTATTATAAGTGAGGAAAAAACGAACAGGAGTGGTCAATCATGAAACAACTATCAACAACGACAGAATATATGGAAGCGAAAGAAGCGAAAAGTATTTTCATGTTCTCGGCAACATGGTGTGGGGATTGCCGTTTCCTCGACCCGTTCATGCCAGAAATCGAACAGAAATTTGAAGACTGGACGTTTTATTACGTCGATCGTGACGAGTTTATGGAACTCGCGCAAGAACTTGATATTTTCGGAATCCCAAGCTTTGTCGCATTTGAAAACGGTAAAGAAATCGATCGGTACGTTGGTCGTGAACGTAAAACACCAGAACAGGTCGAAGCCTTTTTGAACGGATTAGGGTGACCTTTATGGAACGGAATGAATTGAGACGCTATTTAGAGGCGAATTTTAAAGAAGATTATCGCACATCTTACGACCGTGAGAATGAGGTGTTGCGCGTCGAACGAAAGTCAGACCGCTTCGGTGTGAATATTCGTCTCGCGCCGATTGTCGCAAAAGCGAAAACGCGAGGCAAAGTGGCTGTCGATGAAGTAATCGAGTACATCGAGTCGGCAATGAAGGCAGATGATGATATTTCACTCGCCGGAAAGTTAGATGCGATCTATCCAGTCATTCGTTCGAACTCGTTTGCTAAAACGACGAAAAGCGGTGAACCGCTTATTTTTACTCCTCATACGGCGGAAACGGCCATCTTTTATGCATTAGATCGTGGAAATGGTTATCGTTTAATCGAGGAAAAACATGTATCAGGTGAGCTGAACCTTGAGACGATTGAGCGCATCGCTCGTGAGAATGTCAAAAAACTCCCGACCGAGATGAAGCAAGATGAGGTTGCCGGAAACCCGTTTTACTTTTTGTCGACGCGAGACGGCTATGAGGCGTCGCGTATCCTAAATGATGACTTTCTTCGAATGATGGAGCGCCGAGTCGAAGGGGACATGCTCGTCGGTGTTCCGCATCAGGATGTCATGATTATCGCTGATATCCGAAACGACCAAGGCTATGATGCGATGCAACAATTGATGTTTGATTTCTTTACGAATGGTCGTGTCCCGGTGACTGCACTCGCCTTTCATTATGAGGCAGGGCAACTTGAACCGATTTTTATTGTCGGAAAAAAGACCCCGCCATCGAACACATAATCTGATAAAATAAGTGAGATGAGTTTGAAAGAAGGGACGTAGGAACGTATGCAAATGAATGTGTTTTATAACCAAGAAGGAATCGGCGATGTACTCATGGTGTTATTAAAAGAGGGAGAACGTCACCATCAATCTGTAGAGCGGACAGGTGACGTGGCCATCGTCAAGTCTGAAGACGGAAGCGTCAACGGATACAACTTGTTCCAAGCAAGTGAGCACTTTGACGTCACAGGTTGGAATGGACCAGTTGATTTGACAACAGAATTGGTTGAACAGATTCGAACTGTTTTGAAAAAACATGGAATTGAAGAAGACTTCTCATGGGTAGATGTGACACCGAAGTTTGTCGTTGGGTATGTCGAAAGTGCGGAAAAACATCCGGATGCTGACAAGTTGTCGGTTTGCCAAGTTCAAATCGACCAAGGCACAGTTCAAATCGTGTGTGGCGCACCAAACGTGGCAACGGGACAAAAGGTAGTCGTAGCAAAACCAGGAGCGGTTATGCCGACCGGTTTGATTATTCGTCCGTCCGCACTTCGTGGGGAGAGCTCGCATGGAATGATTTGTTCGGCGCGTGAATTAAATCTTCCGAATGCCCCGCAAGAAAAAGGAATTTTAGTATTAGATAACGAATATGAAGTAGGTACAGCATTTGAAATCGGTCGCTAAACTCGACCGATTTTTTGTTAAATATGGATTGAGTGAAAAAGCGAGGAATCAAGTATGGATGCATATGAACGTTCACTGAAACAACAAGCAGATCGAATCAAGCGAGAGCTTTCAAGAGAAGGACAGACGGTCTCACCACCCCCGAAGGTAGATATCACAGATGAATTCATCCCGACTGATGTCCCTTCACCGATTTACGGATATGCTCGTCCAAAACCGAAGATTGCACTACCGGTCGAGCATTCTCCTGAAACGAGAGAACCGTTCGAAATGAGCACAGAGCCTGAAGTGGTCTTGACAGAAGAGTCACTTCAAGAGGATGAGAACGAATCGAGCCCTATTCCTGAAGTAGAGGACGAACATGTCGAAGAAATTTCCGAGGAAACAATCGAAGAAGAAAAATCAATTCTTGGTCAGGTTTCGATTCTAGATAACGGTTTTTCGTCCGTCTTTATGCAATCGACGGATCTCTCCGGATCGAAAAAAGAAGAAGTCGTGGAAGTTCATCAACATGCAGCGCCAGGTGAAGATTTAGACATCGATGGGTCTGTAGAACAAATCGGGGAATCGATTGAGCAGATTGCAGAAAAATTACAAACGCCATCTGAACAACAAGAATTACCGGTTGACACCGATTTGACACCGGCTGTTCACGTTTCGTTTAAAGCCGATCAACCGCCCGTAAACGTGATGATGACGCCAAAAGATCGCATGGCGATGTACCGTAGCCGACGACTTGCACAAAAAAACAATAATCTGTAATAGCACGACTCAGTGAGTTTTGCTATAATGACAAAGGTTTGTCGCATTTTGACGAGCCGCAATGAATTAGGGGGGCTATTTACAGATGAACCGTTATCACTTCGTCGGAATTAAAGGAACGGGCATGAGTCCTTTAGCTCAAATTTTATTTGATATGAATAATGAGGTCCGTGGATCGGACGTTGAAAAAGCATTTTTTACAGAAGAAGCATTGAAACGCAAAGGGATTGAAATTTTGCCATTCGACCCTGAAAATATTTCTGAAGATCAAATCGTCGTACAAGGAAACGCGTTCAGCGACGATCATCCAGAAATCGTACGCGCGCGTGAACTTGGATTAACGATTTATAAGTACTATGAGTTTTTAGGTGAGCTCGCAAACCATTACACAAGTGTCGCCATTACGGGGTCACACGGTAAAACATCGACAACTGGGTTGCTTGCACATGTCATGCGTGGAATCGAGCCGACATCATTCTTGATTGGTGATGGGACAGGTGAAGGTGTCGCTGATTCGAAGAACTTTGTCTTCGAGGCTTGCGAATATAAGCGTCACTTCTTATATTACCGACCAGACTATGCCATCATGACGAATATCGACTTCGACCATTCAGACTATTTCTCTGGTCTAGACGATGTCATCGATGCGTTCCAGGAGATGGCGAAGCAAGTGAAGAAAGGTATCATTGCCTGTGGCGATGATGAAAACCTTCAGCACATTCAAGCGAACGTTCCACTCGTCTATTATGGATTCGGAACGCATAACGATTTTCGTGCGGAAAACGTTACGTCGACAGAAAACGGAACGACGTTTGACGTCTTCTTACGTGACGATTTCTATGGAACATTCCGCATTCCTGGATACGGCGACCATAGCGTGTTGAACGCTCTTGCTGTAATCGCTACGTGTGATTATGAGAACTTACCAAAAGAGTTGGTAAAAGAACGTCTTGCATCATTTAACGGGGTGAAGCGTCGTTTTAGTGAATCAACGCTTAACAATCAAGTACTCGTTGACGATTATGCACACCATCCACGTGAGATTAGTGCAACGGTCGAAGCGGCTCGGAAGAAGTATGGAGAGCGGGAAGTTGTTGCGATTTTCCAACCGCATACGTACACACGTCTAAAATCATTCATGGATGACTTTGCAACGGCATTGGCTGAAGCAGACACGGTCTATCTTTGTGATATTTTCGGTTCAGCACGTGAACAAGAAGGGACTGTCACAATCGAGGACCTTCAGTCACGAATCGACGGTGCACATATTTTGAAACGTGGTGGGACGAGTGTCTTACGTAACCATGACAAGGCAGTACTTTTGTTCATGGGTGCGGGGGATATCCAAACGTATCAACGTGAATATGAAGAAATCGTAAAACTTGAAGCATAAGACAGGGGAGGGACGAATGTCTCTCCTTTTTTATGTTTAGCGATCCAAAATCTCGGTAATAGTAGTATCGATGAATAAGACAAAGGAGATGTTTGGAATGGCTAGTCAAGGTGCACTCAATACGTTAAATAAGGAAGTCGCAAACTATGGTCTATTGTTTGTGAAACTTCATAATTACCACTGGTATATTAGTGGTCCTCACTTCTTTACGTATCATGAGAAACTCGAAGAGCTCTATAACTTAGTGGCGGAACTCTACGATGACGTGGCAGAGAGACTTCTCATGAACGACGGGGAACCGTTCGCGACGATGAAAGAGTACTTGGAACACTCGACGCTAAATGAAGGCGATCGTCATGCGGAAACGGATCAAATGATTAAAGATATTATCAACGACTTCAAACAAATTCGCCAAGAAATGCAAGATGCGATGGAAAACTTCGAAGACGGGGATGAGGCAATTGAAGATACGTTCGTCTCTCATATCGAGCGACTCGAGAAAGAGATTTGGATGATGTCTGCCGCACTCGGCAAAAAAACAAAATTATAAACATAAAAATGGTGCGCCTGATGAAGGCACACCATTTTTATGTTATTTCAAGTTTTCTGGATTAAGTGGTTGCAATGAATCGATGACGAAACGTCCGTCTTTTCGGATGAGTTGATCGTCAAACCAGATCTCACCACCGCCGTAATCCGGGCGTTGGATGTTGACGAGGTCCCAATGGACAGATGAGTTGTTGCCATTATAAGCATCATCATACGCTTGACCTGGCGTGAAGTGGAAGCTACCGTCAATTTTCTCATCGAAGAGGATATCTTTCATCGGATGCTGGATGTATGGGTTCACACCGATCGCGAACTCACCGACATATCGAGCCCCTTCATCTGTGTTGAACACTTCATTGATCCGCTCTGTATCATTGGCCGTCGCGTCCACGATCTTACCGTCTTTGAACGTCAACTTCACATTTTCGAACGTAAACCCTTGGTATGGAGATGGTGTGTTATACGTGATCACACCATTGACCGAATCTTTTACCGGTGCCGTGAACACTTCCCCGTCTGGGATGTTCATTTGACCAGAGCACTTGATCGCCGGAATATCTTTGATTGAGAACGAGAGGTCCGTTCCTGGACCTTTCAATGTGACACGGTCCGTCTTGTTCATCAGTTCGACCAATGCGTCCATCGCACGGTCCATTTTGCCGTAGTCGAGTGTACATACGTTGAAGTAAAAGTCTTCGAACGCTTCTGTCGATTTACCTGCGAGTTGTGCCATTGATGGAGAAGGGTAACGAAGTACGACCCATTTCGTCCCTTTGACACGGTCCTCTGTATGCATTTTGCCGAGTGTGGCGCCGACGAGTTTTTGTTGCTCACTCGGGACGTCAGAGAGTTCGTTGATGTTATCACCGGCACGTAACCCGATGTACGCATCCATTGCCTGCATCTGTTTCCGTTCGATGTCGGCCATGAGTTCGAGTTGTTCACGGCTTGCGCCTGTGTACAATTTTCGTAAAATCCGGCTTTCTTTTAGTAAGACGAACGGATGACCACCTGCCTCATATGCTTTCTCAACGAGTGCCTCGACGAGCGATTCCTCTACACCAAAATTCTCGATCAGGACGTTTTCCCCCGGTTGTAACTTGACGGAATAATTGATTAAACCGTCTGCTAATTGTGTAATTCTTGGATCTCTCACACGACCACCCCTAATTATTTTTATGAATTTCTATTTTAGTGTAATCGAAAACATAAAAACGGGTAAAGGAATAATCAGACCGAATGGCGAAAACGGTTGTAGCAAATCTTTTCAGTCATAATGGTGCTATAATGAAACAAGAAACGATTGAATAGGAGGAATGGATTGAATGGAGATCACATTAGGAGGCATCGCTGGCCTGATTGCGGCCCTCGCGTTTGTCGTACTCGTCATCTTCTTGGCACGTGTCTTATCGAATGTAAACCGTACACTCGGTAGCGTCGCCAATACGACAGAAAACTTAGAACGCCAGCTCGACGGAATCACAATGGAAGTGACGGCGCTCTTACATAAGACGAACCGTCTCGTCGACAATGTGGAAGAAAAGACAGAGTTGCTCGCACCTGTTGCCCATGCACTCGATGAATTAGGAACTTCACTGAACGAGGTAACCGAATCGGTCCGTACCGTCTCGACTTCTGTCCACTCGGCAGCTGACGAAAACAAAGAACAGATTGCTCAAGCGGTTCGATGGGGATCGGTCGCGGTAGAATTGTTCAAGAAAAACAAACCAGAATCATCAACTACGAAAGAACGTCCACGTCGTCGTACACGACGCGAAAAGAAAGAGGAAACACCTGTATCGCCCGACATGATTAACACGGACGATACAATCAAATAACGATACATCGGGGAGGAACTCACACATGACAGACCAAAAGCAACCAACAGAACAGAATCAATCAAGCAGTGGATTTTTGACGGGTGTCATTCTCGGAGGGATTGTCGGAGCGGCTGTCGCATTGTTGACATCACCGAAAAGCGGACGTGAAGTGCGAACGTACCTAGACGAAAAGACATCTACATCGCGTGAACGATTGACTGTCAAATCGAAAGAAATGCGTGAGAAGGCAGAACCAGTCGTCGGTGAATGGATTAAAGTGGCGAGCGATAAAGCGGCACCGGTCCTCAATATCGTAAAAGATAAGGCGCGTGAAGCGGCCGAATTGAAACAACAGATGGACGAGGATGACCTCTCGATTGAAGAGGCGATGGAGAAAGCCGATCAACTCGTCGCGGAAGCGGAATCTGAAGTGAAAGAACAGATGGACCGTGCGGCTGAAGAAGAGACGATGGACTCATCGCTTGAGTCTGAGTCAGACGATTCACTCGAAGCACCTGTCAATGAGATGCTCGATGATGAATCGAAAGAAGAACTCGATGAGTTGAAGAAAGACCTTAAGAAAGAAGAGTAATACAGAAGGACCGAATACGTTCGGTCCTTTTTTTGGTGATTTTGTGACGTAGAAGGTTTCCTTATGACAAAGTGCACAAAGTTCGATATAATTAGGTTTCTGGAAAGAACGGCTTAAGAATGTGAGGGAAACGAATGAGTCCACAAGATCAATTGAATCGATTACGTCGAGAAATGGATGAATTGAACCATGAAATGCTCGACTTGCTGAGTCGGCGTGGTGCACTTGCCGTCGAAATTGGAAAAATCAAACGTCTTCAAGGCGTCGAACGATACGATCCGGTCCGGGAACGAGAGATGCTCGATTTCATCGCAGCTTCGAATCAAGGACCGTTCGAAACGTCACGTCTTCAACATATTTTTAAAGAAGTATTTAAAGCGTCTGCTGAACTTCAAGGCGAAGACCGGGATAAGACGTTACTTGTTTCACGTAAACGTCAACCGGAAGATACGTTGGTCCATGTGAAGGACGTGACGATTGGGAACGGGCGACCGCAGCTTATTGCGGGACCTTGTGCCGTCGAATCGTTCGAACAAGTGAACGCGGTCGCAGAGAAGCTAGCCTTGTCGGGTGTGAAAGTGATGCGAGGCGGAGCATACAAGCCACGTACATCACCATATGACTTCCAAGGATTAGGATTTGAAGGATTGAAATTGTTGAAGGCAGCAGCGGACCGTCATGATTTACGCGTCATCACGGAAATCATGACCCCGGGTGCCGTAGAGTCGGCATTGCCATATGTCGATATCATTCAAGTCGGTGCCCGGAATATGCAAAACTTTGATTTGTTGAAAGAAGTCGGTAAGACAGACAAGCCGGTCTTGTTGAAGCGTGGATTATCCGCTACAATCGAAGAGTTCATTTATGCGGCAGAGTACATCATGGCGAGTGGGAACAGCCAAGTCATCTTGTGCGAGCGAGGAATTCGGACCTATGAGCGTGCGACACGCAATACGTTAGATATCACGGCGGTGCCGATTTTGAAGCAAGAGACGCATTTACCGGTTATGGTAGACGTCACCCATTCGACAGGTCGTCGTGACTTGTTGTTGCCGGCTGCGAAAGCAGCGCTTGCCATCGGGGCGGACGGTGTCATGGTCGAGGTGCACCCGAATCCTGCCATCGCATTATCGGATGCGCAACAACAATTGGACTTCGATCAATTCGATCAATTTGTGGAAGGACTAACGGTCCAGTTTCCCCAACTTGATTTGGTGAAAAAGTAAGCTTTCCAAATGGAAACGTTTTATATCGCATGAAGACAGGGTAAATGGATGACAGATACCTGTCTTCCTTTTTTAAGACGTTTTATGAAAACTTTTTGAAAATCAGGACTTGTAGGAGGAGTAGTTTATGAATAGTAATAACGTAACGATTTACGATGTCGCACGAGAAGCCGGGGTGTCTATGGCGACCGTCTCTCGTGTCGTCAACGGAAACCCGAACGTCAAACCGACGACACGTAAGAAAGTACAAGATGCGATTGATCGCCTTGGTTATCGTCCGAACGCCGTCGCGCGTGGACTAGCAAGCAAGAAAACGACAACGGTCGGTGTCATCGTACCGGATATCTCGAACATTTTCTTCGCTGACTTAGCGCGAGGGATTGAAGATGTAGCGACGATGTACAAATACAACATCATCCTTGGAAACTCGGATTCAAGTCGTGACAAAGAAGTGCATTTACTGAATACGCTGTTAGGAAAACAAGTGGACGGCATCATCTTTATGGGTGGACGTTTGCATGAGGATCTCGTCGAAGAGTTTAAAAAATCGCCGGTTCCAATCGTTCTCGCAGCGACGTTGAACCAAGGATATGATCTCCCGGCCGTCAACATCGATTATGAACAAGCGGCTTATGACGCGACACAGATGTTGATCAACCACGGACATGACCGTGTTGGATTTATCACGGGACCACTCGAGCAACAGATTAATGGCGAGAAGAAATTCGCGGGATATCGTCGTGCCCTTGAAGATGCAGGTCTTCCATTCCACGACAACGATATGATTCTTGGGAATTACACGTACGCATCAGGTCTCGAAGCGATGCAAAAAATGTTGCAACGAGATGATTGCCCGAAAGCCATCTTTGCTGGGACAGATGAGATGGCCCTCGGTGTCATCCACGCGATTCAAGATGCTGGCTATTCAGTTCCGAACGACTTTGAAGTCGTCGGTCACGATAATACGCGTCTCGCGACGATGATTCGTCCGAAATTGACGACAGTCGTTCAACCGATGTACGACATCGGAGCCGTCGCGATGCGTCTCTTGACGAAAATCTTGAACGCGGAAGAAATTGAAGAGAAAAACGTCGTTCTTCCTCACCGAATCGAACGTCGTGACTCCCTTCGCCAAGACTAAAAGAAAGCCTCCCCATCCGTCACAACATGTGTGGAAGGGGAGGCTTATTTTTATAGGTAAATTGATTTTCGATCATTTGAGATGAATGGCCAGAAGGCACGCTTCGTGACTTCCCAATTCTTTTCTTCGATTTGTTGACGTCGCGGGATATGGTCAAACGAATATAGAGAGTCGTCCCACCGAGTAGGCAACGGTTGACCAGCGATACCTGACCACTTCTCAATCCACTCGCGCGGAATATCTCCAGAGTAGGGTGCCTCTCTCGTCAGACCGGCCCATACTTGTGCCCATGCGCGCGGTACGGCACGGTACCAATCATAGCCGCCACCACCGAGCGCGACGAGGCGACCTTCTGTATATTCATCGGCTAGGCGTGAGGCAATCTGCGGAATTTGTTCGAATGTCCGAATTGACGACGCCAAATGGGTGAGCGGATCAAAGACATGGGCATCGGCACCATTTTGGGTCAGAATGATATCGGGTTTGAACCATTCGCACGCCTCTCGTAAAACCGTTTCATAGCATTTCAAGAACGAATCATCTTGGGTGAACGCATCGACCGGTACGTTCCAACTGTAGCCATATCCTTTGCCGTTCCCCCGTTCTGTCACCATTCCGGTACCGGGGAAGAGGTAACGTCCCGTCTCGTGAATCGATAGTGTCATCACGTCATCATCGTCATAGAAGAGCCACTGGACGCCGTCTCCATGATGCGCATCGGTATCGACATAAAGGACGCGAGACCCGTATTGTTTCCTGACATGTGCAATCGCGACGGCTGCGTCGTTGTATACACAAAATCCTGATGCTTTGCGTCGCATACCATGATGTAACCCGCCTCCGACGTGAAAGGCCCGCTCTGCTTTCCCGCTCGCCACGAGATCGAGCGCATGAATCGTCCCGCCGACAAGACGGGCCGCGCCCTCATGAATGCTCGGAAAAATGGGTGTGTCTTCCGTGCCAAGACCAAACTTATTTGCTTTCAATGTAGAGAGTTCTCCTGCTGCCGCAGCTTGGACGGCTTCGATGTAGTCGAGGTCATGAACGAGCGCTAACTCATCCACCGAAGCGAGTGGAGGGGGCACGCATTCCGATTTGGAAAGTTTTCCGGCTGCAATCAGAAGGGATGTCGTCAATTCCAGTCGTAACGGATTGAACGGATGATCCTCATGAAAGCGATAAGACGTCTCGTCTTCGCCAAATATGTAAATCGGTCTCATCGCGACATCTCCGGACCGAGTACATCATAACCTTCACGTTTCAAGCGTTCGATGATTCGGAGTGGGTTCATCGTCTGGACACGGAATGAGATGATACGTTTATACGGATCGCTCGTCGGATGAACGAAGACATTGATGATATTGACGTTCGTTTTGGCGAGGAGTCGGGTCACTTTTTCGAGTGTGCCGGTCGTATTTTCGACGAGAATCTCGATTTGCGAACTCGGTTCGAGTGCGCCGGTCAATTGTACGAAATAACGCAATAAATCGGTCTCCGTCAACACACCGACGAGTTTCCCTTGTTCGACGATTGGGAGACAGGTTAGTCGGTTTTCATAAAATAACGCAGCTGCATCTTCAAAGAAATCAAAAGGATGCGCGGTCGGTACCTCGGACCGCATGATACTCGATACAGGATTTTGAAAGTCCGCATTTTCACTTTCTGGATGAAAGACGCTCGTCGCGCCACTCATCTCGAATTGCCCGACAATCCCAACGACTTGTCGAGCAGGATTTGTCACAATCAAATGTCGGACACGATGTTCACGCATCAATTTTGCGGCATGGGCAATCGTATTGGTCGGTTGAATCGTCACGACATGTCGATTCATCATTTGTTCGATTAACATGAAATCCCCTCCTTAGTCGTACATAAATCGTCGGCGAAGACGAAGTGAATCAAAATGGTCGATTGATTCTTGGCGCACGTTTTTTCCGATACGAGCCATTAAACAGTTGGCAGGATGGGAGGCAATCTCAGGATCGTCTGTCGGGAAGAAAACAAGTCCACCGTGATTCATCATCTTCTCCATGACTTTGCGATAATCCCAAATCGAGAGTCCGCTACCCTTCAAGTCCCAGTGCCAATAATATTCGGTCGTCAAAATTAAAAAGTCATCCATATGTGGGTCCATCATCGATACTTCGAGTAATTGTTTGCCGATTCGTTGACCACGGAAGCGAGGACTCACCTCGATTGCCCCGAGTTCAAGGATGTATGGGTCGTTTCCTTCACTCCAACGCTCATAAGGGTCGGGGTAGAGGAACGTCACGTATCCAATCACGAGGTCGTCTTGCCTGGCGACGATGATTCTTCCTTCTTTTAACCCAGCAATATCGACGAGTGCCTCGTGCTGATCTTCCGGTTCACGAAAAGCTGTCAATCCTTCATCAAGACGATACGTCCGCAACACGTCAGGTGCCACCGGACCGTCAATCGTGACGTCACCTTGTGAGGTCTGCCACACTTTTGAATGATATTGTTTTTCCATAGGGTCACCACCTTTTCCACCTCTTATTATAGCGCTTTCATCAAGTAGGAATCATCCTGTTTTGATGAAATTGGAAATTCATTGATTTGTCATAATTTTAACACTATACTGAAAGTGGTTATACCAATCTTTACAGGGGAGGCGAATCTTTAACGATGGAAAAATTGAAAGCGTTAACAGGGGAACATCAATTAGCGTCGTATGAAGAGGCTTGTCAGTCGTTTGAATGGACACAAGCAGAAGCTTTATTTTCTTGGAACTTGACGGGGAAAGTCAATTTGGCGTACGAAGCAATCGATCGCCATGCAGAAAGTGAATTGGCGACAAAAGTGGCATTGCTCTATTTCGATGGGGATCGGGAAGAGCGCTACACGTATGCAGATATGAAGCAAGAAAGTAATCGTTCTGGTAATGTTCTGAAGTCGATTGGTGTGGAGAAAGGCGACCGCGTCTTTATCTTTATGCCACGTCAGCCAGAACTTTATTTTATTTTACTCGGTGCCATCAAACTCGGTGCAATCGTAGGGCCGTTATTTGAGGCGTTCATGGAACAGGCGGTACATGATCGATTGCTCGACTCTGAAGCAAAAGTGATCGTGACGACGAAAGAACTGTTACCACGTGTACCGGTCGACCAGTTGCCACACCTTGAGACGATTTTACTCGTCGGTGACGATGTCGAAGAGTCGGGGAAAGTGCTCGACTATCGCAAACTGGCGAACGATGCGACGACAGATCTTGAATTGACATGGGTCGACCGAGAAGACGGTCTGATTTTACACTATACATCAGGTTCGACAGGGAAGCCAAAAGGGGTTCTCCACGTTCATAACGCCATGATTCAACATATGATGACAGGTAAATGGGTGCTCGACCTTCAGCCAGACGATATCTATTGGTGCACCGCTGACCCAGGCTGGGTGACAGGGACAAGCTATGGTATTTTTGCACCGTTCTTGAACGGGGCGACGAACGTTATCGTCGGGGGACGATTCAATCCAGAATTTTGGTATTCGGTCATTGAACGATTCAGTGTGACGGTCTGGTATAGTGCACCGACGGCGTTCCGCATGCTCATGGGTGCGGGGGATGAGGCGTTTGAAAAGTATGATTTGTCGTCATTGCGTCATATTTTATCGGTCGGTGAGCCGTTGAACCCTGAAGTCATTCGTTGGGGACACGAGGCGTTCGACCTCCGAATCCATGATACGTGGTGGATGACAGAAACGGGTGCGATGATGATTTGTAACTACCCGACGATGGACATCAAACCGGGTTCAATGGGGAAACCGATTCCGGGATGCGAAGCTGCCATTTTAGACGATCGGGGTCAACCACTTCCGCCGCACCGAATGGGGAACTTGGCACTCAAAACGCCTTGGCCTTCGATGATGCGGAAGATTTGGAAGAATGATGCGAAGTATGAGAGCTATTTCTGGGGAGATTGGTACGTATCGGGCGACTCGGCTTACATGGATGAAGACGGATACTTCTGGTTCCAAGGACGTGTGGATGACGTCATCATGACGGCTGGAGAACGCGTCGGACCATTTGAAGTGGAGAGTCGACTCGTGGAACATCCGGCTGTCGCTGAGGCGGGTGTCATCGGGAAACCGGACCCGATCCGAGGCGAAATCATCAAAGCGTTCATCGCGCTTCGAAAAGGCTATGAGCCGTCGGATGAATTGAAACAAGAAATTCAGCAATTCGTCAAAGAAGGATTAGCTGCCCATGCGGCACCACGTGAAATCGAATTCAAAGACAAGCTTCCAAAAACACGAAGTGGTAAGATCATGCGTCGTGTCTTGAAGGCTTGGGAGTTGAACCTCGAGACAGGTGACCTCTCGACGATGGAAGATTGAGATATGAAAAAGGTCGACACGCGATGTGTCGACCTTTTGTTTATGCACCGTCCGAATCGGCGTTATCTTCAGCTGGTTGATCGGCTTCTTGTTGAGCTTCTTCTTCAGCTTTCTTCTTCGCTTCTTCCTCGGCCTTTTTCTTAGCGGCAGCTTCGGCTTCAGCTTTCTTCTTCGCCTCTTCCTCAGCTTTTTTCTTAGCGGCAGCATCATCAGCGGCTTCTTGTTTCTTCTCTTCAGCCTCTTCCTTCGCTTCCTCCGCTTCTCGTTTCTTCTCTTCTTCTTCCTTCTTCTTCTTCTCTTCCTCTTCTTTTTCTTTCTCTTCTACTTTCTTCTTCTCAGAGAATGAACCAGAATCTTTGAAGTCTTTCGCAGTTACGCTAGAAGGTTGTTTATAACGAGCATCCGTTTCGAACACTTCAGGATTTGCACCGTAAGCATTATTAATAAGTTGCGACCACATATTCTGTGTACGTTGATACGCTCCGCCATATGGATACTTTTCGTTTAATCTAGCTTCTTGATCGTATCCTGTCCACACTGCGAGTGTAATACCTGGAGTCGAAGCGACAAAATAAGAATCACGTACATCCTGTGTTGTACCGGTTTTACCCATCCAGTCTCCTGGTACGTTTAACAATGAATTTGCGTAAGTTGCTGTACCTGATTTAAAGACATCCCGAAGCATGTCTACAACGAGGTAAGCGGTTCGATCTTGATAAATTCTTGTCTTTTTCTGTTCATGTTGATAAATGACTTCGCCTTGATACTCGACACTCTCAACCATGTAAGGTTCGACGTGTTCACCAAGGTTTGCAAGCATGGCATAACCAGAAGCAAGATCTTTAAGCTTCACTGAGTTAACACCAAGTGCCATTGACGGAGCATCACGCATTTCGTCAGGTACATCGATCCCCATTTGGATCAGCTTTTCAGTATCTTGTCTAAAGGCAGCTCGTTCTTCATAAATTTTTACAGCCGGTACGTTACTAGAAATTTTAAGCGCTTCGCGAACAGTCATCGCACCGCGATAAGGGGGATTAAAATAGTAGTTACCGACAGAAACTGTATTTGGTTCAGATCCATGTTGGTACTTATATTCTTCGTCTACGACAACTGTTGCTGGCGTGACTAATCCTTGTTCGATTGCGTTTGGATATACAAGAATTGATTTCGCAGTAGAACCGATTTGGCGTTCCATTTGGTAAGCGCGGTTAAAATCATCTGTCTTACCATTTATATAGCGTCCACCAACAAACCCGAGAATTTTTCCGGTTTTATTCTCAAGCATGATTGACGATGTTTGTTCGGGTCCGTTTTCAGGGTCTTTCACATTGTTTGGACCAAAGTTTCCATCGTTTTTCGCCGGTTTTTGCATTGCCTCATAAATTCCTTTATCTAGCGTCAACTTGATGTTGTAACCGCCTTGACGTAGGGCATTATGCGCACGACGAGCATATGTGCTGAGTACTTCTTGTCGGTCGTCAGCGTTCAATTCGCTGACGTCTACCCCGTCTTGTGCCAACAAGTGATCACGTACAATCAAGCGAGCTTCATCTTCCGCCCACTGCACGACATACGGATACTTATCCCGCGGCTTCGACTGCGTCTTCATGAAATCTTGCGTAATGTCATAGTTATAAGCGGCGTCATACTCTTCTTGCGTAATCTTCCCTGCGACGTACATCCGGTTCAAGACGGTCTTCATTCGGTTGACCGCACCTGACACATCTTCTTTAATGACTCCGCCTTGGTAGTAAGGCGTATAGAAGAACGGGTTTTTTGGAATACCTGCTAAAAATGCTGCTTGTGGAAGCGTCAATTTCTCAGCAGAAGTGTTGAAGACGCCGTTCGCAGCGGCTTCGATTCCTGAAATGTTGCGTCCCATCGAGTTACGACCGAATGAGACGACGTTCAAGTAGGCATTTAAAATTTCATCTTTATCCATCGCTTTTTCAAGACGGAGGGCAAGTAAAATTTCTTTTGCTTTGCGTTCGAATGATACTTCGTTCGTCAGCATTTGGTTTTTGATCAATTGTTGCGTCAAGGTCGAACCACCAGTACGATCCTCTGACCCTGTCGCTTCTTGTAAGATTGCGCGTAGTGTTGCTTTCGGCACGACTCCGTCGTGTTCATAGAACTCGACGTCCTCTGTCGCGAGAAGCGCGTCAACGACATATGGTGATACTTTTTCCATTGGGATTGGAACTCGGACTTCATCGGTCGTGTAGTTCCCGATTCGTTCTCCGCTCCCAAAATAAATATTCGACGTCGACGTATACGTATTAATTTGTGACGTCATCGTTTTATAGGCAGGGGTCGGCATATCTTTAACAAGGGATGCGAAATATCCGACACCGATTCCGGCACCTAAAAATCCGATTAGTACAACAGAAATGATGGTGAGGAGTAAAACGTTCCACGACACATCATAAATCACATTGGCATAACGACGTGTTTTCATGGACGTCGGATTATTCCATAAGTCTCGAATCTTCTGCAGCATGACAGCCTCCTTAATATGGTGTAAAACTATTTTAGACAGTAATATATTCGATTATAGCACAATTTCAATCTACACCTTATCGTGAAACGGATGTATCGTGCAAGTTTCGATATGGGAGTTGACAAGTTGAAAACGATGCTTATAAAATGAATAGCATAGTCAACGATATGATGACGCAATGAAGAAAGCGAAGTAGTCGGTGGGCCTCTTGTCCAGAAAGCTAGTGGTTGCTGTGAACTAGCCAATGCCAAACGATGAATTACACTTTCAGAGCGTGCCTTCGGGCCGGTTCGAGACCGTTATCTCTCGCTCAAGCGGTCGCAAATTGCGACAAGTAGGGTGGTACCGCGGAATCTCCGTCCCTTCTCATATGAGAAGGGACGTTTTTTTATGTCAATTGAAGGAGTGGAACAGATGGAACTATTAAAAGATTTAGAGTTTCGAGGGCTTGTCAACCAAATGACAGATGAAGAAGGTTTAAAAGAACAATTGAAACAACCAACGACGTTGTACACGGGGTTTGACCCGACGGCAGACTCGCTTCATATCGGGCACTTGCTCCCGATTTTGACGCTAAAACGTTTCCAGCAAGCAGGCCATCAGGTCATCGCGCTCGTCGGTGGGGCGACAGGTATGATTGGAGACCCGTCTGGTCGTTCGGATGAACGTTCATTGAACACATTGGATACGGTCAAACTTTTCTCAGATCGCATCAAGGATCAGTTGAGCCGATTCCTTCCACTTGAAGGGGAAAACCCAATCACGATTCGCAACAACTACGAATGGACAGAAGAGATGTCAATCATCGACTTCCTCCGCGACATCGGAAAGCACTTCCCGATCAGTTACATGCTTGCGAAAGATTCGGTCGACTCGCGTATGGAGAACGGAATTTCTTACACAGAATTCTCATACATGTTGCTTCAATCTTACGACTTCCTGAAATTATACGAGACAGAGAAATGCCGTCTTCAAGTCGGCGGAAGTGACCAATGGGGAAACATTACGGCAGGTCTTGAATTGATTCGTCGTTTTGGCCATTCAGAAAAAGCGTTCGGTCTTACGGTTCCGCTTGTCACAAAGTCAGACGGACAAAAGTTCGGGAAGACGGCTGGCGGTGCGGTTTGGTTAGACGCTGACAAGACATCACCATACGAGTTCTACCAGTTTTGGATCAACGTCGACGATGCGGATGTTATCAAGTTCATCAAATACTTCACGTTCATGTCGCATGAAGAGATTGAAGCGCTCGCGGCTGAAGTGGCAGAAGCGCCTGAGAAACGCGTGGCACAGCGCCGTCTTGCAGAAGAAATGACGAAACTCGTCCACAGAGAAGCGGGACTTGAGCAAGCGGAACGCATCACGAAAGCGTTCTTTAGCGGAGATTTGACGTCGCTCCAACCGGAAGACATGGAAGACGCATTTAAAGGAATGCCACAATTCGAACTCGACGGAGAGCGCAATATTGTCGACCTCCTCGTCGAAGCGAAAATCTCACCATCGAAACGTCAAGCACGTGAAGACGTGACGAACGGAGCGATTTACTTGAACGGTGAACGTGAACAAGCGCTCGATAAAGTCGTGACACGCGAAGACACGCTCGGTGAATTTACAATCATTCGTCGCGGTAAGAAGAAATACTTTGTGATTCGTCACGTATGATGACTACGTCCGTTCCTCATTTGTTGAGGAATGGACGTTTTTTGATGCATGACGAGCAGGATGAATTTGATAAAATGGAGAAAGAGGAGGGCTGAAGATGGAAATCGAAGAATTTTTCGGCGATCAATTCCAGCAATGGCGCGAGCACTTCCGCTATTACGAAATGGCAATCACGGAGCTCGAGAGCGACCTTGGAATCATCGACTTGGATTGGCAGACGAGACTCGGTTATTCACCGATTGAACACGTGAAGACCAGAATGAAGACGTTACCGTCCATCGTGCGCAAAATGAAGCGAAAAGATTTACCGTTAGAGGTTTCTGCACTTTGGGAACATGTACACGATGTGGCAGGAATCCGAATTGTCACGAGCTTCCGTGATGATATTTATGAGATTTTGAGACATCTTGAGGCACGAGATGATTTAGACATCATCGAAGTCAAAGATTATATCGAACATCCGAAGCCGAGCGGATATCGGAGTTTACATCTGATTGTGAAGACGAAAGTCTATTTGGCGGAACGAATCATCTGGGTACCGGCTGAGATTCAAATTCGTACGCTCGCCATGGATTTTTGGGCAGCGACGGAACATAAGCTTCAATATAAATACCAGCATGACGTACCGGAATCATCTAAAGAAGAGTTAATAGAGGCAGCACTTATGGCAGATGCCCTCGATACACAGATGGGACGCATTCGACATGAGATATTAAAGAAATAAAAAAATCCCCTTCGGAAGAAGGGGATTAAAAGCATTAACGTGAGTAGTACTCGACGATCAATTGCTCTTTGATTTGGTCGTTAAGTTCAGCGCGTTCTGGGAGACGTACGAATGTACCTTCGAGTTTCTCAGCGTCAAACGATACGAAGTCTTTTGTAGCTGGTGCTACTTCAAGAGCTTCAGCGATTGCTTTAACGTTTTTCGACTTTTCGCGAACTGCGATAACTTGACCTGGTTTTACGCGGTAAGACGCGATGTCTACGCGTGATCCGTCAACTGTGATGTGACCGTGGTTGACGAGTTGGCGTGCTCCACGACGTGTGCGAGCGAGACCGAAACGGTAAACGAGGTTGTCAAGGCGTGATTCGAGCAAGAACATGAAGTTCTCACCGTGGATGCCTGGCATTTTACCAGCATCGTTGAAGATGCGGCGGAATTGCTTCTCGTTCACTCCGTACATGTGACGAAGTGCTTGCTTCGCTTGAAGCTGAAGACCGTATTCTGAGATTTTCTTACGACCATTTCCGTGTTGACCTGGTGCGTAAGGACGTTTTACTAATTCTTTACCCGTTTCGCTAAGCGAGATGCCTAAGCGACGCGAGAGTTTCCAAGCTGGACCTGTGTAACGAGCCATGATTGGACTCCTCCTTGTTGTTCATGTATTTTGCACAAAAGAACAACGGTGTCAAAGACGAGTAACGCCCCTTTCAAGGTGCAAGCACCTTCACTTGATAGCGAAGCTACGAGATGCCCCTCCGACAAAAGTCGAGGCCCGAAAGGTGGATACGTTTGTCAATGACTGCTATCGTCATTTCATGCACAAAGATGAGTATACGATGAAAGTAATCGCTTGTCAATCAAATAAAGCGAAGTAACGTCTCACAAAAACGCTCGAGGCCTTCACGGTCGACTTCAGAGAAGCGGTCAAATTCTGGACTGTCGATATCGAGGACGCCGATTGTTTTCCCATCGCGTACAAGCGGGACTACAATTTCAGAGTTCGAAGCCGCATCACAAGCGATGTGTCCCGGGAATTGATGGACGTCAGCGACGAGTTGCGTTTCTTGTGTAGCCGCGGCTGTTCCGCACACGCCTTTTCCGAATGCGATATGCACACAAGCTGGAAGACCTTGGAAAGGACCGAGAATCAAGCTATCCTCAGAGTTTGTTACGTAAAAGCCGACCCAGTTGATTCGGTCTAAAAATTGATTCAATAAAGCACTAGCGTTGGCAAGGTTGGCAACCGTATTTGTTTCGCCTTCTAATAAAGCAGCGAGTTGTTTATTTAAGAGTTCATAACCGGCCGCTAAATCGCCAGAATAGGATGTCGTTTGGAACATGTTGAATCCCCTCCATCTTTCTTGTTTTTAGAATTTAGCATTATGGTACACGCAAATTTCGGATTTGTCTTGCCTGAAAGTTCCGAAAAAATGAACAATCTCCACTGAAACCATTGGAAAACCTATGCAAATCATTGGTTCTATAATATGATTAGGTATATCTATTCTTATAAAATACTTCTTTTTTATATAAGGTACATAAGTCCACGAAAGCGGCTTGGAGGTTGTGACAAAGATGGATTACGGAATTTATGGATTAATCATTGGAATCATCGTCGTCGTATTAGGCGGTATGTTGGGGAGTATGCTCATTCGAAGGAATTTTTACCAAAAAATCGATGACTTGGATATGAGGAAACAAAGTGTGCTCAGCGCGAGCATACCGGTTGAACTTCAAAAGTTCAAGCAGTGGCCAATGGAAGGGGAAACGAAAGAAAAGTTTGATCGTTGGCATCAATCTTGGGATGAGTTGGTCAGTGTGCATGCAGGTCAAATCGATGAAGCGTTATACCGGGCCGAGGAAGACTTGGATAAATATCGCTTTATGAAAGTGAAGGCAGACTTGAATGCGACAGAGCAACTCATCGAAGAACTCGAGACGATGGTACACGCCATGCTCGATGAGATGGATGAATTCACGACACACCACACTTCGCTTATGGACATTGTGAAGCAAGACGAAAAGGAATTGTATCAGTTCCGCAAAACATTGAATTCACAAAATCATGCGTTCGGACCGACATATACACTTGTTGAACAAGAAATTGCCGCCGCCGAGGCGAAACGCAGTGAAATGATCAACTTGAAACAAATCGGTCAAGTATCTGAAGCGTTTGAGACTGGACAATCCTTGTCAGATCAAGTCGGTCACATTCGTGAATTGATTCGAATCATTCCACAATTCGTACGTACGGTACAAGTGGAGTTAAAGCAACAGCTTCAACAGTTACGGTCTGGACATAAGGAAATGCAAATGGATGGGTACGCGCT
Organism: Exiguobacterium sp. s59; assembly: GCF_018617475.1. Classification (NCBI taxonomy): domain Bacteria; kingdom Bacillati; phylum Bacillota; class Bacilli; order Caryophanales; genus Exiguobacterium; species Exiguobacterium sp. s59. The sequence continues at coordinate 117,492 of NZ_JACSKG010000003.1, read as the reverse complement.
CGAACCGCTCGGGTTGATGGATGAAATCGATCAAGCGGAAGAGCGTCGTGAAGAACTGATGGCTCGAATCGAACGATTGGAGTTCGATCACTTTGAAGAGGATATGCAGCAGTTGAGTTCCGATATCGACCAGCTGTTTGAAGCGTTCCGAACGGAAGTCGATGCACGCCAATACGTGAAAAAAGAATTTGCAACGATTCAGGAGCGTGAGCGTCAGTCTGCTGAAGTCATGAACAACCTGCAATCGGAAATGTCTCGACTCGTCAGTAACTATGAGATTAACGCTCGCGTCGGTGAAGAGTTTGAACAGCTCGAGCGCGAGCGGACGACACTCACTGCGAACGTACTTGATATCGAACAAGCGCTTGTCGCCCAAATGTTACCGTTCAGCATGATTAAATCGAAAGTCCAAGAAGCGAAACGTTCGCTCGATCAATTCAATGCCATGCATGAACGATTCATCGAGGATACGAATTCGTTACGAAAAGAAGAACTCGAAGTACGACATAAGCTCGAAACATGGAAGAAAGAATTGTCAGCGCATCGACGCCTCTTGGCGAAAAGTGCGATGCCTGTCGTCCCGAATGACTTATCCAACGACTTACGCCAACTGCAAAAAGGTGTCCAGTCGTTAGATGAACAGTTCGACAAAGCGCCATTCAATATGACTTATATTGTAGGGCTCAGTCATGATGTGGAAGAAATGATGGATCATTTCCGCGACCGTGTCCATGCGCTCATTCGTCAAGTGACGTATGCTGAACAGTTGTTACAATACGCCAACCGATTCCGTCGTCGTGACAACGAAGTACACATCGCTTTGACACTTGCAGAAAACAAGTTTTTGCATGGTGAGTACGGAACTGCCGTTGAAATCGGTGAGCGTGTGCTTGGTCGATTCGAAGAGGAAGGCGCGCACGAGATTCGTCGCCGTGTCGATCAAGGATTGGAACAGCAAGAGTTGCTAAAAAAATAAACAATGCATGAAGATTGACGGAAACGGGAAAAACGTAGACGTCAATCTTTTTTCAATCGAGGAGGAATCGTCAGATGGGTACGTTATGGGTTAATGGAAACATCTATACGTTGAATAAACCGGGTGAGATGATGCGTGCCATGTTTGTAGAACATGGTCGTATATTAAAAATGGGGGAAGAAGGACATCTCCGTCGTACATACGCCGGTCGAATTGAGGAGATTGTGAACTTAGAAGGAAAGAGTGTCTATCCTGCCTTCACAGACTCACACATTCACCTCGTCGGCTACGGAGAAGCGCTAGATCGTGTCGATGCAAGCGAGGCGACCAACCTTCGAGAATTACTTGAGACGATGAAACAACAAGGGTCGGATGACGACTGGGTGGTGGCTGAAGGATTTGATGATCGGTTACTTGGTGAAATGCCGACGCGTGACATGATTGACGAAGTCATTTCGGATCGTCCTGTCGTTTTGAAGCGTGTGTGCCGACATGTGGCCGTCGTGAACTCGAAAGGACTTGAGCGACTTGGTTTGATCCATCACACGGTCATCGAAGGTGGAAAACTTGGTCGGGACGACGAAGGGAAGTTGAATGGTGTCTTATATGATGCTGCGCTCGACCTCTTATATAAAGAGTTGAGTGGAAACCGAAAGAAAAATGCGGCGTCGCTGCGACGGGCGATCGACTCGTTGTTCGCGCACGGTATCGTCGGAGCCCATACCGAAGACTTGTTCTATCATGGAGACCCACTTGAAACGATTCAAGCGTATGAGGATGTACTGGGTGAAACGCCATTCCAAGCGCACCTTCTCGTTCATGAGCAAGTCGTGGACCGTGTGATTCAACATGACGCGATGACAAAGCGAAAGCGATTTGATTTTGGGGCGATGAAGTTGTTCGTGGATGGTTCATTTGGTGGTCGCACTGCCCTCTTGTCCGCTCCATACGCAGACGACCGGGGACAGCGTGGAATCGAAGTCCACCGACCGGATCATCTAGAGGCTCTCGTGAAAAAGGCGCGAACATACGGGATGAATGTCGCGGCCCACGTCATTGGGGATGCAGCCGTCGAACAGTTTGTCAGCCTACTTGAGAAGTATCCTGCTAAAAAAGGGACGCGTGACCGAATTATTCACGCTTCCTTGTTGAACGATTCGTTGATCAAACGCATCAAATCATTGCCTGTCCTGATTGACGCGCAACCGGTCTTCCTTTCAGACGACTTGGACATGTTGTTTGAACGACTAGGGAATGAGCGCGTTCACGACGTGTATCGGTTCAAATCACTCCTCGATACGGGGGCACTCCTATTAGGAGGAAGTGATGCTCCGATTTCATCCGTCGATGTTCGAAAAGGATTGTTCGGTGCAGTGGCAAGACAGTCATTTAAAGGATCGAGCACGTTAAACCCAAGCGAACGCCTGTCCATGTATGAGGCGCTTCGGAGCTTTACGTATTCACCACATGTCGCGACGGGCACTCACGGGAGAAACGGGTTATTGATTCAAAGTTACAACGCGAACTTCACGGTGTGGGACGAAGATTTCTTCACATTACAGGGAGAAGACATCCTTCAAAATCGTCTAGCCATGACGGTCGTCGAAGGAAAGCCGGTATATGAGGCAGAAGTCGTCACATCATAAACTAAAGAGGAGCCGATTGATCCAACTAGGGTCAACCGGCTCCTCTTGTGTATTAGAAGAATGAACGTTGTACTTTATGCCAGAACGAGTTCGTGCGTAGCTTGACAGTCTTAATGACTTTGTCAGAGAGTTCGATGTCGATTCGGTCCGTGTACTTCAAACTGAGCGCTTCGTTATCCATACCGATGATCGGGTAATCGTTTCCGTCTTCAACGATGCGAAGCGATAACTTCCGCGATTCGTGGACGATAAAGGAAGAGCCGAGTGTACGGTAACGGTTATTGTTGACCGAAGCGATTTCACTGACTTGCATACATGGAATGAGCGGGTCAACGACCGCGCCGCTCAACGATTTGTTATACGCGGTCGAACCGGTAGGAGTCGACACAACCATTCCGTCCCCACGGAATGTCTCGAAGTGCAAGTCATCAATATAGACTTCGATGGCGAGTGATTTAATGATACTCGATTTAATGGAAGCTTCATTTAAACAAAGAAGCGGTGTTGATTCGTTAATCGATGCAGAGAGTAGTGGATACTTGCGTACTTCTAGACCTTCTTCGATTCGCGTCGAGTTGTCCGAGAAGAGGCGGTCGACTTCATCGAGTTTATGTATGTCAAAGTCACAATAAAACTCGTTCAATCCGCGTCCGAATCCGACATAAATGGCATCTTGACGAAAACCAGTATAGCGAACGGCCTGTAAGAAGGCGCCGTCTCCTCCGACCGCAGCGATGATATTCGCATCTTCCGGTTGATTGACGATGTTAAACCCGTGTTTTTCCCCGATTTCTTTTAGCTTCTTCACTTCTTTAGTGAATTCGTTGACGTTACGATGGTACAAATAGACGTTATTTCTCATCTGAGTCATCCCCTTTGTCAATGGTGTCCCTCTTATTATAACGTGTTTCCTTCAACCAATATAGGGAAAACTGAAACAGAGCCAAAAGCAGGAAGTTTGTCAAAGGCTCAATTTCATCGATATGATGAGAAGGTAACTACAACAAAGGGGATGAGTTCATGCCAACATTTAAAGGGAACAACGTGACATTACAAGGAAATCCGGTAAAAGTGGGAGACCAGGCTCCTGACTTCCGCGTTTTGACGACAGCTCTAGAAGAAGTGACATTAGCAAGCTATCCGGGGAAAAAAATGATCAGTGTCATTCCTTCTATTGATACAGGCGTATGTGACGCACAAACGCGTGAGTTCAACGAGAAAGCATCATCACTTGGTGGAACAGTCTTGACTGTATCAAACGACTTGCCATTCGCACAGCGTCGCTGGTGCTCAGCCTCAGGTCTAGACAACGTGGTCACACTCTCTGACCACCGTGATTTATCATTTGCGAAAGCGTACGGCGTATTAATTGAAGAAATGCGTCTTCTCGCTCGTTCGGTGTTCGTCGTCGACTCAAACGGCGTCGTCCAGTACGTTCAATATATGGATGAAATGACGGATGAAGTCGATTTCGAAGCAGCACTCAAGGCGTTCGAACAAGCGAATTGATTCGTTTGGCGAAATTGATTAAAATAGCTTACACTAGTACGTGAACCGACCGGTCCTCTTATGGGGGCCGGTTTTGTATGGAAAGGATGAACGAAAATGGAACGTTTCGAACAACTGTATCGTGATTGGAAGAAAGAAGCGAAAAAACTTGTCAACGACCTTGATGTCTTACCGATTGAGGCACTCGTGCAAGTGTTTGACCATGTCGACATCGAAAATGAGAAGATGGATGACGTGCGAAAAGCCGTCAGTCTACTCGTGCTCGAAGAAACGACGCAACTCCCACCGAACAACCAACCGACACCGGATGCGGTCAGCTTGTTCATGGGCTATTTGGCAACGAAGTTACTCAAGGATGGCGCGACGATTCTTGATCTTGGGAGCGGAACGGGCACGTTGACTCATGCGGTCCTCTCGCAATTGAAAGAAGCGACGGCACAAGCGGTTGAAGTCGATGAATTGTTGCTTCGTCTCTCTTATTCAATCAGCAACTTATTAGGAGAGCCGGTTTCATACTTCCATCAAGACGCGCTCGCCCCGCTATTTGTCGAACCGAGCGATTTGTCACTTGCGGATCTTCCAATCGGTTACTACCCAAATGATGAAGTCGCGGACGAATACGATATGAAACGTGACGAAGGACACGCCTATTCTCATTTCTTGATGATGGAGCAGGCGATTCGTCACACGAAACCGGGTGGACACGGATTGTTCGTCATTCCGAACAATTTGTTTGAACAGGATGACGAAGGGAAATTAAAACAGTGGATGGACCGTGAAGCGGTTGTCAAAGGTGTGATTCAACTTCCGACGACGATGTTTAAAGACGAGCGGTATGCGAAAAGTTTGTTGCTCCTTCAAAAAGTAGGGGAGGGCGTCACACGTCCGAAACAAGCCTTATTCGTTGAGCTTCCGTCATTTACGGATGTCCGAGCAGTTGCCAATGTAGTGAAACAGATTGATGATTGGTTCAAAACAACGCAAAAATAATAGACAAAATACTTGAAAAAGGTATTCAAAATCAAGTATCTTCATTATGATACAGTTATCAGTTTTAAATTGAACAGATAAAGAAACGCGTTTAAAACGAAAGGTAAGAGGTGTATGACATGACGAAAATTATGGCAGTCAATGCTGGTAGTTCATCGCTCAAGTTCCAGTTACTCGAGATGCCAACGGAAGAGTTGCTCGCAGTCGGATTGGTTGAGCGTGTAGGGAAAGAAGATGCAATTTTTACAATCAAGTACGGTGAAGGACAGAAGTTCAACGTGGTCACACCACTTCACACGCACAAAGAAGCGGTTGAATTGGCATTAGAAAAATTGATCGAGCTTGATATCATTCAATCGTTCGACGAGATTTCTGGCGTAGGTCACCGCGTGTTACACGGCAAAGAGTTGTATGCGGATTCGGTCGTGATCGACGACGAAGTCATGAAGAACATCGAGTCTTTCACAGAGCTTGGACCGCTTCACATCCCACCAAACTTGACTGGGATTCGTGCTTTCCAAACAATCTTGCCAAACGTTCCACAAGTTGCTGTATTCGACACGGCATTCCACCAATCGATGCCAGAAGAGAACTTCTTGTACAGTCTCCCGTATGAATACTATACAGAGCACGGTGTTCGTAAATATGGTTTCCACGGGACTAGCCACAAGTATGTGACACAACGTGCGGCAGAACTTCTCGGTCGTCCGCTCGAAGACTTGCGTTTAATCTCATGTCACCTTGGTAGCGGTGCGTCAATCGCAGCCGTTGCAGGCGGTCGCTCAATCGATACGACAATGGGCTTCACACCACTTGAAGGAATCACGATGGGAACTCGCTCGGGTTCACTTGACCCAGCCCTTATCCCATTCTTGATGCAAAAAACAGGGAAGTCTGCAGAAGACGTCTTGAACGTCATGAACAAAGAGTCTGGTGTCTATGGTCTCTCTGGTATTTCGAGTGACTTGCGTGATATCGAGCAAGCTGCTGCAGAAGGAAACCACCGTGCAGAAGTATCGTTAAAAATCTTCTCAAACCGTATTCACGGTTACATCGGTCAATATGCCGCTGAGATGAATGGTGTCGACGCCATCATCTTCACAGCAGGCGTCGGTGAAAACTCGGACGTCATCCGTGAGCGTATCCTTCGCGGTCTTGAATTCATGGGCGTTTACTGGGATCCTTCACTTAACAACGGTGCACGTGGCAAAGAGTTGTTCATCAACTACCCGCACTCACCAGTTAAAGTCATCATCATCCCGACGAACGAAGAGTTGGTCATCGCGCGTGACACAGTTCGTATTGCAAACCTCGTTGAAGAGCACGCATAAGATCACTCAAACCCACGTTACTTCGCGTAACGTGGGTTTTTTTGAGCCTTTTTTCCTAGTGGCGTAGAGATTGAATGGGACAAATGATTTTCTGTTTGTAACATAAGGCGGGTTATTTGCATCGTTTTGTAACATATGAGTCATGAATTAACCATATATTGGATGTTAATTTATATGAAAATCTCTACTTCGTTTCAAAATTGCAATTTTGAGCAAGAAGACGACCGTTTTGACATCAATTTGTAACGTTCATGACATTCAAATGAACCGTAAGTGTAACGGCACTGACTCATGTTTCGTCATATAGTTATCTGGACGAAACATTCGATGTACAGTTCATCGATGATACGATCTGAACTAAGGGAGGATACAGTGCATGCTTAAAAAGTTAGGATGGATGATGCTAATTACGATTTTAGTTTCAACGCTTTTCCTGCCACAATCGCAAGTGCAAGCTGCCTCTTCTAATAAAGTTTACGTCGTCAGTAAAGTGAACGATTTAAATATTCGTTCGGATGCACGAATGGGTACTAAAATTTTAGGTAAGTTAAACAAAGGTCAAAAGTTACAACGTTTAGGTTCGAAAGGGGCCTGGACACAAGTTTATTATAAAAAGAAAAAAGCATGGGTTGCGACAAGCTATGTCACGACAACGGGAGCTAAGAAACAGTCTGTCGGCAAAACGTATACGATGAAAGCATCGGCGTATACACCTTATTGCAAAGGCTGTTCAGGTAAGACGGCACTCGGTTGGAATGTTCGTACACAAAAACGTAATGTAATCGCGGTCGATCCGCGTGTCATCCCGCTTGGAACGAAAGTTCAGGTATATGTAGGGAGCAAGTTGTTAGGCACGTATACGGCTGCAGATACAGGCGGCGCAATCAAAGGGAATAAAATCGATATCTTAATGTATTCGCACAGTGCGGCGATTCAATTCGGTCGTAAAACGGTTACGGTCAAGGTGTTGTAATAATAGGAAAAGGGTCTTGCGATTGCGCAAGACCCTTTTTTCGAGAATGGACGGTTATTGACGGACGATGAGAACGTCGCACTTCGCGTAGCGAACAATGCTTTCTGAAACGCTTCCGATAAAGAAGCGTTCGACAGCGTTCAACCCAGTCGCGCCACAAATAATAAGATCAATATCATGGTTAGGTGCAATCTTTTTAGCGATTGTCACTTTCGGAGAACCGTATTCAATGACGGTCTCGACTTCTTTCACGCCGCGTTCTTTCGCACGGTTCACATAGTCTTCAAGTAACTCTTTGGCATACGTTTCAGCGCGCTCGGTAATCGTGCGATCATATGCTTCAACGGTCGCAAATGTACGCGTATCAATCACGTGACCTACATACAGTTTTCCTTCGTTACGAATCGCAACATCGATTGCGGTCTCAAATGCACGTTCCGCCTCTTTAGAGCCGTCGACGGCAGATAGAATGTGTTTGTATACAATTGCCATGTAAATCCCAACCTTTCGCTCGAAATATACGTTCGGCTTACATATATAGTATACCACTTCTCTCGGTTTTCACGCTTTTTCGTCATGAAAATGAGTGAATTTTTTCATGAGGTTGTTCACGACATGTCCAAGTTTGGAATTCGCGTGACAGAACGGGTAAAATAAGGCGGAGGAGGTTGGACGATGAAACATGTAATGATTACATCTGGTGCGAAAGGAATTGGGCGTGTCGTGACGGAACGTCTGTTACAAGAAGGATGGCACGTCAGTATATTGCAACGGAATCCGATTGATTGGGAACATGAGCGGATACATATGATCGAGGCAGGGTTGACGGATCGTGAACAACTGCTCTCCGCCTATGAGGAAGCAGTCGAGCGGTTTGGTGAACCGGACGCATTGATTTTAAACGCAGGTCCTTATATTTTTGAACGGAAACCACTCGTCGAATTGACGGATGAAGAGTGGGATGAAGTGGTGACCGGCAACTTGTCCGCCTCGTTTTGGCTGATGCGTCGAGCAATCCCTGCCATGCGCTCCAAACGTTTCGGGCGCATTATCTCATATGGGTTTCCGGAAAGTGCATCGGCTCCTGGGTGGATTCACCGTTCAGCGTTTGCGGCAGCGAAAACAGCGCTCGTCAGTTTGACGAAATCGGTTGCTCTCGAGGAAGCACCTTTTGGGATTACGGCGAATATGGTCAATCCCGGGAACATCGTCGGATCTCAAAAGGAAATGCGCATCGAGGAAGCGGAAGTGGATGAAGGGACACCGGTTGGTCGACATGGGACTGGAGAAGACATCGCCCGCCTTATTTCCTTCTTATTACATGAGGAATCCGATATGATCACAGGCGCCGTCATTGATGTGACTGGCGGAGTCAATGTTGTCCATCAATATCGAAAGTGAGGGGAAGGTCGATGAGGATTGGGGTTGTGACAGACGTCCATGGGAATCTAGAGGCGCTAGAGGCGGTCCTTCGCGCGTTGGATATAGAACGGGTCGACGTGATTTGGTCGCTCGGTGACATGATTGCGATGGGACCGGACTCGAACGCGGTCATGGAGCGATTGATTGATCGCGGGGCACACATGATTTCCGGCAATCATGACGAGGCGGTCGTCTCGCTCATAGCCGGACAAGGTCACCCGGAAAGCTATGCGCACACACGACCGCATCACGAATGGGTCGCACGTCATCTTGATGCTAAATATGTGGATGTTCTTGAGTCGCTTCCGCGAACGATGACAGGTGAGGTTGCTGGTCAGAAGGCGTTCGGTATCCATTACCATATCCCGAGCGAAAAGCGGCAAGCGACGATTGTCGAAGAGCCATTTCATGAAATTCTCGAACCGACACTTGAAAACATGCAACGGTTGTATGGAGAGTACGATGGGGATGTCATCTTATTTGGTCATCACCACCCGGTTCACCTATTCCAAGACGAGAAGAAGCGCTACGTCAATCCAGGTGCGCTCGGTGTCGCCCGAGATGAACTTGCGCGCTTTGCTATTTTAACTGAAGGTGAGCGCGGGATGCGGGTTGACATGAGGGCAGTTCCATATGACAAGCGAACCTTTTTAGAAAAAATGGAGCGATTCGAAGTGCCGCAACGCGATGTCATGTTCCGATTGTTCTATTGATGAATATATAGGTAAAGGTGGGATCCTAAATTGGACCCCACCTTTTTCTTATTGAATCTCTTGAAGTGTTTTCGGATAGCTCGTCAACGTGATCGGACCGCTCTCTGTCATGACGAGGTCATCTTCGATACGGACACCACCGACACCCGGTAGATAAATACCTGGTTCGACCGTAAACGTCATCCCGACTTGAGCTGTCATGTCATTGTTCGCCGCCATGGATGGATGTTCATGAACTTCGATTCCGATTCCATGACCGATACGGTGCGTGAAGTACTCGCCGTATCCAGCAGACGTGATGACTTGACGGGCTGCGATATCAATCGCTCCAAGCGTCGTACCGACGTTTGCCATCTCAATGGCTGCTTCTTCTGCCTGTAGCACCGTTTCGTAAATTTCGCGTTGTTTCGTACTCGCCTCACCGAAGACGACCGTTCGAGTAATGTCCGAGCAATATCCTTGCCAGACGACACCAAGGTCGAAGAGGGCGAAATCACCTTTCTTCAAACGATTGTTGCCTGGTACACCATGTGGGTCGGCGCTGTTTTCACCGAACAATACGAGTGTATCAAATGACATTTCCCGAACGCCTTGTTGCTTCATCGCATATTCGATATCCGCGATGACCTCGAGTTCGGTCACGCCTTCGCGGAGTGAACGAATACCGGCTTCGATTGCCATGTCTGCGAGTTCAGCGGCACGTTTCATCGTACGAACTTCATCTGGTGATTTGATCATGCGTAATGTTTGAAGTTCGTCTGTCAAATCGATAATCGTCAATCCGGCAAAACCGGCGCGGAGCTGTTCGACACGATTGAATGTCAAATGCTCACCTTCGATGCCGATGCGCTCAGGAACGATTTGATTATCGAGGAACAACTTAACGATTTTATCCCATGGATTCTCGTGGTCCATGTATGTCACGATTTCACCTGTCCACTCACTTGATTCGACAATTCCCTTTTCTAGGGCAGGACAAATAATGGCAGTTGTCCCGTTCTTTAGGACTAGAATGGCGATTAGTCGTTCATGTGCTTCTGCGTATACTCCCGAGAAGTAAAATACAGATGCCTTTGACGTGACAAATGCCGCGTCTAATCCTTTCGTCGCTAGAGATTGTGCAATTTGATTGGTGCGTTGATTCAAGATGAATCCCTTCCCTTCTCACTCTTACGTTGACTACTCGTCTATTATAGCTGTTTCGAAAACAGAAAGGAAATGTTGCAATTTGATTAGTACAGTTTGAACAAGTTTGACTGATACAGTATACTAAAAAGAGTAGAAAATGTATTGAGAGAAGGGACTCCGCGTATGACCACAAAACATGAACAGATCATAGCACATATCGAGTCACTCGATGTTGGGTCAAAAATTTCGGTCCGCCAAATCGCCAAAGAGTTGGCTGTATCAGAAGGTACGGCTTATCGGGCCATCAAGGAAGCTGAGAACCTGGGCTTTGTCTCTACCATCGAACGTGTAGGGACGATTCGAATCAAGCGTAAACAAAAAGAGAATATTGAGAAACTGACATTTGCCGAAGTCGTCAATATTGTTGATGGGCAAGTGTTGGGCGGACGGAACGGCTTGCACAAGACGTTATCTAAATTTGTCATTGGAGCCATGAAACTGGAAGCGATGATGCGTTATATCGATGTCGACTCGCTCGTCATCATCGGGAACCGCGAAAAGGCGCATGAACTCGTCTTGCAATCCGGGGGGGCCGTGTTGATCACTGGTGGATTTGATACGACGGATGAAGTGAAACGAATGGCGGATAAGTACGATATGCCTGTCATTTCCACTTCTTATGATAGCTTTACCGTCGCAACGATGATTAACCGAGCAATCTATGACCGTCTCATCAAAAAAGAAATTCTTCTCGTTTCGGACATCGTCATCCCGCTTCACGACACGTTTTATTTGAAATCGGATGACACTGTAAAACGTTGGCACGAATTGAATGAACGTACGAAACACAATCGTTATCCGGTCATCGATGAACAGATGAAAGTAGTCGGGGTAATCACGGCGAAGGACGTCATCGATAAATCTCATGACTACGATATCGAAAAAGTTATGACAAAGAGTCCAATCACGGTCGGGGTTCAGACGAGCGTAACGAACGCTGCGCACCAAATGGTGTGGGAGGGCATCGAGATGCTCCCAGTCGTCGATAATTATGGGCGTTTGCTCGGAATCATCAGTCGTCAGGATGTATTGAAGGCGCTACAACTCGCGAATCGTCAGCCTCAAGTCGGTGAAACGTTCGACAATATGATCACGAATCAATTAAAAGAAGATCCTGCATCGAACGGTACCGCGTTTACTGTCGAGGTCGCACCGCAAATGACGAGCCATATGGGAACTGCGTCATCCGGTGTATTGACGACTCTATTAGTCGAAGGAGCGACGCGAAGTCTGCGTCATATGAAAAAAGGGGATTTAGTGGTCGAGAACATCACTGTTTATTTCATGAAACCGATTCAAATCGAGAGTCAGATTCGAGTGTCGGCGAACGTCTTTGACCTCGGACGAAAGTTCGGGAAAGTTGATGTGGAAATGACACAAGGTACACAACTTGTCGCTAAGGCGCTTGTCACGGCACAGTTGATTGATCGGTAACGAAAAGAGCATCCGCTACATGAGTAGCGGGTGCTCTTGTTTATGAAGGTGTATTCGTCGGTTCTTCTGCGGCGAGCGGATAGATTTTCCGATAACGGATAAATCCAACGACCGCGTTACCTAAGCCAACGACCAACATGACGATGCTGACAATCCAACCGACCGATGAATTCAGCCCGAATCCACCAACCATTTGGTTCGCGGCAAACAGCGCGAGGAATAAACTTAACCAGATTAAAGCTTGTGTATTGAACAAAGCTTTACGGTTTGGCGTCTTTGTCAAAAAAGCACGACGCTTGAAGACAAGGTACGCTCCGAGCGCGAACAAAATGAGTCCAATCATGACAAGTTGCAAGTGAAGGAACCCCTTTCTTTCTCGTAATCTGTTATCATCATACCATAATAGTGTGTAAGAAAGTGAGGAATCATCATGTGGGCATGGCAGAAAGCGGATTCAATCAAAACAGAAATCGAGGCGGCTGACACCATTTTTATTCACCGACATGTCAGACCAGACCCTGATGCATTGGGGAGTCAGCTCGGGCTCCAACGTATTTTAAAGTCGGTTCATCCAGATAAAAAGATCTATGTAGTCGGCGGTATGGTACCCGACCTTGAATTTTTAGGGAAGATGGAACACGTCGAGGAAGAAATGTATAAGGATGCGCTCGTTTTGATTCTAGATACAGCGAATCAGGAACGAATCGATGGACCGTATGCGCTAAAAGGAAAAACAATCATTAAAATCGACCATCACCCTGATGAAGACCCGTATGCGATGACACAAATCGTGGACACCACGGTCAGTTCGACGTCCGAGATGATTGTGGAATTAGCGAACATTTGGGATTATCCGATTGATCAAGAAGCGGCCTTCTTATTATATGCCGGTATCGTCGGTGACACGGGGCGCTTCCAGTTCCGTAATGCCACGGCTCGCACGTTTGAGATTGCTTCGAGATTGATTGACAAAGGCATCGATACGAACAAGCTGTACCGACACATGTATAAAACCAATTTGGCAACGCTTCAGTTACAGGGATATGTATTACAACACGTTAACGTTACGGAAGAAGGCGTCGGCTACGTAAAGATTGATAAAGATGTGCTCCGAACGTTCCATGCATCCCCGGAAGCGGCATCGCAACTCGTCAACAGCTTCTCTGGGCTAGAAGGATTAAAATGTTGGGTCATGTTCGTCGAAAACAAAGAAGAGATTCGTGTCCGGATTCGGTCGAAAGGCCCTGTAATCAATGAAGTGGCGAAGCGCTACCGTGGAGGCGGCCATCCGATGGCATCAGGCGCTACGATTGATACGTGGGAAGAAATGGATGACGTGATTGCTGCTTTAAATGAAGTGGCAGGGGAATTCACGTTTGAAGAAAATGAAGAGAGCTGACCGCGGTCAGCTCTCTTCATTTGTCTCCGTTTTCTTTTGGAATAAACCACGTGCCACGGTCGGTCACGTCCTCGACGACATCTAGTTGGTATTCTGCAATGTACTTTCGAAGTCGGTCAATGATTTCTGGACTGTCCGCAAATACGGTTTGACCGTTCTGTAATTTTTCCAACTTATCGCGCGCAATTTGTCCCCGATTGATAATCATACGCTTTTGCCCCCTTTTATCGTGAGTTTTGTCTATAATTATTGTATCAGAGAAGTGGGGAATTGAGTTTGACAATTCCAGTAATATAGAGAGGAGGTCTAAGATGATTCATCTTAATGTCAGGACTGCTTATAGTTTACTACAAAGCACGATTCGACTAGAACAATATGTAATGCAGATGACGGAGCGGGGGAGCCGCGCGGTCGCGATTGCGGACGATGCGTTTTATGGTGTCCCGTCGTTTCTGACATACTGCAAGCGATATGGGGTAAAACCGCTCGTTGGGCTGCGAACCGTCCTTCGACTAGATGGTCTCGACGTATCGGTGCTTGCTTATGCATCGAACGAGACGGAACTAAAAGAGCAATATCGAATCATCAAGACAGGGGGGATTGACGGACGCACGACGATGCCTCTCATTGTCCTACCTGAAAACTGGAAAGCGAGCGACCCGGTCCACCGACGTCGTCTGTATCATCAACTACTGTCATTTGTAGATGAGGACAGACTATGGCTTGGCCTCCCGGCACCTCAGACGACAGAACAAGTACAATTGTCGAAGCAACTCCGCCTGATGAAGGAGGAACTCGATGTCCAGTTGATTCCGGTACCTGAAACGAGGTATATGCGCCCAGAAGATGTAGAAGGATTCCGTGCGATCTCCGCCATTCGAGAAGGGGATGTGATGTCAGAAGAGGATGTTCGTCAAAAAGGGTTGCATGTCCGCCTTCCGAGCGAGATGAACGACTGGTTCACAGCCGAAGAACTAGCCGAACTTGAACGATTCGAGACAATGATTCAGCTCGACCATCTTCCGCAAGCGGAAGGTGCGATTCCAGAGTTACCAGATGCAGATCAAAAATTAAAGCGGCTCGTCGGCGAGCGATTGAAGATGATGGAACTCGTGAAAGAACCGTATATCGACCGAGCAAAGTTCGAGCTAGATGTCATCGCCAAGACTGGATTTTCATCGTATTTCTTGATTGTCGAAGACATCATCCGATTCGCCCGTGAGTCTGGGATTGAAGTTGGTCCGGGTCGGGGTTCAGCGGCAGGTTCCCTCGTCAGTTTTGCGCTTCACATTACAGAAGTTGACCCGGTTCGTTATGGACTACTGTTCGAACGGTTTCTGAATCCCGAACGTGTCTCGATGCCGGATATTGATTTGGACTTCGAGGATGAGCGCCGGGAAGAAGTCGTTTCGTACGTCTTATCAAAATACGGGGAAGCTCATGCGGCACAAATCGGGACACTCGCAACGTTCGGGGCAAAGGCAGCGATTCGTGACGTCGCTAGAGCGCTCGGGATGACGTTAGAAGAAGGGCAAGCCGCAAGCAAACAAGTGAAGTCTGGTGGCTTAGACGAATTGATGGCAAATCCGAAGCAGATGAAATGGTTCGCCGGTAGCCAAAAGCGTCAACAGTTGATTCGGATTGCGAAACAGTTAGAAGGATTGCCGCGTCAATCGTCCGTTCACGCTGCAGGGATCGTACTCAGTCGTCAACCGATTGAAGAAGTGACCCCGCTCCAGCCAGAACTTGATGAGCATGTGACACAATATAATATGAAGGATTTGGAAGAAATCGGTCTACTCAAAATCGATTTGCTTGGTCTACGGAACTTGAGTCGCCTTCGTCAAATGGAGGAGTTGGTCCGTGAAACCGATGCGATGTTCTCACTGAAGACCATTCCATTACATGACGCTCGAACATATCGACTATTAGCGAGAGGGGATACGGACGGAATCTTTCAGTTTGAGTCGTCAGGTATGAAACAGGCGCTGCGTCAAGTCAAGCCGACGGAGTTTGAAGACATCGTCGTGACGATGTCGCTCTATCGACCAGGGCCGATGCAGTTTATCGAAACGTATGCGAAGCGAAAACATGGGATGCCTTATCAACCAATTCACCCGGACGTTGAGGAGATCATGAAGTCGACGTATGGAGTACTCGTCTATCAGGAGCAGGTCATGCGTCTTCTACGGAAACTCGGTGGATATTCATATGCTGAGGCGGATTTGATCAGACGGGCGATTGCAAAAAAAGACACCAGTACGATTGAACGGGAACGAGAACGATTTTTGCGTCAATCCGAAGGGAATGATCGCAATGTCCTATCGCAAATATTCTCTTGGATTGAAAAGTTCGCAGGGTACGGATTCAACCGTTCCCATGCGGTCGCTTATAGTTTAATTAGTTATCGACTGGCGTATGTCAAAGCACATTATCCACGTGTCTTTCATGTGGTGACTTCAGAAAAGACGAGTCAACTCGTAAGACTGTTGCGGAAAGATAAAATCCCCGTGTATCCGCCAGACGTGTTGCACGGTCATACCGAAGCGACATTAGAAGGACCGGGTGTGCGACTCGGTCTAAAAGCAATCCAAGGACTGACGAAACGAGACGTCGAAAGACTTGTTGAGCTAAATGGACAACTGAAAGACGTCAGAACTCTTCAAGAAGCGATGGAATGGAAGAATAAAGATCAACTGAAGTTGAGACGTTTACTTGGTGCCGGGGCACTCGACCGGATGTATCATGGCGACCGAACGAGTGCTTTTGAAGCAGTCGAACGTTTACGGGAAGAGGCTGGCACACACTTCTTGCCTGATGAACTGTCGTCACTCGGGCTCAAACAGAAAAAAGCGAAAGAACCGAACTGGTCCGAAGAAGAACGGGAAGCGCTCGGGACATGGGTCGTCCATTCTCCGTTGACGACGATTCCTGACGTAGGGATTGAGCCTTCCACGATTGAAGACGTCATGAACGGGACTGACGGATATTTAGTCGTTTATGTGGATGACGTGCGTACGTTTATGACGAAGAAACAAGAACGGATGGGTGTCATGATGGTGGACGATGGCGTGACGCAAGAAGAAGTCGTCGTCTTTCCGCGAACGTTCGCTCAATTTGGACGATCCCTTTACGTCGGTAACATTCTATTGCTTGAGGTTCATTCGAACGAACGAGATGGACGGAAACAATTGATTGTCGAACGGGTACGTCCGTTGCATGGACAGGCCTTGTTTGTGAGGCTCACGTTAGATCGTTTCCCTGAACTCGAAGAATGGATTCAGCGCGCTCAAGGAGACGTTCCGGTCATCTGTCGATTCACAGACTCGAAAGAAGTGAAACAATTGGCATCTGCTTTTTCAATCAATCCGAGCGAGGAATATGTGGCAGTAGCGAAGAAACGATTTGGGGAAGAAAATGTCATCTTAAAACGAATCGATATGAAAATGGTTGGTCCAGAAACTAGTACCAAGTCCTAAAAAGTGATATAATCGCACTAATTGGTCTGACCACTTAAGTATGATAAGTGATCCAAAAAAGGGAGTTGAACGGTCAGATGCATGAAAAACACGCATCCTCATTTCACGAAAATATTTCAAAGATACGAAAATTAATTGTCCAATCTTCATTGGTTCCAGGAGATCGCCTTCCATCCGAACGTGAACTTGCTGAAACACTATCGATTAGTCGTGCTTCTGTCCGGGAGGCGTTACGCGCGTTGAGCTTCTTAGGGATTGTCGAGACAAGGCGCGGTGGCGGCACCTTCTTATGTGAACAAGACCGACATCGCTACATCGAAATCCTGTCGGAGTTTATTGTGACGAAACAGACGAAAGCGACCGATATCGTCGAGATGCTCAAATTGTTAGAGCGTATGGCATTTTCAGAAATCAAACCGACAGATGAGCGACTGACTCAATTAGAGGCAGTGATTGAAGATGATCGAACGTTTCGACAGCGACTCATTTTTCAATTGGAGAATGACTTGTTCATTCGGATTTGGAGCGAAGTGAACCGATTTTTTGAAGGGCTGGATGTTGGGGATTTATATACGCTTGATGAACGGAAGCGTTTTGTCGAGACGTGGCGTGGAATGGGGATGCCGGAATGAACGAGGGGGAAGCGATGACTGCTTTTTTCAAGAAACCAAAACGATATATGCCATTGCGTCAAAGAGAGCCAAAAATTGACGCACCACAGGGATTAATGACGAAATGTCCATCTTGTAAATATATGCATTATACAAAACAGTTGAACGAAAACCATAAAGTGTGTGACTGTGGCTATCATTTTCCACTTCATGCTCAGGAGCGTATTGACATGCTTGTTGATGAAGGCTCATTTGAACGTTTTGCCGGACCTTCCGTCAAAGCGAATCCGCTCGACTTCCCTGACTATGAAGAAAAGTTGAGTAAAGACCGTGAGCGGACAGGAATTGAAGAGGCGGTCGTTTGTGGAAAGGCGACGATCGATGGACTACCACTCGTCGTTTGTGTGATGGATGCTCGATTCCGAATGGGATCGATGGGCGCTTACGTAGGAGAAGCGATTGCTTCTGCTGTTCGCCGAGCGACGTCACTTCGTCTACCGGTCGTCTTATTCACCGCATCAGGTGGCGCACGGATGCAAGAAGGGATGGTCAGCTTAATGCAGATGGCGAACACGTCGATCGCATTAAAAGAACACGATGAAGCTGGGCTTCTCTATATCGCCTACTTGACGCATCCGACGACGGGTGGAGTTTCAGCAAGTTTTGCGATGCTCGGTGACTTAAACGTCGCGGAACCTGGTGCGCTTATTGGATTTGCCGGAAGACGAATCATTGAACAGACGATTCGAGAAAAACTTCCAGAAAACTTCCAGACAGCAGAGTTCTTACTCGAGTCTGGCCAATTGGATGCGGTCATCCATCGTGAACAGATGCGTTCGTTCTTGAAGAAAATGATCGGATTACACGATGGGGGTGTTCATCATGTTTGACCCAATCAAAGAAGTGACCGAACAATTAAATAAATTACGTGAAACAGCCGAAACAAAAGGGATTGATCTATCACGTGAGATCCGTCACCTTGAGTTGAAGCTCGACCGATTAGAAAAAGATATTTATGGGAATATGAAACCGTGGGACCGCGTACAATTGGCGCGAAACCCGAAACGCCCGACAACACTCGATTACATTCATCATATGTTCCCAGATTTCATGGAACTCCATGGCGATCGACACGGATATGATGATGCGGCGATTGTATCGGGACTTGCGACATTTGAAGGTGTTCCGGTGACCATCATCGGACATCAGCGTGGTCGAAATACGAAAGAGAACATGAAGCGAAATTTTGGGATGCCACACCCGGAGGGATACCGAAAAGCATTGCGTTTCATGAAGCAGGCTGAGAAGTTTAACCGTCCGATTTTGACATTCATTGACACGAAAGGGGCTTATCCAGGGAAAGCCGCTGAGGAGAGAGGTCAAAGTGAAGCGATTGCTCGAAACTTGTTTGAGATGGCGACATTAAAAGTACCGATTGTATCTGTCGTCATCGGAGAAGGCGGTTCTGGTGGCGCGCTAGGAATTGGTGTTTGCGACCGGTTATTGATGCTTGAGAATAGTACGTACTCGGTCATCTCTCCAGAAGGTGCAGCGGCACTTTTGTGGAAGGACGCCAAACAAGCAGAACGCGCAGCAGAAACGATGAAAATTACGGCACAAGATTTATTCAACTTAGGGATTGTGGATGAAGTTGTAGGGGAAGTATATGGCGGTGCTCACGTTGATGTCTCATTACAGTCATCACTCTTGAAACCTGTATTACTACAGCATATGAACGAGTTGCTCGATCTGACGACTTCTCAGCTCATTCAAGGACGTGCGACCAAATATCATCAAATTGGCACAATTAGTGAGTGAAAACGGTAACAATGGCTTTGAATATAGCATTATTCATTCATCAAGTGACTGCTTTTTGAGATACCCTATGCATTTTTTTCACATACTTGTGTTGTAAAACAAAGGTCAGACATGGTATTTTATTTTCAGATTTCGTTAAAACACATAAGAGGTGAGTGACGTGAATTTAAAACGTATTGCGGTATTAACGAGCGGAGGAGACGCTCCTGGAATGAACGCTGCTGTCCGTGCCGTGACCCGAAAAGCGATTTTCGAAGGTCTTGAAGTGTACGGTGTGTATAACGGCTACCAAGGATTAATCGAAGGTGATTTAGTCGAATTAAACCTTGGATCAGTCGGCGACATCATTCAACGTGGAGGTACGTTCCTTCGCTCTGCACGCTGTCCTGAATTCAGAACAGAAGAAGGACGCGCGAAAGCAGTAGAACAGTTGAGGAAGTTCAATATCGATGCCCTTGTGGTCATCGGTGGAGACGGCTCTTATCGCGGAGCTCAAAAATTGACGGAACTCGGATTCCCAACAATCGGCCTTCCTGGTACGATTGATAACGATATTCCGGGAACGGACGCGACAATCGGTTTCGACACAGCGCTCAACACGGCGCTTGACGCAATCGACAAAATTCGCGACACAGCTTCATCTCATGAACGCACATATGTGATTGAAGTAATGGGTCGCGATGCTGGTGATATCGCACTTTATTCTGGTCTCGCTGGTGGCGCGGAGTCGATTCTTGTCCCAGAACGCCCAGAAGAATTGAACGCGATCGTGGAACGAATCAATCACGGGATTGCGCGCGGTAAGAAGCACTCGATCGTCATCGTTGCTGAAGGTGCTGGAAGTGCCGAAGAAATCGGTAAATTGATTGCTGAGAAGACGAACTCGGAGACACGTGTTACAATTCTCGGACACATTCAACGTGGTGGTTCCCCAACTGCTGCAGACCGTGTACTTGCAAGTCGTATGGGTGCTTATGCTGTTGAGATTCTTCTCGAAGGGAAAGCGGGCCGCGTTGTCGGGATCCGTAATAACCAGATGATGGATCTTGATATCGATGAGGCGCTCGACAACAACAAGCACACGATCGATATGCAATTGATTGACCTCGTCAACCAATTGTCGATTTAAACGAAGTAAGTTGCAGAGACGGGATCAGGTCTACGGCCCCCCGTTTTCTGCATGTAAGTTGCACTATATCCCCTAGGAGGTTTTTATATTATGCGTAGAACGAAAATTGTATGTACGATTGGACCGGCTTCTGAGAAGCGTCTTCCTGAAATGATTGAAGCTGGAATGAACGTTGCCCGTCTCAACTTCTCACACGGTGACTATGAAGAGCATGGCGCACGTATCCGTGACATCCGTGAAGCGGCGAAAGCAGCTGGAAAAGTAGTCACAGTACTTCTTGACACGAAAGGTCCAGAAATCCGTACACATACGTTTGAAGATGGAAAAGCTCTTCTTGAAAAAGGGAAAGAAGTTACAATCGTTTCAAGCGAAGAAATCGTTGGAACGAAAGATCGTTTCTCTGTGACGTATGAAGGTCTTTACGAAGATGTAGAAGTCGGTTCACACATCATGCTCGACGACGGTCTCATCGGACTCCGTGTCGTGGAGAAACTTCCGAACCGCGACCTCCGTTGTGTGATTGAAAACGAAGGAATCATCAAGACGAAGAAAGGTGTTAACTTGCCAAACGTCAAGGTAAACCTTCCTGCCCTCACAGACAAAGATATCGCAGACATCGAGTTCGGTATCTCGCAAGACATCGACGTCATCGCAGCATCATTCGTACGTCGTGCGTCTGACGTTGTAGAAATTCGTCAATTGCTTGAAAAGCATAACGCGTCACACATCAAGATCTATCCGAAAATCGAGAACCAAGAAGGTGTGGATAACATCGAAGAAATCTTGGCGATTTCTGACGGCTTGATGGTTGCCCGTGGTGACCTCGGTATCGAGATCCCGACGGAAGAAGTCACACCTGTTCAAAAAGAACTCATCAAGAAGTGTAATGACCTCGGTAAGCCAGTCATCACTGCAACACAAATGCTCGATTCGATGCAACGTAACCCACGTCCGACACGTGCGGAAGCATCTGACGTAGCGAACGCTATCTTGGACGGAACAGATGCAGTCATGCTTTCTGGTGAGACAGCAGCAGGGGACTACCCAATCGAGTCAGTTCAAATGCAAGCTGCTATCGCAGAGCGTACAGAGCGCATGCTCGACTACAAGAACTTGTTAAAAGATCGTCAGAAGCGTAGTGAGCATACGGTAACGGATGCAATCTCACAAGCGGTTGCCCACACAGCAATCAACTTGAACGCCAAAGCAATCTTGACACCAACACAATCAGGATACACAGCGGCTCGTACGGCAAAATACCGTCCGGAAGCGAACATCATCGCGGTCACTGAATCTGAGCGCGTTGCACGTCAATTGAACCTCGTTTGGGGTGTATACCCAATCGTTGCTGAGACGATGCCGAACAACACGGATGAAATGTTGGTTCAAGCATCTGAAGCAGCTCGTCATGCTGGATTCGTCACTGACGGTGACCTCGTTGTCATCTCGGCTGGTATCCCTGCAGCGACAGCTGGTACGACGAACATGATGAAAGTTCATATCGTCGGTCACGCTCTCGCGGACGGACGTGGAATCGGCGAGCGCGGTGTGGTCGGAGAAGTCGTTGTCGCGAAAAATGCGGAAGAAGCAAACGCAAAAGCGAAAGACGGCATGATTCTCGTCGCACCATTCACAGATAAAGAAATGATGCCTGCTATCGAAAAAGCGGCTGGAATCATCACTGAAGACGGTGGATTGACAAGCCATGCTGGAATCGTTGGACCATCACTTCGTAAGCCAGTCATCGTAGGTGTGGATACAGCTACAACTTCACTTCGTGACGGTCAGATGATTTCAATCGACCCACTCACAGGTAAAATCTACAACGCATAATTGAACGACAATCGAACCGGCCTTCTTCAAAGGTCGGTTCTTTTTCCGTTCGAAGAAAGGAACACGTATGAGTGCATATCTTTTTTTATTGATGCTCGTGTTAATCGGTGTCATTTCAAATAATCAATCTGTCATTATTGCAAGTAGTGTTTTGCTAATCATTAAAGCGATTGGTTTCGGTGATCAATTATTTCCGACACTCGCAGCAAAAGGAATCAGCTGGGGTGTGACGATTATTACAATCGCCGTTCTCGTACCGATTGCAACCGGAGATATCGGTTTTAAAGAATTGTGGAATAGTATTAAAGGACCTGTCGGGATTGTCGCATTTGCATCAGGAATGTTTGTAGCAATCGCGGCTGGACAAGGTGTTCAATTGATGCGCGTGGACCCCGTCGTCACGACGGCGCTTCTCGCAGGCACGATTCTAGCGGTCGGATTCATGAAAGGGATACCTGTCGGACCACTTGTAGGAGCTGGAATCGCGGCCTTGATTTTAGGTGGATATCAAGTCGTTGAAAAATGGTTTTGATATTTTCTGACAACTGAAGCCGCTTACATTTCTTTTTTGCAATAAATTGTTTATACTATATAAAGGACAGGGTAAACGGAGACTGGGTGAATGCAGGGGAAAAGCCCGTCCCGTATCCTTATTCCCTACACATAGACTGTTTTTACGGTCGACCACTTTCAAACAAGACTGAGGGGGAGTTATGAATGTCAACGACAAAAGGGTTAGAAGGTATTGTGGCAGCAGCCTCAAAAGTCAGCTCAATTATTGACGGACAATTGACTTATGGAGGATACACCATTGATGATTTAGCGGACCATGCCACATTTGAAGAAGTTGTATTTTTATTATGGAATGACCGCTTACCAAATGCAGAAGAATTGAAATCGCTTTCGGAGGCACTCGTTAAAGAAGCGACGTTGCCAGAAGAAGTGATTGATACGTTAGCACGTGCACCAAAATCAGCCAATGCAATGGCGACGATTCGCACGGCGCTCTCGCAGCTTGCTCTCTATGATGAAGAATCTGAAGATATGAGTGACGAGGCAAACATGCGTAAAGCAATCCGTCTTCAAGCTCAAGTTGCTACAATCGTGACGGCATTCGCGCGTCTTCGTAAAGGAGAGCAACCTGTTGCGCCGAAGCCAGGTCTCTCTTATGCAGCAAACTTCTTATACATGTTGAATGGTGAGGAACCAAGCGAAGTCGCAGAAAAGACAATCGATAAGGCGCTCATCCTCCATGCAGACCATGAGTTGAACGCTTCGACGTTCACAGCGCGTGTCTGTGTGGCGACGCTCTCTGATATGTATTCTGGTGTGACGGCAGCGATGGGAGCACTCAAAGGGCCACTTCACGGTGGTGCGAACGAAGCAGTTATGAAAATGCTCCATGAAATCGACACGGTCGACCGCGTCGAAGAATATGTACGTGGCAAATTCGAACGCAAAGAGAAAATCATGGGCTTTGGTCACCGCGTCTATAAGGACGGCGACCCACGTGCGAAACACTTGAAAGAAATGAGTCGTCAGTTGACTGCTCAAATCGGCGAGCCGAAATGGTATGAGATGTCAGAGAAAATCGATCATCTCGTCGAGACGGAAAAAGGATTGAAACCAAATGTCGACTTTTACTCGGCATCAACATACTATGCGCTCGGTCTTGAAGAAGATCTCTTCACACCAATTTTCGCCGTATCACGGATGTCTGGCTGGATTGCGCACATTCTCGAGCAATATGCGGACAACCGTTTGATTCGTCCACGCGCGGAATATGTCGGTGAAACAAGCCGTAAATATGTTCCTGTAAGCGAACGTTAATTCGAGACACATTTTAGACAAAAGTTTGGTAAACTAACAAGTGACGTAGGTCGGCGTACGCGTCGACCTACAGTAATGTACTTAGGGGGATTCATTATGTTGACACAAGGACAAAAAATTACAGTTGAAAACGGTGTATTGAACGTACCAAACGTTCCGACGGTACCATTTATTATCGGTGACGGCACAGGACCTGATATTTGGAATGCGGCTGTTCGTGTATTTGACGCTGCGGTTGAAAAAGCATACGGCGGCGAAAAGAAAATCGAATGGATGGAAGTATACGCTGGTGAGAAAGCTTATAACGAAAAAGGTGAGTGGCTCCCGGCAGAAACACTCGATCAAATTCGTGAGTACTTGATTGCCATCAAAGGACCGCTTACGACACCGGTCGGTGGTGGAATCCGTTCATTGAACGTTGCACTTCGTCAAGAGCTCGACTTATACACATGCCTTCGCCCAGTTCGTTACTTCACAGGTGTTCCATCACCAGTAAAACGTCCTGAAGACACAGACATGGTCATCTTCCGTGAGAATACAGAAGATATCTATGCAGGAATTGAGTACGCTTCAGGAAGCGACGAAGTGAAAAAACTCATCAAATTCTTGCAAGATGAGATGAACGTGAACAAGATTCGTTTCCCAGAGACTTCAGGAATCGGCATCAAGCCAGTTTCTTCTGAAGGAACTGAGCGTCTTGTCCGTGCTGCAATTGAGTACGCAATTGATAATAACCGTAAATCGGTCACGCTCGTACACAAAGGGAATATCATGAAATACACAGAAGGTGCATTCAAAAACTGGGGTTATGCACTTGCTGAAGCGGAATACGGCGACAAAGTGTTCACATGGGCACAATACGATCGCATCAAAGATGAGTCTGGTGAAGCAGCTGCGAACGAAGCTCAGTCGAAAGCTGAAGCTGAAGGCAAAATCATCGTCAAAGATTCAATCGCTGATATCTTCCTCCAGCAAATCTTGACTCGTCCACGTGAGTTCGATGTCGTTGCGACAATGAACTTGAACGGTGACTACATCTCAGACGCACTTGCTGCACAAGTAGGTGGAATCGGGATTGCACCTGGTGCGAACATCAACTACATCACAGGACATGCAATCTTCGAAGCGACACACGGTACAGCTCCGAAATATGCGGGTCTTGATAAAGTAAACCCATCTTCAGTCATCCTTTCAGGTGAGATGATGCTTCGTCACATGAACTGGAACGAAGCGGCTGACCTCATTATCAACTCGATGGAGAAGTCAATCGCTTCGAAAGTTGTCACTTATGACTTCGCACGTCTCATGGACGGCGCAACAGAAGTGAAGTGCTCTGAATTTGCGGATGAATTGATCAAAAATATGTAAGTCATACGAATAAGTCGCCAATTGAGGGGGAGAGCTCATGATTCGTCGAAACAAAATTTCTGTAATTGGAAGTGGCTTCACCGGTGCAACTACTGCACTGTATCTGGCTCAACGTGAGCTAGGGGATGTCGTCCTACTCGATATGGAAGAAAAAGTTGGACCGACGAAAGGGAAAGCGCTCGACATGCAAGAAACAGCACCAATCCAAGGGTTTGACGCTTGGATTACCGGAACATCAGATTACGCAGATACGGCTGATTCGGATATCGTCGTCATCACTGCGGGAATCGCGCGTAAGCCTGGAATGAGTCGAGATGATCTCGTTGCGACGAACGCGAACGTGATGCGTTCCGTCGTCAAAGAAATCGCTCGCTATTCGCCGGAAGCGATTTTGATTGTCTTGACGAACCCGGTAGATGCGATGACCTATGCGGCGTTCAAAGAATCGGGTTTCCCGAAAGAACGCGTCATCGGACAATCTGGTGTGCTGGATACGGCTCGTTTTCGAACGTTTGTCGCACAAGAATTAAACGTTTCTGTCAAAGATGTATCTGGATTCGTTCTTGGTGGACATGGCGACGATATGGTGCCTCTCGTGCGTTATTCATACGCCGGTGGTATCCCGCTTGAAAAACTCATACCACATGAGCGAATCGAGCAAATCGTCGAGCGGACACGAAAAGGTGGCGGTGAAATCGTCCAACTGTTAGGTGATGGATCAGCGTATTATGCGCCAGCTGCTGCAATCGTAGAAATGGTTGAGGCGATTTTAAAGGATCAACGTCGAATCTTACCTGCTATTGCTTATTTAGAAGGCGAGTATGGATTTAACGATTTGTATCTAGGTGTTCCGACCATTCTTGGAAAACATGGCATCGAGCAAGTACTCGAGCTCGATTTGACGGATGAAGAGAAAGCGGCGCTTTCGCGATCTGCAGACTCTGTTCGCTCCGTATTGGGCGTCTTATAAGTAAAAGTGCTTCCTGCAATCTTGTGGGAAGCACTTTTTTTGCGGTTTCCATCTAGTGGGGCGTGCTACACTAAAAGTGGATTTGTTTTGTTTTTGTAAAGATTTGCTTTGAGGTTGGTCGTTTCAAGCTTTGATTTGTAAAATAGAGAGTGACATTTGATGGATCAAGAGGAGGAAGTAGTGTGGCTGATAAAGTAATTGTTGTCGATGATGAAGTATCGATTGCGACGTTATTAAAATTTAATTTAGAACAAGCTGGTTTCGAGGTGGAGACTGCGCATGATGGAAAAACCGGATTGGAATTGGCTGAAAAGAAAGATGCCGTCTTAATCGTGCTCGACTTGATGCTTCCGGAAATGGATGGACTTGAAGTGTGTAAACGACTGCGTCAACAAAAAGTCAATACGCCAATTTTGATGCTGACAGCAAAAGACGATGAGTTTGATAAGGTACTCGGTCTTGAGCTCGGTGCAGACGATTATTTGACGAAGCCGTTCAGTCCACGCGAAGTCGTGGCACGTGTCAAAGCGATTTTAAGACGCTCTGCCCCACAAGAGACTGCGGTCGAAGAAGATGTCATTCAAATCGGTGACGTTAAAATTGTCGCCTCTAATTACGAAGTGTTCAAGCAAGGCGAACGCCTCGAATTGACACCGAAAGAATTCGAGTTGTTAGCCTACTTGGCAAAAAATAAAGGGCGTGTGCTCACTCGAGATCAATTGCTATCGGCTATTTGGAATTATGATTTTGTCGGTGATACGCGAATCGTCGATGTCCATATCAGTCACCTTCGTGAAAAAATCGAACCTGTCACGAAGAAACCGACGTACATCAAGACGATTCGTGGACTCGGCTATAAAATGGAGGAGCCGACTTCGGAATGAAGACGTATCGCTCTAGATTCATGACGACGCTCATCCTACTCGTCACGGGCGTCCTCCTGACACTTGGCATCGTACTCGGTCAGCTGTTCAAAGATTTTTATTTAGATTCTGAGCGAGACCGCTTAAAAGAGGATGCTCAGCTGGCCGCCTTGTATCTTGAAGGAGGAGAGCTAGACGAGATTCGCGAGTATGTCGGTCAAATCGATGATGGGAGTAGCTTTGACATTTTACTACTCAACAGCAGGATGGAAGTCATCGCCGGGACTCCATTTCGTGTCGGATCAATCGATTATAAAATTGAACCGAGTCTAGTACCCGATGAAGGGACGTTCGGTGAAGCGGATGAGGACGAACTGATTCAGTTTACAAAACCAATCGAACTAGCAACAGGCGAAACGGTCTACTTGACGTTCATTCGTTACGTGTCCGACCTTGAAGGGGTGTATGATCGAATCTGGCTGACGATTGCACTGGCGCTATTCTTTTCATTTTTCATCATTTTGTTCGTCCTTCAACATTTGACGAACCAATTCATCCGACCGATCGATGAGGCGACGATCGTCTTACGGGAGCTGGCGGATGGGAATTACCGGGCTCGTGTTTATGAACTGAGAAACGATGAAGAGACCGGCAGTCTGGCGGGGTCGATCAATGTCCTCGCCAGAAACCTGGAGTCAATCTCACTTGGAGAATCGGTTCAGCGGGCGAGACTCGAATCGCTGATTGAATATATGGGGGCTGGTCTTCTTCTCGTGGACGAGCGAGGCATCGTCACGTTAGTCAACCAATCGTATCGGGAGATGTTCCAATATGATGACTTGTCGATTGGACAATTTTATCATGGGATTCTACCGAGTCCTGACGTCGAGTCCCTGATTGAGGATGTTTATTTGACGGAAGAAGTCCATCGCCGTCAACTGTCGATTCGAACCGGCTTTAATCAGAAGACGTATATGGTATCTGCTGCGCCGATTTTCAGTGATACCGGAATGCTTCGTGGTACCACGCTTTTATTCAACGATATCACGGAGTTGAAGCGACTCGAGAAGATGCGGAAAGACTTTGTCGCGAACGTCAGTCATGAACTGAAGACCCCACTCACGTCCATTCGTGGATTTAGTGAGACACTTCTCGACGGTGCAAAAGAAGTGCCTGAACTCCGAGACCAGTTTTTAGACATCATTCAAAAAGAGGCGACGCGGATGCAGATGCTTGTTGAAGATTTGCTTGAGCTGTCGAGATTAGAACGTGATGATTTCCAGATGGAACTGGTCTCTGTCGATTTGAACCAGCTCGTCGATGAAGTATGTCTCCTGCTCAGTCAGAAAGCGAGCAAGAAGTCAATTCAGCTAGAAGCCAAGCATCATGGGACTGCTGTCTTGCAAGCTGACTTGAACCGTATGAAACAAGTCATCATGAACCTTGTCGCAAACGCTATTAATTATTCTCCTGAAGGAAGTCGCGTTGAGATTTCTGTCGAAGCGGAGGGGGACGCATACAAGTTACGAGTGAAAGACAATGGAATCGGGATCGCTGAAAAAGAAGTGAGTCGCATCTTTGAACGATTCTATCGTGTCGACAAAGCGAGAAGTCGAAATTCAGGGGGGACAGGTCTTGGTCTTGCCATCGTGAAACACATCATTGATTTGCATCATGCATCAATCGATGTCGATAGTGTCGAAGGGAAAGGGACGACGTTCACAATCACGTTCCCGAGGGATTAATTTTCCAGGTTGCATTCACTTTACAAAACCTTGCTATTTCATTCATATTTGCTTTACAAAACCTTGTTATTCTATGGATGAGACCTCTTCATCATCTCGTGACTCGATCGGTGCTCATCTCCACGCGGTCGAGAATTTGGCCCTTTTCTATTCGTAGAAAAGGGTCTTTTTTTTCGAACGCATGTACCCGTATGGTATGATGGACGAAGAGAAGAATGGAGGTCGATTGAATGAATAAACTACTAGTCCTAGATGGAAATTCCTTAACATATCGTGCGTTTTTTGCACTGCCTCCGATGTCGGACGCGTCAGGTCGAAATACGAACGCGGTGTATGGTTTTACGATGATGTTGTTGAAATTGATGGAGGACGAGCAACCGACGCATTTCGCTGTTGCGTTCGATGCATCAAAGAAGACGTTCCGTCATGATACGTTTGCCGAGTACAAAGGTGGGCGTCAAAAAACGCCTGGAGAATTACGAGAACAATTCCCCCTCGTGCGCGACGTCTGTCGGGCCTTTGGCATCTCTGTCTTAGAGCTCGATCAATATGAGGCAGATGATATCATCGGTACGCTCTCAAAAGATGCATCGTTTGATCAAGTGACGATAGTAACGGGAGATAAAGATTTATTGCAACTCATCAACGATCGCGTGACCGTCTACTTGACGAAGCGAGGCATCACCGATGTCGAAAAAATGAACGAGACGGCATTCCAAGAACGTTATGAAGGACTGCAACCGATTCAGATGATCGATTTAAAAGGACTGATGGGGGATAAATCGGATAACATCCCTGGAATACCGGGGGTGGGTGAAAAGACGGCACTCAAGCTGATTTCTACGTATGGTACCGTCGAAGCCCTATATGAACATACAGATGAGCTAAAAGGAAAACAAAAAGAGAAGGTAGAGGCGAATGAGCGGGAAGCAAAAATGTCAAAACAATTGGCGACCATTTATACGGACGTCCCGCTTGATGTAACCGTCGACGACCTCGTGTTCAAGCCGTATGACGCTTCCGCCGTGAAGCCCCTGTTCATGGAACTTCAATTCAAATCCTTGATTGGCAAACTGTCGGACAGCTCTACAGAAGAAACGGTTGAAAAAGAAGTACGACCGACCATCGACCTTTCTGATCAAGATTTGTCGCGGGCCGTTCTGTTTCTTGAGCAGTTGCACGACGATTATTTTGAAGAGACTATCGTCGGGGTTGCGATCGCATCAGATCGTGGTGTGACGATTGGCGATGTGACGCTGCTACAAGATGAACGAGTCAAAGAATGGATTGAAGATGAATCCAGGACGACCATTTGTCTCGATGCCAAACAGACAATCATTCAGTTGAAACGCCAACAGCTATCCCTTCGCGGTTATGAAGATTTACTCGTTGCTGGCTACTTATTGAACTTATCTGGTGGAACGTCACTCAGCTCGATTGCTTCTCATTTCGCATACCCTCTTGAAGAAGATGAAACGGTCTATGGGAAAGGTGCAAAAATCAAAGTGCCGGAAGAGAATGTGTTCCATACGCATCTCGCTGAAAAAGCACATGCGATTTTGACGTTATTCGAACGGGTCGTTTCAGAACTGAAAGAAAACGAGCAGACGGAACTGTATGAGGCGCTCGAAAAACCGCTCGTCTCGGTGTTGGCTGAGATGGAGTGGGCAGGTATTCATGTAAATGTTGAGACACTTCAGCATATGGAGACAGATCTTCGAGAGCGTCTAACCGCACTTGAGGTGACGATTCATGAATTGGCCGGGGAACCGTTCAACATCAATTCGCCAAAACAGCTAGGGGTTGTCCTATTTGAAAAATTAGCGCTACCTCCTGTGAAAAAGACAAAGACGGGATACTCGACCGCAGCGGATGTCCTTGAAAAGTTGGCACCGCTTCATCCAATCATCGAGAAAATCATGCACTATCGCGAACTTGGTAAATTGCAGTCGACGTATGTAGAAGGGTTACAGAAAGTTGTGAAAGAAGACGGCAAGATTCACACTCGATACACGCAGACGTTGACGCAAACCGGGCGACTCTCGTCAGTCAATCCGAACTTACAAAACATCCCGATTCGATTAGAGGAAGGACGTCGTATCCGTAAGGCGTTCACCGCAAGCGAACCTGGCTGGGTCCTTTATGCGGTCGATTACTCGCAGATTGAACTACGGATTATGGCGCATATGTCACAAGACGAGAAAATGATGGCTGCTTTCTTACACGATGAGGATATCCATACCTCGACGGCGGCGAACGTCTTCAAAGTCGCAAATGAAGAAGTCACTTCCCTCATGCGGCGCCAGGCGAAAGCGGTCAACTTTGGAATCATTTATGGAATCAGTGATTACGGCCTTTCGCAAAATCTAGGAATCACGCGAAAAGAAGCGCAAACCTTCATCGATACGTACTTTGAGCAGTTCCCAGGAGTGAAGACGTTCATGGATGCCGCGATTGAACGGGCTCGTGAACATGGTTTCGTCGAGACGATGTTAAAACGCCGGCGAAACATCCCGGATATCCATTCTCGTAATTTTAACTTGCGAGGATTTGCCGAGCGTACAGCCATCAATACTCCGATTCAAGGAACGGCAGCTGATATCATCAAAAAAGCGATGATTGACGTCGATCACGCTCTTCAATCGTCACATCTTCAATCCAAACTGTTGCTACAAGTTCATGATGAACTGATTTTTGAAGGGCCGGCAGAAGAGATGGAAGCATTAGAAAAATTGGTGACAGATGCGATGGAACATACGGTGACACTCGATGTACCGTTACGCGCGGACGGAGCCGTGGGAACAACATGGTTCGATACGAAATAAGAGGATAGAAAGGAAGTCAGTATGCCAGAATTACCAGAAGTCGAAACGGTTTGTCGTAGATTGCGACCTGCCGTTTCCGGAAAGACGATTCAGTCCGTCGATGTGCTCGACCCTAAAATCATTCGGGGACATGAGCCTGATGAATGGGTACACCACTTGATTGGAGAGACCATCACGGATGTGGAACGTCGTGGGAAATTTATCTTATTCAAATTAACAAACGGGTATCTTGTCTCCCATCTCCGCATGGAAGGGAAATTCTTCCCTTATGAGACAATTACAGAACCGGCCAAACATACACATGTCGTCATCAACTTCACGGATCAATCGACGTTACATTATAACGACGTGCGTAAATTTGGTACGATGGAGTTGCGGACGAATGAAACGGTTCACACGACACCTCCCCTTTCGCTACTTGCGTTCGAACCGTTTGACGAACGTGTGACAGCGGAAGCGTTGCATCGACGTTTAGAACGGATGAAGACGCGTGCCATCAAGACGGCACTACTCGATCAATCGATCTTCGTCGGATTAGGGAACATTTATGTGGATGAAACACTGTTTCGCGCCGGCGTGCATCCAACACGACCAGCGGCTAGTTTGACACGTGAGGAAGTAGAACGTGTACGCGTGGAAGCGGTCGCTGTACTGAGTGAGGCGATTGAACGTGGGGGAAGTACAATTCGTAGTTATACAAACCCAGACGGCGCTACGGGAACGTTTCAAGAGACGCTTTATGTATACGGACAAGCGGGTGGGCCGTGCCGTCGCTGCGGACAGGAAATCGAAAAGATGAAATTAGGCGGGCGTGGCACGCATTATTGTCCACGCTGTCAACAACGTTAAGGAGTGGGCGTTATGTTGAAGATTGGATTGACGGGTGGGATTGCAACCGGGAAGTCCACGGTGTCTCGACTATTTCGGGAAAGAGGGATCCCGATTATCGATGCCGATTTGATTGCGAGGAAGGTAGTCGAACCCGGTGGAAAGGCGATAGAGGGTGTAAAAACGGCATTTCCAAAATGTTTTAACGGTGATGTCTTAAACCGTCCCGCATTAGGGCGCGAAATCTTTCATGATGAGACGAAGCGACAACAGTTAAACCAGTTGATGCATCCAGCGATACGTGAAGAGATGAAGGAGCAGATGCGTTCACATGAAGCGGCCGGGGAGTCTGTCGTCATTTTTGATATTCCGCTCTTATTTGAAGGGACAATGCTCGATCTCGTCGATTATTCTGTCGTCGTCTATTGCCGCGAAGAGATTCAATTGATGCGTCTCATGGAACGGAATGGATTGACGAAAGAAGAGGCGCTCGCACGCATCCATTCTCAAATCCCGATTGAGGAGAAAAAGCATCAGGCCGATTTTCTCGTCAATAACAACGGGTCACTCGGGGATTTACCCCCGCAAATCGAACGCTTAGTCGAACAATTTAAAGCCATAGAAAAAGAAGGCGAATAATAATCGCCTTCTTTTTTAGTTCAATGGATCGGAGTCGGGTGACCCCTTCTTCCATGTGTCATAAATCGCCCGTCCATCACTCGGATGACCGTTTGAATAATAGATAGGATACAGTGAAAAGAAAATATAATAAAACGAGAAATAAGCGAACTGATACGTATATAGGGTCGGTTCAATATCTCGTCTTAAAATAAACGCATTCACAATCAAGATACTCGCTAAATTAAAGATGGCCCCACCGCCATATACAAGAGAGCGTGTGACCTTATTGCTCCATTTTAAATCTGTAAACTGACACCACGCATCATAAAAATAGACGCGGTTCACTTGAAGACGTCCTACTTTAAACATTTTCTTGCCTGTCCCGATTTGCATGTCGAGCGAGCCACCGAACAATTTTGCGAAAAAGAAGTGACCGAACTCATGAATCAACGTCACAATCGGTAAGATGATAAAGAATGAAATGAAGAATTTATCGATATCTCCCCAATCAAACATGATGACGCCTCCTTTCTAATGTGCTTCACGACAAGAAATTTCCCTCATTTTCAAAAAATAAACAAAGAAAAACGAAAAAAATGTGACGATTCATAGTGAAAACGCTTACAGCAATCCGTTATAATGAAACCGTAATGTAGAAAAAGGGGGATTTAGCATGGGGACAAAAGTTGCGATTAACGGATTCGGTCGAATTGGGAGAATGGTATTCCGGAAATTGATGCTCGAAGGACGTCATGAAGTTGTGGCAATCAACGCGAGTTATCCTGCGGAAACGCTCGCTCATCTCATCAAACACGATTCGATTCACGGGCCATTCGGATTAACAGTTCGAGCGCAAGGGGACGCGCTTGAAGTTGATGGGAAACGAATTGAACTGATCTCAGAACGTGATCCATCACGTTTACCGTGGGAAGAACTTGGTATCGATATCGTTGTCGAGGCGACGGGGAAATTCAACTCTGATATCGGAGCGAAGCTACATCTAGATGCAGGTGCAAAAAAAGTGATTTTGACTGCACCAGGTAAAGGGGATTTACGTACGATCGTGATGGGGGTCAACGATCGGGATTATCGCCCGGAAGAAGACCATATCATTTCAAATGCATCGTGTACGACAAACTGTTTAGGTCCAGTCGTGAAGGTATTGCATTCAACGTTCGGGATTGAAACAGGTTTGGTGACGACTGTTCATGCGTACACAAACGACCAAAATAATATTGATAATCCGCATAAAGACTTACGTCGAGCGCGTGCTTGTGGCAGTTCAATTATCCCGACATCAACCGGGGCGGCTAAAGCAATCGGGCTCGTCATGCCGGAACTTCAAGGCAAATTGAACGGAATGGCACTTCGCGTCCCGACACCGAACGTTTCACTTGTCGACTTAGTCGTCGAACTTCACCGTGACGTCACGGTCGATGAGGTGAATGAAGCGTTTGAACGTGCAGCGTTTGGAGAGATGACGGGCGTGTTAGGTGTCTCTCATGAACCACTCGTATCGATTGATTTCAATGGAGACGATCGCTCGTCAATTATCGATATGGATTCGACGATGGTACTCGGCGGAAATCATGTAAAAGTGCTCGCGTGGTATGACAATGAGTGGGGCTATTCGTGCCGTGTCGTCGACTTGTTAGATATGGTGGCGAGCTACCTTCAAATCGGACAACAAGAAACACACGCCTAAAAAATATTACGTTCTAAAAAATATTTCTGATTTTTTTAAACAAATGTCTTGTAACGACGTCCCAAACACGTTACACTCAGTTTCGTGAACTTCAATTGGTCTGACAAACGCAGCTTAAAGGGTTAGGACCTCTTAGGACTAACTTGCCCCCGTGGTTGTGGGCGATTCAGGCACAAAGTGAGTGATCATCAACTACTTTGAGACCATTGATGTAAAGGGGGATCCACTAATATGGATACTATGGGACGTCACATTATTACAGAACTTTGGGAGTGCAATCCCGACAAATTGAATGATATCGACTACATCGAGCGTTTGTTCGTCGATGCTGCTCTTCGTTCGGGCGCTGAAGTCCGCGAAGTCGCTTTCCACAAATTTGCGCCGCACGGTGTGAGTGGAGTCGTCATCATTTCAGAATCACACTTAACGATTCACAGTTTCCCAGAGCATGGCTACGCGTCAGTTGACGTGTTCACATGTGGAGATCGAATCGATCCAGCTACGGCATCGCAATACATCGCCGAAGGTTTGGATGCAAAAGTACGTGAAGATGTGAAACTTGAGCGTGGGATGGGACCGATTCGTGTTCCAGAAGCACAAGTTGCACTAACTAAATAATTCTGAAGAACCTTTTGAGGCTGGCCGTTTAACGGTCAGCCCTTTTAATTGTTTTGTTGTCGCCTTAATTTTGATATGCTTAACGTATATAACTCAGGCGTTGAGGTGGATTATGGGACTGTTAGATAAGTTACAAACACATATCGAAACAAAAGACACACATAAAAATGAAACGCTTCGGACGCGTTACTACGCAGCATCTCCGAACGCAATCTTACAATGGTTAGAAAGTCAGGTTCAATCGAATGGTCAAACGGTACGCCGGATTGATTCAAATCGAGGCGAACTCTCATTTATTGGTGAAGGATGGGACGGGCTCATTACAATCGTGCAAGTAGACGGTGGTCGTACAGCGGTCGACTTCACGTTAAATCGTGAACAGCGACTTGGTGCAGACCTTGCACAAATCATCACGCACTATTATGAGGCGCTCACACAACAATTCCCGCTTCGTGCTATTGGAAATAAATCTGTCGAACGATAAGGAGGCTTGAGCATGCGTTGTCCGAAATGTGATCACAATGGAACGAGAGTGCTCGATTCCCGACCGGTGCAAGACCATTATTCGATTCGACGTCGTCGTGAATGTGAAAAATGCGGGTATCGATTCACAACCTTTGAGACGGTGGAACAGACTCCGCTCATTATCGTGAAGAAAGATGGAAATCGAGAAGAGTTCAGCCGTGAAAAAGTGCTGCGCGGAATCATTCGTGCGTGTGAAAAGCGACCGGTCACCCTCGAACAGCTTGAGGGAGTCGTGACAAAAGTCGAACAGCAACTCCGTGCCCTCGCGCAGTCGGAAATCCCGAGTGAACAAGTGGGTGAGTTGGTGATGAATGAACTCGCACGTGTCGACGAAGTCGCATACGTTCGTTTTGCTTCGGTTTATCGCCAATTCAAAGACATCACGGTATTCTTTAAAGAACTTGAAGATTTAATGAAGCAAGAAAATTCGACCAACTAAAGGGCGGCCTGCTGGTCGCCCTTTTTCAGGGGAGAGAGCTATGGAGAAAGAACGTACAATCTTTGGGACGGACGAACTGTTAATCATGAGTACGGGTCTTGTCGACCGTGAATCGTATCAGTCCCTCTATCATTTATATCAACCTGTCATCGGTGTGAAGGCGCTCGCACTTTACCAGACGCTGTGGAGCGAATTGAAACCAGGGAAGATGAAGTCGAACTATATGTCACATAGTGCCTTATGTGAAATGTTGGATTACTCGATCAATGAATTGACGGATAGTCTCTTTCGACTAGAGGCAATCGGATTGGTCAGAACGTATAAAACGAAAGATGCTCGCTTGACACAATACGTTTATCAGTTGCGTGTCCCGCTCGCACCGCATACTTTTTTAAATGATGGGCTACTGTCTAGCTTCCTCTTCTATAAAGTTGGGGAAGTGCGATTTAAACAATTGCAAGGACGCTTTACCATCGACCCTTTACCGGCAGGAATCGTCGAGGTGACAAAAGACTTTAATGAAGTATTTGACGTGAAAGGTGTCAATCATCGAGCGTTCACACAAAAGAATTACGAAAAACCAGACCGTGCGAAGATTGAAATCAACTATTCGTTCGATATGGACATTGTGAAGAAACTGACGAATTTCCCGGTCGGATTCTTCACAAAAAAATTAGACGAAACCATCACAAAACTCGCTTACGTGTCTCAACTCGATGAGGAGACGATGGCGGAAATGTTAAAAGAATATTTCGTCCACGAAGCGTATCTTCCGCTCAGTGAGCAAGAGAAACGGGACGGATGTCGTCAGATGGTATTGCAGTTGAAGAAGAAACAGACGCGTCATCGGAAAGAGAAAACGGTGGAGCTCGAACAGACAAAACTAGGAGATCTTCATGACCCTGAGGTGATGGAAGCGGCTCATCCTCATCAATATGTATCGACACTACGGAAGACACCTCAGTTATCGAAGAGTGACGAACAATTAGTCATCGAACTTGTCGACACGCTCGGACTCGCTCCAGGTGTGATCAATGCACTCTTCTATTATTGTATCGAAGTGAAAAAGCAGACGCGTCTGAGCGAGAACTATGTCCTCCGCATCGCCACGAGTTGGAAGACGGCGGGCTATACGAACGCAAAAGAAGCATTAGAACGCGAAGAAACACAAGATGCATTGATTGAGAAGAAACAGCAAAAGCGTGAGAATGTGCAGCGGACGACTGTCGGGTCGCGTCGGAAACCCCAACAAGGTGAGATGCCGAAATGGCTTGAGGATGAAGCGAAACAACAGCGGTCTTACGATCAGGCACGGAAGAAAGAATTGGAATCTTCCGTTCCAGATGATGCGGAGCTCGTGAAACTATTAAATGAATTGAAAGAGAAGGGGTGAGGGGATGGAACGTATCAACCAGTCATTATCGCAGTTGATGAATCGAAAAGAAGTCCGGGAAGCGTATGAGTCGATTCGCAGACGAACGCTCAACCATCCGGGCGTGATCGCCTTTTTAAACGCTCATCCTGAACTAGATGAGAAAGCGATTGAGATTGGGTTCACGAAACTGAGTGAGTATGCCGAACAGATGGACGGGAAGACGTTCATCGAGGAACAGGCCGTCATCCCTGGGCATCAACCGGTGCTCTATGTCGATCTTGGTCAGATTGCGATTCGTTATGAAGAGACGGTCGCTCACCGACAAGGACGACGACAAAAAGAGATGGATCGAAAGTTTAAGAGCCTGTTCTTACCGGAAGAAGTTCGTGAGGCGAGCTTCGAGTCGTTCGACTGGGCAGATGATGCACGTAAGATTGCGCTTCGAGAAGCGATGCGTTTCGTGACGGGTATGAAGTCCAAACAAAAAGTGAACGGACTCTATTTGCACGGTAGCTTCGGTGTCGGGAAGACGTATTTACTCGCCGCCATTGCCAATGAATTGAAAGTGGCGGATATCGAGACAATCTTGGTCCACGCTCCGGGCTTTGTATCAGAGGCAAAACGAAAAATCCGTACCGACTCATTCGATTCGTTTTTAACGTCGTTTCAACACGTGCCGGTTTTATTGATTGATGATATCGGAGCAGAGGCGATCAGTCCGTGGGTGCGAGACGAGTTGTTCGGCATCATTCTTCAATATCGGATGATGCACCGACTCCCGACGTTATATAGTTCAAACTTTAGTGGAGAAGAACTCGAGACGCACTTTTCAATCGATGGATCCGCACAAAATAAAATGAAAGCGCAGCGTCTCATGCAGCGCATTTCAACGACGACGACTCAAATCGAACTAAAGGGTGAAAATCGCCGTCGGTAAAGGATTGTTTTTCTTGGATGAGTTGACTATACTAATAACCATATAAGTGATGCATAGAAGAGGATATGAATCATCGAGACGAGTTTTAGCGAGGGAAGGGTGGTGGAAGCTTCCTAACGACGACGATGCATTTACTCCCTCAGAGCACCGTACGGGTCAATCGTGCGGCGATTCACACTCGTTATCGTGTGTTCGAGCCAAGCACTTTGCTTGGGAACGAGGGTGGTACCACGAGAATCAAAGCTCGTCCCTTTTTGAGGGATGGGCTTTTTTTATATTCATTTTTGAGAGGGGACAGATGTACATGATTCAATTGACATTTCCAGATGGCGCGGTAAAAGAATTTGATGCTGGCGTCACAGCAGAAGACGTCGCAGGCTCAATTAGCCCGGGACTTCGCAAAAAGGCAATCGCAGCAAAATTAGACGGAGAACTCATCGACTACCGTCGTCCGATTGAACAAGATGGCAAAATCGAACTCGTCATGCCAGATTCAGAGGACGGTCTCGATTTGATGCGTCACTCGTCGGCACACTTGATGGCACAAGCAATCAAACGTCTGTATGGCGAAGAGAATAACATTTATCTCGGGATTGGACCGACGATTGAGAACGGATTCTATTACGATATTGAAATGGACCGCCGAATCAATGAGGAAGATCTTCCCGAGATTGAGAAGATGATGAAACGCATCGTCGATGAAAACTTAGAAATCACTCGTGAAGTCGTTTCACGTGACGAAGCACTCGCTCGTTATAAAGAGTTGGGAGACCCGCTGAAGATTGAGTTGATCGAGGATATTCCTGCCGATCAGACACTTACAATCTATCATCAAGGTGAATTCTTCGACCTTTGCCGCGGACCACACGTTCCATCGACTTCAAAGTTGAAAATCTTTAAATTGATGAGCGTGGCTGGCGCGTACTGGCGTGGCGACTCTGACAACAAGATGTTACAACGTATTTACGGAACGGCTTGGGCGACGAAAGAACAACTCGCAGAGCATTTGCGTCTTCTTGAAGAAGCAAAAGAACGCGATCATCGTAAACTCGGAAAAGAACTCGATCTCTTCTTCGTTTCACAAGAAGTCGGTCAAGGTCTTCCGATGTGGCTTCCAAAAGGTGCATCGATCCGTCGTACGGTCGAGCGCTACATCGTCGATAAAGAGCTCGAACTTGGATACCAACACGTATATACACCGGTGCTTGGGTCGGTCGACTTGTACAAGACATCTGGACACTGGGATCATTACCAAGATGATATGTTCCCGAAAATGGAAATGGACAATGAGGAACTCGTCCTTCGTCCGATGAACTGTCCGCACCACATGACAATCTACAAACATGAGCCACGCTCATACCGTGAGCTTCCGCTCCGAATCGCTGAGCTTGGTGGGATGCACCGCTACGAGATGTCAGGTGCACTCACAGGACTTCAACGTGTCCGTTACATGGTGTTGAATGATGGGCATACGTTCGTCACACCAGAACAAATGAAACAAGAGTTCAAAGACATCGTTCACTTGATTCAAGAAGTGTACGCTGACTTTGG
Source organism: Exiguobacterium sp. s59 (assembly GCF_018617475.1). Taxonomy (NCBI): domain Bacteria; kingdom Bacillati; phylum Bacillota; class Bacilli; order Caryophanales; genus Exiguobacterium; species Exiguobacterium sp. s59. The sequence continues at coordinate 76,841 of NZ_JACSKG010000003.1, read as the reverse complement.
CATTAAAGATTACCGTTTCCGTCTCTCGTATCGCGATCCTGCCGATAAAGAGAAGTACTTCGATAACGATGCGATTTGGGAAATGGCACAGAGCCAGTTGAAAGAAACAATGGACGAGCTCGAACTTCCGTACTTCGAAGCGGAAGGGGAAGCGGCATTCTACGGACCGAAACTCGACGTGCAAGTACGCACGGCGCTCGGGAAAGAAGAGACGCTTTCGACAGTTCAGCTTGATTTCTTGCTTCCGGAACGTTTCGATTTGACTTACACAGGACCAGACGGAAAAGACCATCGTCCAATCGTCTTGCACCGTGGTGTCGTCTCGACAATGGAACGATTTGTTGCATATTTGATTGAGGAGTACAAAGGAGCGTTCCCAACATGGCTCGCACCGGTACAAGTCAAATTGATTCCAGTATCACACGTCCATGATGAGTACGTTGCTGAAGTGAAAGCGGAACTCGTCAAACGTGGTGTCCGGGTGGAAACGGACCTTCGTGATGAAAAACTTGGCTACAAGATTCGCGAAGCACAAATGAAGAAGATTCCGATGACGCTCGTTCTTGGAGACAAAGAACGTGACGAGCGCGCAGTCAACATTCGCCGTTACGGTCAACAAGAACAAGTTTCAGCATCACTTGACGAATTCATCGCATCGCTCACAGAAGAGATCGCGAATCGTTCACGCTAAGTGAAAGGCCACCTTTCCATCTAGAAAGGTGGCCTTTTTTCGTTCTATAGACGGATGTGTATTTAAGCGTCTACACGTATCTTAAACATAAGGAGTGATAATGAATGAATTATATGAAGCCAGTATTGGCACTTACTATTGGAGCAGTCGCATTTACAGGAGCACTTCCGAAAGTCGGGGCGGAGGCAATCGTCAACGACACGATCGTCACACTCGGGGAGTCGCTATCTTCGGAGCAACAAAAATGGGTACTCGAGCGTATGGACGCGCCGGAAGGAATCGAACCGATTATCACAACGGCCGCGGATGAAGAAAAATATTTGGGAGATTCTGTCCCACAAGCGCAACGTGGAGGCGGGATGTATTCATCCGCACGAATCAAATTGACGGACGGTACCGGTCTTGATATTCAAACTGAAAATGTGACGTGGGTCACGAAGGATATGTATGCGAACGCACTTGTCACGGCAGGTGTGACGGATGCCGATATCTATATCACGTCACCGATTAACGTGACAGGGACATCCGCTCTGACAGGCATCATGAAGGCGTATGATCAAACAGCAGCCGAAACGGGAATCGAATTGTCTGAAGAGCGCAAAGAGCTTGCGCAAGAAGAGTTGGCGGTCACGTCTGAAATCGGAAAGACGGTTGGTCAAGAGGACGTAGCAGGTCTCATGAACGAGATTAAAGCCGAGATTGCGAATCAGATGCCGGAGACGAACATTGAGATTCGTGACATCGTCATTCAAGTACTGAACCAAAATAACGTTCAATTATCCGAAGCACAACTCGACCAATTGACGACGCTGTTTGAGAACATGCAACAAGCAAATCTTGACTGGTCTGCAATCAGTAACGGATTAAAAGATGCGGGTCAAGACGTACAAGCTTTCCTTGAGCAAGAGGAAGTGCAAGGATTTTTCGCGAGATTGTTCGAAGCAATCAGCAACTTCTTTAAATCGCTCACGAATTGATTGTGTGTCATTGTGGAAAAATAGAAAAGTGGATATAAACATCATTGAACTGGGTAAATAACTCTCATCTATTATCCAATTATTAAGGAGGAATCGTTATGCTCGGTGGGGTCCCGCTACATCCATTGCTCGTGCACGCTCCGATTGGTCTACTATTGTTTGGGACGTTCTTAATTTTACTCAGTTTCAAATGGACAAGTTTTCGACTGTTTGCACTCGTCACACTCGTTGCGGGATTACTTTCAGGTGGGGTCGCCTTTCTATCCGGTGATAGTGCCGAGGAGTATGCAGAAGCAAATCTTCCTTCGGTCACAGAAGCGATGATTGAAAACCATGAACATTTTGCCTTGTATAGTTTGATTGCGTTTGGCATCACGATTGTTTTGCTTGCTGTCGGATATCGTGCGAAAGGGAAAATGTGGACCACACTTAGTTTCGTGATCGCACTCATTGGAGCAGGACTCCTTGCTTACGCCGGTCACCTCGGTGGTCAAATGGTATATGCACAGTAAATACAAAAAACGTCCGTTTCCTTGATTGTGGAGCGGACGTTTAATATTTATATACGCATGATGAAAGAGCGATCAGATTGTACAACTGGATTCGCTTAGTACCATCTTTTATGGATATAATTTTGAGCCGACTCGTGATCATCGACGATTTTCAATGTGATACGATTCATCTCTTCCAATAAGTCCGTTAACACGGCCTGTAACTTCTCATCCTCTAAGCCGTGTGCTTGCATGGTCTTGCTGACAATCTGCTGAACTTGGTCGTGATAGTCATGTTCGCGCGAGACGTCTTTTCGCCAGTTCATGTAAATCCCTCCTTTGTTAATTCATTATTCCCTTTGAAAAGGTATTGCGAAACGAGAGAATGACTGGTATCATCATAAAAGTGTGAGCTACCAATTATTCATGCGCGATATCTTGACATCTTTTCCTGCTAGTGCTAAGATGACATAGTGATTAAAAACAACAAAGCAGAAGCACCCGCTTTTCACCTCGTCTGAGAGTCATCAGGCAGGTCCATCAAGTTCTTGGTTCAATCGGCATCGTCTGCCGTTTTATGACCTCAACTGATGTGTGGGTGGGAAACTGCCGACGCTTTTTTTATTGCCATGTTGTCTTGTCAATCTAAATCTCGTGCAATTGCACGATGGAGGTGCTAACCATTAGCAAAGAGCTCTTTATCAACGAAAACATTCGTGCCCGTGAAGTACGTCTCATTGGCGCAGACGGCGCACAACTCGGTGTGAAATCGCGTAACGATGCGTTACGTTTAGCTGAAGAAGCGGAACTAGACTTAGTCTTAGTCGCGGATAAAGCGAATCCACCGGTCGCTAAAATTATGGATTATGGGAAGTACCGTTTCGAACTCCAGAAAAAGGAGAAAGAAGCGCGTAAAAACCAAAAAGTCATCCAAATGAAAGAAGTACGTCTCAGTCCAACAATCGAGGACAACGATTTCCAAACAAAATTGCGTAACGCACGCAAGTTCCTTGAAAAAGGTAACAAGGTGAAGGCTTCGATTCGTTTCCGCGGACGTGCCATCACACACTCGGAAATCGGGAAACGTGTTTTGGACAAAATGGCAGCGGAATGTGCCGATTTGGCAACAGTTGAACAAAAGCCGAAGATGGAAGGACGCAGCATGTTCTTAGTGCTGGCTCCGAACAAAGAAGATTAATCATCGATTCTCAGTGGGGAGGAAATACTCATGCCGAAAATGAAATCGCACCGCGGTGCTTCAAAACGTTTCAAACGTACAGCATCAGGTAAACTCAAGCGTTCACACGCTTACACAAGTCACTTGTTCGCAAACAAATCGACTAAAGCGAAACGTAAGCTCCGTAAAGGCGCTATCGTATCAGCTGGAGACTTCAAACGCATTCGCAACATGATCGCGAAGTAATACAGAAACAATTTAGGAGGGAATCCATATGCCACGCGTAAAAGGCGGTTATACGACTCGTCAACGTCGTAAAAAGCAAATTAAACTTGCCAAAGGATACTTTGGTTCGAAACACATTCTATTTAAAGTAGCAAAACAACAGGTCATGAAGTCACTCATGTACGCTTACCGTGACCGTCGTCAGAAGAAACGTGATTTCCGTCGTCTTTGGATCACACGTATCAATGCGGCAGCACGCACAAACGGTCTCTCATACAGCCGTATGATGCACGGCCTCAAGCTTGCAGGAATCGACATCAACCGTAAGATGCTTGCTGAGCTTGCTGTGACAGATGCACAGGCATTCGCGTCACTCGCTGAAACAGCTAAATCAAAATTGAACGCGTAATCGTTCAATCGAAAGCGCCGAGACATTCTCTCGGCGCTTTCTTTTTTCTTCAGAATTTCTTAGAATTAAGAGAAGGAGGAAATCGTATGAACCAATCGGTTGTCGCAATCGTTGCCCTTGCTCTGATTGTCTTGAACGTTTATACCTATATTCAGGCAAAGCGTTATACGCACGGCGATGGTGATTTCAACGTGCTATACGCGTATGCGGGAGGAGCCATCGGTGCCTTGTTCGGTCTCCATTTGACACGCAAAAAGACCGTTCATGCCCCAAAATTGCTTCAATTACAAGTATTGATTTTAGCGGTAGGCTGGTCTTTAATGATTTTAGTACTGCTATAAGTGGAGATAGAGGAGGAACATCCGGTGAACTGGACAACATTGTTTGATCGGCAGCGCGAATTAGACGAGCGGATCAAAGAACAACATGGATTATCCGGCAATCAATTTGATGAACGGTTACTGGCGCTGCTTGTCGAGCTCGGTGAACTGGCTAACGAAACACGTAGCTTTAAGTTTTGGTCGAAGAAAGGACCGTCGCCTCAAGATGTGATCTTAGAAGAATATGTAGACGGCATTCATTTCTTACTGTCACTCGGCCTTGCGCTTGGGTATGAACGAGACGCATTTCCTGCGGGAAGCTCATATCTTGATGCGACTGATGCTTTTTTAGATATTTATCGAAAAGTGACGAACTTTGGTCTTTCGAAAACAGAAGCGATGTACGAGACGCTGATGGCAGCGTATCTTGAACTAGGATATACGCTTGGCTTCAACGAGCAGCTGATCCTCATGGCGTATATGAATAAAAATGAAGTGAACCATGAGCGACAGCGATTAGGCTATTAATGAAAAGGAGCGGATTGGGATGAATGAATCATTACATATGTTAAAACGCCTGACAGACGCGACTGGCGTCCCGGGAAATGAGGGTGAAGTCCGTCAATTGATGCGTGAATATCTTGAACCACATGTCGAGTCGTTTGAACAAGACGGTCTTGGAAGTTTGTTCGGTCAAGTGACAGGAGACACAGAAGGTCCCCGTGTGATGATTGCAGGTCATATGGATGAAGTCGGTTTTATGGTCACACGTATAGAGGAAGGTGGCTTCCTACGCTTCCAGGCGCTTGGTGGATGGTGGAACCAAGTTTTATTGGCACAACGAATGGATGTGGTGACGCGTTCTGGCGAGAAAATTCCAGGAGTAATCGGTGCGAAACCACCACACGTCCTTCCACTTGAAGCACGTAAAAAACCAGTTGAAATCAAAGACATGTTTTTAGATATCGGAGCGACATCAAAAGACGAAGTGGCTGAATGGGGAATTCGTCCGGGGGATACGGTCGTCCCGCATTGCGAATTCACGGTCATGAAAAATGAGAACTTCTTGATGGCGAAAGCTTGGGATAACCGTATTGGTTGTGCAATTGCAATTGAAGCTGCAAAACGTCTGAAAGAAGAATCGTTCCCAGGTCTCGTCTTTACAGGAGCGACGGTTCAAGAAGAAGTTGGATTACGTGGAGCTGTCACGGCGGCCAACTTGATTCAACCGGATGTGGCGATTGCGGTCGATACAGGAATTCCAAGTGACACACCTGGAATGACGCCTGCAGAAGGATTATCGAAGCTCGGCGATGGCGTTCAGGTCATCTTCTTTGATGCAACGACCGTTACGAATCCACGTCTCGTCGACCTCATTGTCGATGTAGCGAAAGAAAACGACATCAAATACCAACTCGATTTGACACCAGGAGGCGGAACGGATGCAGGACGATTCCATTTGTCTGGGATTGGAATGCCGGCGATCGCGTTGACGGTACCTGTACGTTATTTACACACGAATGTGTCAATCATTCATAAAGATGACTACGAGGCAGCGATTGAACTTGTTGTCGCATTGACGAAACGCTTAGACCACGAGACGGTCCAATGGTTGAAAGAGGGATAATATGACGAAGATTACGTCTACGAAGAGCGAGACGATTAAACGATTAAAACGATTGATGACGAAAAAAGGACGCCAAGAAACCGGTCAATTCCTCGTAGAAGGAGAACATCTGGTCGATGAGGCGATTCGAGCAGGTCGACTTGTACAACTCATCATGGCTGAATCATACGTACCGAAAAAGACGTGGCGCATCGAGGACATGCCGGTTCTCGAATTATCTGATCACGTCGCTGATCTTTTGTCGGAAACAGAAAAGACACAAGGTGTGTTTGCGGTCGTGAAGATGACACCGGTCGAGCGCAAGATGAAGAAAGTTCTCGTGTTAGACCGAGTGCAAGACCCAGGTAACCTTGGTACGATGATTCGGACTGCAGATGCGGCCGGATTTGATACGGTACTCCTTGGGAAAGGAACGGTTGATCCGTTCAATGCGAAAGTCGTTCGTGCGACACAAGGTTCCCTGTTTCACGTGAATGTGACTTCGGTTGATTTGCTTGATAAACTACCTGAACTGAAAGAAGAAGGGTTCCATGTGTACGGGACAGCCCTCTCGAAAGCGACATCATATGAGCAGGTAGCATTTGAGGATAAGATTGCCTTAGTCATCGGAAATGAAGCACAAGGGGTACATGCCGATGTATTGGCTCTTTGTGATACCCGAGTCCATATTCCGGTACTCGGTGAGGCGGAATCGCTCAATGCAGCGGTCGCTGCTGGTATTTTAATGTATCGCATCGCTTTACAATAATCTTGTCAGCACGTGAAAAACGTGATAGGTTAAACACATCGATGAATAGATTATGACGTTGAAAGAACATAGTAAGCGAATGACCGATTCCGTTCAGGGAGCATAGGCCGTGACTGAAAGCCTAAGCCGGAATCGTCGCTGAATTCACTCTGGAGTCGTGTTGGAGACAACACCGGTTTGGCATCTCGATAACGATGCTCTCAAGTGGGCCAATGATTGGCCAAGTAGGGTGGTACCGCGATGATTCGTCCCTTCAGTCAACGACTGAAGGGACTTTTTTATGTAGAGGAGGAAGTGAACACATGAAAGAGCAATTAGAACAGTTACAAATGGAAGCACTTGAAGAAATCAAGCAGGCATCCACACAAAAATCATTAAATGACGTTCGCATCAAATATTTAGGTAAGAAAGGACCGATGACCGAGGTACTTCGTGGGATGGGCAAGCTATCCGCTGAGGAACGTCCAGTCATTGGTGAATTGGCGAACACGGTTCGTACGTCGATTCAAAGTACGCTTGACGCTCGAATCGAAGAAGTGAAGGCGATTGAACTGGAAGAGAAGTTAAAAGCGGAAACGCTCGATGTGACGCTTCCGGGACGTACATCGGCTCCTGGACACCGTCACCTGTTGCAACAAATCATCGACGAGATGGAAGATTTATTCGTTGGACTCGGATATACGATTGCAGAAGGTCCTGAAGTCGAAACAGATCTATATAACTTTGAAATGCTCAACTTACCAAAAGACCATCCGGCACGCGATATGCAAGACTCGTTCTACATTACCGAGGAAACTTTGCTACGTACACATACGTCACCTGTACAGGCACGCACCATGTTAGAGGCGAATGGGAAACCGATTCGCATCATTTGCCCAGGGAAAGTATATCGTCGTGATGAAGATGATGCGACGCACTCACACCAATTCATGCAAATCGAAGGGCTCGTCGTCGATGAGTCGATTTCAATGGCAGATTTAAAAGGCACGCTTGAGGTGTTCGTGAAACAATTGTTCGGGGAAACACGCGAAATTCGTCTTCGCCCAAGCTTTTTCCCATTCACGGAGCCATCAGTTGAAGTCGATATTTCATGCTTCAAGTGTGGAGGTAAAGGTTGTAACGTCTGTAAAGGAACTGGCTGGATTGAAATTCTCGGAGGCGGGATGGTACATCCACATGTGTTAGAGATGGCAGGCTATGACTCGTCAAAAGTATCAGGATTCGCATTCGGGATCGGAGTTGAACGTATGGCGATGCTCAAACACGGTGTCGATGACATCCGCCACTTCTACACAAATGACTTACGCTTCATCGAGCAATTCTAAGGAGGAAGACAGATGTTACTATCAAAAAAATGGTTGAATCAATATATTGATGTGTCAGATTTGAGTGGAGAAGCACTTGGCGACTTGATCACAAAAAATGGGATTGAAGTCGAAAGTGTCACAAACCGTGGAGAAGGACTTTCTGGTATCGTCGTCGGGCATGTCCTTTCATGTGAGAAGCATCCGGAAGCGGATAAATTGAACGTGACAAAAGTAGACATCGGGGAATGTGATCCCGTTCAAATCGTCTGTGGCGCACCGAACGTACGTGAAGGTCAATACGTCATCGTAGCGAAAGTTGGCGCACGCTTACCAGGATTAAAAATCAAAAAAGCGAAACTTCGCGGTGTCGAATCTCAAGGGATGATTTGTTCGCTTGAGGAACTCGGATTCGAGAAGAAGCAAATTCGGGAAGATGAGCAAGACGGGATTCATACGTTCCGTGAAGATGTTCAAGTCGGGGCAGATGTGCTCGATTTACTCGACTTGAATGATGAGGTCATCGAACTCGGTTTGACTCCGAACCGTTCGGACTGCTTGAGCCTATATGGCATCATCCATGAAGTAGCGGCCATCTTAGAGCGTCCGTACACGTTACCGACGGCCGACATCACGTCTTCTTCTGCATCTGAAGTGTCCATTGAGCTCGCTACACCGAACTGCCCGTATTATGCAGCGCGTGAAGTGCGAGGGGTGACAATCACAGAATCTCCACAATGGCTTAAAAATATTTTGATTGCCGAGGGCGTTCGTCCAATCAATAACATTGTTGATGTGACGAACTATGTGATGCTAGAAATCGGTCAACCTCTTCATGCGTTCGATGCGAAAAAACTCGGTCAATCGATTGTGGTCCGTCAGGCTGAAAACGGAGAAGAGATGATTACCCTAGACGATGTAACACGTACGCTCGACGCTTCGATGATGGTCATCACAGATGGTCAGGCGCCGGTCGCAATCGCAGGTGTCATGGGTGGCGCAAACACAGAAGTAGATGCCTCAACGACAGATATCGTCTTAGAGTCCGCTTACTTTGATCCTGCCTCGGTACGTAAGACGAGCCGAACGCTCGGTCTTCGTTCCGACTCAAGCGCTCGTTTTGAGAAAGGTGTGGACCCAGAGCGTGTCATGCTCGCGCTTGATCGTGCCGCTCAATTGATTGTGGAGCTCGGTGGAGGCGAGATTCGGGAAGCGACTGTCTCTGGTGAAAAAGAGTCACGCGCTCGTCAAATTGAAGTCTCGGTCGATTACATTAATAAACGTTTAGGGATGACACTCGATCGTCAAACGATTGAACGTATTTTAGAACGTCTCGGTCTAGCTACAGAAGGCGATGATGTATTGAGTGTCCATATCCCTTCTCGTCGTCCGGACTTAGAGCTGCCGGCTGACATCACGGAAGAAGTTGCGCGTCTATACGGATATGACAGTCTCCCATCGACGTTACCTGCATCTCAGTCGAAAGGCTATTTACCAGCAATCAACGTGTTGCGCAGAAAGACACGCCGCATGTTACAAGGTGTCGGATTATCACAAGCGATCACCTATTCATTAACGAGTGAGGCACATGCGAGACGTTTTGGTGGTCAAGCCGATCAACTCGTCCGTCTAGCGATGCCGATGAGTGAAGAGCGTTCTGTACTTCGCACATCACTCATTCCTGGGTTGTTAGAGGCGGCACGTTACAACACGGCGCGTCAACAATCAAACGTCGCACTCTACGAAACAGGACGTGTCTATACAGAGCAAGGTGATACGTTACCACGTGAAAAAGAACGAGTGGCAGGTGTCGTCACAGGTCTTTGGATGGATTATCGTTCACAAGGCACTCGGATTCCGGTCGACTACTTTGTCGCGAAAGGGATTGTCGACACGTTGGTTCAAACACTTCGTCTTGATGTCACGTATGAAGCGGTTTCGATGCCAGATATGCATCCAGGTCGTACGGCGAACATTTTGATGAACGGTGACGTCATCGGATATGTTGGACAAGTGCATCCAGGAACATCAAAAGAAGTCTATGGGATGAAAGAAGTGTACGTATTTGAACTCGACCTATTGGCACTTAGTGGGGAAGAGACGCTTCTTTATCAAGACGTGCCGCGTTATCCATCGATTTCACGAGATTTGGCACTCGTCTTGCCACGTTCGATTCCGGCTGGCACAGTGGAGCAAACAATCCGTGAAGCGGCAGGTCCACTCTTGATTGACCTCGTCTTGTTTGACGTATATACAGGGGAAAATGTTGGACCGGAGGAGAAGTCGATTGCCTTCTCACTCAAGTTCCAAGACCCGTCACGAACGTTACAAGATGAAGAAGTAACAGCAGCATATGAAACAATCGTCGAAGCGGTCCGTGCAGCACACGGCGCTGAAGTACGAGCGTAAAAATAAGGAGCGTTGTCCGATTTGGACAGCGCTCCTTATTTCATTGAATTTCAAGGGCAAGGTCACCGAACTTCGTCCAACCGACGAGGCTCGTGACACGATAAAGTGCCCAGGTAATGAGTGCAGGAAGAACGACACCCGTCATCGTGAAGATGAGAAACGCGTCCATTCCTTGTACCGCTAAAATTTGAAGCGGGGCAATGAGAGAGTTGAGTCCGAGACCGGCGATTTCATACGGCACTTGTAGTGAGAACATTAACGTGGCAATCGGTGCTGAGATCATCGCGGCAATGAATGGTGGAACGACGATTCGCGGATTTTTGATGATGTTCGGGAACTGAACTTTCGGCGTGACAAAGAAGGAAGCGACCAAACCACCTGGATCGGTTTGACGATACGCCATCAATGTAAATCCGACAAACTGAGCAGAACAACCAATCAATGCAGCAGCACTGGCGACAGGGTCTAATTGAAGAGCGATGGCGAGTGCGGCCGATGAAGCAGGTGACATGAGCATGACACTGAAGACAAGGGCGATGACGAGAGATGTCGCGATTGGTGACGTTTCAACGGATGCTGTGATTCCTTGGCTGATGGAGTTGATGACAGGGGTCGTTACAGCCGCTGCGGCTACACCGACGATTCCACCTCCGAGAACGGCTGTTACGGGTACGACCATCATATCGAACTTTGTTTTTCCGAGAACGCGTTTACCGAGCCATACTGCTGCTGCGGCTGCAATCAATGCACTAATCGGTTGACCTGGAACGAGGACGAGCCCACTTTCGGTCGCTTTTAAAGCAGCACCGCCAATCGTTGCGGCAATCATGGCGCTAAACAAGATAAGTGTGTTCCCACCGAGTTGAAAGGCGACGCCGGCTCCTAAAGCTGGAGCCAACAACGATTTAGCGACTTGCCCGATTTGAACGAGCATCGCAATCCCGGTCAAATTACCAATCGTCTCAATCAATAGACCAACACCGAGCGTGACGAGTACGGCGTTTGCCATTCCTGCTGAAATTTTTACCATTCGATCCATCATATACTGCTTCACTTCCATCATCTCCTCTTTGTCTATAGAGCAATAAAAAAACCTATCCGATTCGGATAGGCGCGGGTTACATCTACAGGCGCCTGTCCGATTACCACGGGAACAAGGGCCTGAAAAGTCGTTTTCAAGAACAAAACGATTTCAGTCCCTCAGTCGAATAATAATCAGCAGGCTGTTCATATGTAGGGGTTTGAACATCTCAAGCATCTCCTCTTTGTTGGATTTGCTAAAGAATACCATCTATTTTTGTAATAATCAATATTTTCTGAAAATAAACTAAAAAAAATTCAGGATGTATGGTGGCATCCTGAATCAGCTCATTTTGAATGAGAGTGCTTGAATTTGATCATCGATGAATTTCATCGACAATGAATTGAATTGCTCGGGTTGGTCCACATTCACGACGTGACCAGAGTCTGCAACGATTTCAACATTGGCAGTCGGTTGATGTTTTGCGGTCCGTTCCACAGCTTCGAGGAACATGTAATCTTCATCGCCCATAATATATAGAATGGGGACGTTCGTTTGAATCGAAGTAATTTGATTTAGTAATGGATTGATGTTCTCCGTCATCTTAAACCAGCGAATAAATTCACGCTGACACAAATTTGCAGCGTCTCGGACAAACATCATCCGCGATTTTTTATGACGTTTTTTCGGTAGTAAAATCCATGCGAACAATTTGTATAACCACATATAGGGAACGAAATTTTGAACGAGGCTACCGAGACGAATGAGAAGCGTTGAACGAACGTTGAACTTGACGATGGCACCTCCGAGTACAACCGATGCAATCCGGTCCGGATAGTGCTCAAACATCGCCTGGATGACAATCGTCCCTAAAGAGAGACCGACCATATGACCTTTCTCAATACCTAAGTGATCCATCACCTCGATGACATCTTTGGCGACGACATCAAATGTATAGGCGTTCAACGGTTGTTTAAGCGATTGTTCGGCATCGTATGAACCACCGTGTCCACGCAAATCGACGAGTAACACATTATATTTCTTACGGAATGGGCGGAGTTGACGATACCAATGAGACAAACTTCCGCCGGCTCCGTGAATAAAGACGACCCAAGGATGGTCATCGCTGATCGTGTAGGTTTTATAATGCAACATGAACGCTATCCTCCAAAAATTTTAAGTTCATTTAACCATAAAACGAGTATATCATATTTGATAACGAACCTCTACAGACGACGTTCGTTCAAGGTTATTGCTTTTTTGGTATTGGCAAAATGGACTTTGGCGATTTTTTGTAAATAATCCTGCCCGTGTCGACGGATGATCTGAGCGGCCACTTGGTCAACTTTTGCTCCTGCCCCTTTCGGGAGCGTCAATCCTGCTTGTTCACTTAGTTTGTCCATTTCTTTTAAGAAAAAGGCTCGGGCTAAGATGGATGCGGCTGCGACTGCGACATGCAGTCCTTCTGCTTTTGTTGAAAAATAAACATCGTCGCGGACGACATCGCGTTCTGACCGTAAGTGCTGATAATAGACCGATTTTTCGGCAAATTGATCAATCAGGATGGCATCTGGTTTCTGTTCAAGTTTGTCGAGCAACGCATGCAGCGCTGCGTTGTGAGCGATGGCAGTCATTTTACCTTGTGTCATCGTACGTTGCATCTTGTTATACGTTGGGTTGTGCAGTGTCGCTTTTTGATAAGGAATTGTGGCGTGTAAATCTCTAGCAATTCGGATAATCTCGGGATCAGACAATTGCTTTGAATCTTTGACACCGAGCTCTTTAACGAGTGCGATTTGGTCCCGTGATACGAAAGCAGAAACGACGACGAGTGGGCCAAAATAATCACCTTTTCCGACTTCGTCGCTACCGACGACGGACCAATCTGAAAAGCCTTTAGGTAATGTCGTATTCGGTGGAGACGCTTGTTTCTTCCCGGCAGGAGTTCCCCATTTCACTGCCTCGGTATCTGCATCTTTTCCTTGAAACATCACTTTTCCTGATTGATAAATCGTGACGACAAATCCAGGTGTCTTTGCGCTGAAAGTTGCGTAAGGTGGAGGTGTGACCGCGTACTTCTTATACATATTTTTTAGTTTTTCTTGGTCAGCAGTTGATAGCTTGATGACTTGGTTGCCCAAAATGAGCACTTCCTTTCTGTCTGGCAAATTCATTTTACATTTTTTTATGATTTTTTGAAACCGATGATGAGGTTTTATCGTATATGAAAGTGATTAGAGCAAAGTGAGGTGAAGTGGACGTGTGGTGGCGCGATGACACGCATCAAGATGAGGTAGAGGAATTGTACAAGCACATTCTCGAGCTAGAAGCGAGAATTGCCAAGTTAGTGGCTCATCAAGTGAGAGTGCGTCGGCTGCTGATGCAAGATTCTTCTGAGGACGTGACGGACCAAGTGGTTCAAGTTCAAAAAGAAGTCGAATATTTTTTAAACAGGATGCGACTCGAACGTCAAGAGCTCGTCGATGTATACAATCGAAAACGCATTGAACAATCGATTGGACGAGTTCGGGAAGCGAACGATTTATCTACGTCGTCACTTTCCGAGTGGGATGCGATTGAGGATCAGCTCGCCCTTGAAGTCGAGCAACTTCGGCGTATGTTACTGATGGAACAGAAACGTCGACAGGAGGAGGGGTGGTAATGGAGGCAATCGATCAACTGTACTGGTGGGTGTTGATCATCGCTGGTTTTGGAACCTTTATTTATATGATGTTCTCTGATGCGTTTGACATGTTTGAAGGCTGGTTCAACCCTGCTGTCATTTTATCATTTTTAGCATTAGGTGCCGGAATCGGACTCATTTTAAACGCGTTGGCGCATGTTTCGCCGGTGATTGGACTGGCTGTCGCATTGGTCGGGTCACTCGCTCTAACAACACTTCTCTATTTGTTCGTGTTGTTACCATTATCAAACGCTGAAGAATCAATCGGTTTGACGGATGAAGCACTGGTCGGTCGAGTTGGACGGTTGACGGTACCGATACCAGAAGGTGGATATGGCGAAGTGATGATCGAGACAGTAACAGGGTCTCTCTTGAAGACGGCTCAAAGTATGGACGGGACATCGATTTCAGCTGACCACCGAGTCATTATTATTGAAGTGAAGAGTAATATTGCCATCGTCATGACATATGACGAACCTACGATTCGAGAGGAGAAATAACTTATGAATACGGCTATTTTAGTCAGCATCATCGTCGGGGTCATCATCCTTGCACTCGTGTTTGTATTCGTGTTGAAATATCGCACAGTCGGTCCTGACGAAGCATTAATTGTTACGGGTAGTTATTTAGGCAAGAAAAATGTACATAGTGATACTTCCGGCAACCGCGTCAAAATTATTCGTGGTGGGGGGACGTTCGTCTTACCAGTGTTCCAACAAGCAGAACCACTTAGTTTACTTTCAAGCAAATTAGAAGTAACGACGCCTGAAGTATATACCGAACAAGGTGTACCGGTCATGGCGGATGGAACGGCCATCATTAAAATCGGCGGGTCAATCAGTGAAATTGCGACAGCTGCTGAACAGTTCCTCGGAAAACCGAAAGTTGAACGAGAGAATGAAGCAAAAGAAGTGTTAGAGGGTCATTTGCGATCTATTCTTGGGTCGATGACAGTCGAAGAAATTTACAAAAACCGAGACAAGTTTTCTCAAGAAGTGCAACGTGTCGCCTCACAAGACTTGGCGAAGATGGGACTCGTGATTGTTTCGTTCACCATTAAAGATGTTCGAGATAAAAACGGTTATTTAGAATCACTCGGTAAACCTCGTATCGCTCAGGTGAAGCGTGATGCCGATATCGCGACTGCGGAAGCAGACAAAGAGACGCGCATCAAACAGGCGGAAGCAATGAAAGATGCGAAAAAAGCAGAACTAGAACGAGCATCTGAAATTGCCGAAGCCGAAAAAGAGAATCAACTTCGGATTGCGGCATACCGTCGCGAGCAAGACGTCGCGAAAGCTCGGGCTGACCAAGCGTATGAACTCGAGGAAGCACGTGCGAAGCAAGAAGTTACAGAACAACAGATGCAAGTTCAAATCATCGAGCGTCAAAAGCAAATCGAGCTCGAAGAAAAAGAAATCATGCGTCGTGAGAAGCAATATGATTCTGAAGTGAAGAAAAAAGCCGATGCGGACCGTTACTCGATCGAACAGTCGGCCGCTGCGGATAAAGCACGTCAAATCGCAAGCGCAGATGCGGAAAAATATCGTATCGAAGCACAAGCGAAAGCGGATGCGGAACGTGTTCGATTGGCTGGTCTTGCTGAAGCCGATTCTGAACGTGCGAAGGGTGAAGCGGAAGCTGAAATCATTCGCTTGACGGGTCTTGCAGAAGCGGAAGCGAAAGAGAAAATCGCCGAGGCGTTCGCTCAATATGGACAGGCTGCGATTCTCGATATGGTCGTCAAAATGCTTCCAGATTATGCGAAGGAGATTGCTGCACCACTTGGCAATATCGATCAAATCACGGTCGTCGATACTGGCGGTGGTCAAAACGGTGGAGCAGGGAAAGTGACGGGATATGCAACGGACCTCATGGCTTCATTGCAACAAACGTTGAAAGCATCATCAGGCATCGATATGAAAGATTTGCTTGAAAACTTTGCAGGTAAAGGGAATGTCGCAAAAACTCCTGCACCGGAGCGAGAGTTAGCAGATACGACAGTCGCTGCTTCAAAAGAATAAACGACACGAGCCATAGACGATGTCTATGGCTCTGTTTTTTGTGTAGCACGATGTTACGCATGATTGACTAGTACGAGATGACTTCTGTCGCTTTTAGAACATCAATCAAGTAATACAATGTTGGTATGAATGTGATGAATAGGCCAATCCATTTCATCCGCGGTCTGAACTGTAAGATAAAGCCGACCGTCCATAGTGCGAACCATAGCATGAAATACCAACGATATTGTGGGATATCTGTTTCTGCTATACCAGGACCACTCAACCAAAGTGATAATCCGAGTACAAACAATCCAGATATGACGTTCCAACTATGTCGAATCATCTTTTCAATCATTCCCTCAATCCTCCCTTCGGATTTGTCATCATCGTCATTCATCTTATAAATTCAACAATTGGGAAAAATCCCCTTTTGAAACATCTCACATTGTCAGATGTCCCCGACATTTTATTCCCACAACTTTTAAAAAAAATTATGGAGAACCGCTTCCTCTCTGTCGATAAAAGAGTTGTCAGACCAATAGAGAGAGGGAGTATGGAATACATGAAGAAAAGCATAATAATCAGTACATTCACAGCCTGTTCGTTGTGGCTATCTGGTTGCCAGTCGGTCATCGATGACCCAACTGCCGCTGTTGAAGAACGTCAGACGATGGGTGTCGTCCTATCGGATGTTGGTCTCGGGGACCAATCGTTCAGTGATGCGGCGATGCGTGGTATGGGGGAGTTACGCGAGACGGGCGAATGGTTCGTTGACTATCGTGAATTATCTGAGACCGAGACGTATCAAGCAGGGTTTGAAGAGTTGGTCAAAGAGGGCCATGATGTAATCGTCGGTCTCGGTTTTGCTTGTCAGGAAGATCTCGAGACGGTAGCGACAGCGCATCCGAATCAACAATTTGCCCTTATTGATGGCGTGTCAGAACTGCCGAACGTCTTAAATGTAACGTTTGAAGAAGGAGAAGGCAGTGCGCTCGCGGGAGCGGTTGCAGGTCTCGAGACAGAGTCCGATACAATCGGTTTTATCGGTGGAATGGATATTGAACTTATCCAGAAGTTCGAGTCTGGATTTGAACGAGGAGCAAAATCTGTAAACGAGGATGTCGAGATGCTCGTCGACTTCTCCAACGACTTCGCCTCACCAGAGCTTGGACGCGAGTTAGCGGAGAAACAAATCAAAGAAGGGGCGGACGTTCTCTATGCAGCGGCGGGCCTCACTGGAGTCGGGGTACTCGAGACTGCTGAAAAGTATGGAATAAAAGCAATCGGAGTCGATAGCGATCAATCGATGATTGCACCTGATGCGGTCGTGACTTCAATGTTGAAACAAGTCGATTTGGCAATCGTTGAAATCGCTGGTCGTGTGACAAAACAACCATTCAACGATCATGTCATTCTAGGTATTGAAGAAGGTGGTGTCGGCCTAGCGCCGCTTCGTCGTATTCAGTGGGATGAACAAGAGATGACCCAGTATGAATCGGTCGAGCGTCAATTGAAGGAGGGGACACTACAATGAGTTTGCGTAAACGTTTTATCTTCTCAACGGTGTTCACCGTCGTCTTAATTGTCCTCATGATGAGCTATGTGTTATCGACCTTAAATCGCTTGCAGACATACAATGAACAGTACGGTAGTCAAATGATTGAATTGTCTCAGCTCGAGACGTCACTCTTGCAAGAACAGTCGCTCTGGACATCACTCGGAGAGCAGTCGAATCAGTCCACACTTGTTCAGCTTGAACGAGTCCGTGAATTAAATGCGGAAACGTTTGATGAATTAAAACAATCATACTTGATTCCAGAATTTTCGAATCACCTAGATCGTGCCACGATGAAGTATGAACAAGTGAATGAAGATGTCGAATCTGCATTAGAAGGCGGGATTGGTGCTCGAATTCAAGCTGCCAAACTCGAAGGCTTGTTAAATGATATCAATACGTTGATTGCAAAGAACGGTTCGTTCTATGAAGCGCTACAAGTAGAGGCAGCGAATGAGACAGAACGTCTATTGTTCATCTCGATCTTGTTAACGGTTCTTGTCGTCATAGCGCTTGGAATTTACAACTTCTTCTTTGCACGTTCCATCACTCGCCCGCTCGAGCGAAATGTGAAGGTGGCAGAAGCTATTGCTTCTGGACGCCTCGTCACATTGCCGGAGTCGAATCGAAATGATGAAATCGGACGACTCGAACGCGCCATGCGTGAGATGACGGCATCGCTACAAACGGTCATCGGTTCGATTCGCGTGACATCGATGAAAGTGAATGGGATGACTGAAACGGCAGCAGCTGAAAATGAAGCGGTCGTCAGCACGACGTCAAATATCACGAATGCCGTGGATGAAATGGCACATGGTGCGCAGTCGATTGCCAATGAATTGCAAGAAACGCTAAGTTCGGTCCATACGATGGCAACGTCGTTCGAGACGAGCTTGAATCAAACGAAACAGACGACAGAAGAGACGTCGGAGATGACTCGTGAAGTGGCAGCCGGGATTGAGACGTTAACTGATCAGGAACATATCCTTGATCGCTCGAGTGAACGAAATGAAGTACTTGTCACGAGAATGGATCACTTTGCTAGACAGACGGCCGAGATTGAATCGATGGCGAAGCTCGTGGAAGATGTTGCCGCCCAGACGAACTTGCTTGCCTTAAACGCAGCGATTGAAGCGGCACGCGCAGGAGAAGCAGGGCGTGGGTTCGCAGTCGTAGCGAGCGAAGTGAAAAAGTTGGCGGAAGAGAGCAATAAGGCGACCCGTTCGATTTTCCATGTCGTTGAGACGATTCAACAAGAAGTCGTACGTTTGACGGAAACGGTTAATGAATCGAAACGCGAACAAGAAGCGCAACTTGAAGCGTTTGGATTGACGAAGGAAGCCTTTAATCGAATCCATGAGCGTACAGACCATGTCGCTTCATTCGTCCGTACGATTGAACAAGAGATGCGCACATCAAGTACTGAAGTGAATAACGTGTTGCGACGAGTCGAGGAAGTATCGGGCGTAACGGAAGAATTGGCGGCTGGAAACGAGGAAGTGGCGGCCTCGATGAAAGAACAACAGGCTAGCTTTGATCAAATCTTTACATTGATGCAAGAACTAGAAGGGCAGGCAGCGGCACTCGCCGACCAAGTCCAGCATTTCGAAGAAGAGTAAGCATCCTTATGCAGAAGGACCGAGGACCACCTATTGGTTTTCGGTTTTTTTGCTGTTTCAGTGTTTTAGGATCCGAAACAATTGGGGCGATATAAAATTAGTGATTGTCTTTCATAAAATATGAAAATCGGTTACACAGCACACAGTGAAACGATTTCGTTCTGAATGGGTAGACGCCGTCAACGCCACGAGTGTGGTCATTCGTGATTCGCCATACTAGAGTCAACAGTCTAATCAGAGGAGAGAATCGTCTTGGAAAAGTGGAAGCAGGTCATCATCGGTGTTGTCGTCGTCCTGTTTTTAGGGGTTGGTTATTTATTTTATAATAAAGAACCAGAAGAACGTGTCGTCGATGAATTCGTCGTAGAATCAGAAGAAGTGGCTCCACCTGAGACAGTAGAGCGATTAGAAATCGTGGTCTATGTCACAGGCGCGGTCGAGTCTCCGAACGTCTATACCGTTCCAGAAGGCGCGCGAGTCGGGGATGTTCTCTCATTGGCAGTATTAACAGATGAAGCCGACCCGGAACAGTTAAATTTGGCACAACTGCTCGTGGACGGGGTGAAAATCATCGTGCCGAAAAAAGGAGAAGCACCGATCGCGCAAGAGGTACCAAGCACAGAGCTAGAATCAAATGGGGTACACGTGAATAGTGCCACGAAAGAAGAATTAATGTCGGTCCCTGGTATTGGTCCTGCAAAAGCAGACGCGATTCTAAACCACCTAAAAGAGAATGGTCCATTTAAAACATATGAAGACTTAGGTGATGTGAAAGGATTCGGAGAGAAAACATTAGAAAGTATGAAGCCTTACTTATTGGTACCATGAGATGCCGTTATTTCCACTATTTGCGGTATTGATGGTGACCGGATTGACTGAAGGAGTTTACCTCGTCACACTCGTTTCTGGTGTGTTATACGTGGCGTCACGAGATGGACAACACCTGTATGCGAAAGTCGGTGTTATTCTCCTCGTCTTGATTGCATGGCTACACGCCGATACAGCAGAATGGACACCGACAGACACAGTGGCGTTTTCGATTGAGAGTCGTAAAGAGAACGGAAATTCGGTTCGGTTATATGGAAACATCGAGACGCATGAAGGAGTGTTGCGGGGGAGAGAACTTTCTATTGGAAGACCAGGTGAGACGTGTCTCGTAGAAATGGAACACGAAACGTTTCAGCCATTGCGTAATATTGGGGGATTTGATGAAAGGGAGTGGGCGACGAGTTTGAACTTATCTTTTAAAGGAAAGATCAAGCGAATCGATGAGTGCCGTCCGACACCTGGAATGAACGGTTGGATGTTAAGGTGGAAAGAAAGACATCTCCAACAAATCGAACGACGGTATCGCGCCGATGTCGCACTTTATATAGAAGCATTACTGTTCGGAGAAAGCCGGATGCTCGATGATGAGACCTCCTTTTCATATCGGGTCACAGGACTCTTACATCTCCTCGTCATCTCAGGTTCACATATCGCTCTTTTGATTGTTGCCTTGCGAGCACTGTTTCGACCAATCCCGATTCGACGAGAGACAAAGACGATATTGATCCTTTTGACGATCACAGCGTTCGGATGGTTGACAGGTTTTTCGCCACCGGTCGCGCGAGCTGTCCTTGTGGCGGATGTCTTGCTCATCCTTTCTTTGTTTGGTATATCGGTCAGAGACCCGATTCGTCTGCTTAGTTGGTGCGCGGCCGCAATGCTCGCCTTCCAGCCATACCTTCTTTCGAATTTAGGATTTCAGTTAACGGTTGGGATGACGTTCTTCTTATTGGTCACAAGACAAATGTGGACTGGATTGTTGGGTTTGTCCGTGTTCGCCCAATTATTTGGATTACTTATCCTCTGGCAAGTTCAACCGATTCTATCCGTCACCGCTCCACTTTTCAATATCGTGATGGCCTTTTGCATATCATGGGTGATGATGCCGCTCGCTTTCATCGTCTGGGTCATTCCTGAAACCGCACCTGTATTCATGATGATCCTAGACGCCATCAACGGGATCTTCTCCATGCATGATGCATATCGCCCTTGGATGCCGTTGCATGAATTGCTGTTTCCGCAACAAGTCAGTTTATGGGTTGGAATATGGAGCAGTTTGCTTCTTCTTCAATATAAACGAAGGCTGGGATGGTGTATGGCCCTTGTCACGTGTATTCTCGTTGCTGGATGGTCGGAGTGGTCAGAGTCTCCACGGGTGACATTTTTAGATGTCGGTCAAGGTGATGCGATCGTCGTCGAGTCGGGAGAAACGATTGGTTTGATTGATGTCGGCGGCGTGTTTCAGGATCCAAAGGAACAAAAGCGGACTATATATGACCCCGGTGCGGACGTTGTGGCACCTTACATATGGAAGCGAGGAGAACGCGCAGTCGATTTTGTCCTTCTAACGCATGCGGACCACGACCACATCGGTGGTTTAGAAGGGTTGTTGAAGTTCGTGCATGTAAAAGAAATCTGGTTATCGAAAGAAGTGGCGAATGTTGAGAAACGTGAGGAGATTCTGCGGCTAGCCGTAAAGTACGGGGCGTCCATCCGCTATCTCGAGGCAGGAGATCGTCCGATGCCTTGGATGTGGATCGTTGCACCGAACAAAGCACATGAGGATGAAAATGATCATTCAATCAGTCTCTACATGAATGTAGGTGGCATGCGGTATTTATTAACAGGAGATTTGCCGATTGAAGAAGAATTGGGGCTTCCGACACTTGATGTCGACGTGTTTAAATTAGGGCATCATGGCTCGAATACGTCTTCAGGAGAAGCGTTGCTCGAGCGAATCAATCCGGAGTGGGTGATTGCAAGCGTCGGGGCGAACAATCGTTATGGTCACCCGCATCAGGAAACGTTAGACCGGATTGTAGGGCGCCGTTTGTTACGGACCGACCTCGACGGGATGATCGTTTGCGAAAAAAGAATGTGTCGGGGGATCATCGACTAGCACATGAACAAATATGATACACTAAAAAACGATTGCTCCCCCGGGGCAATCGTTTGAAAACTTATAAGCTCAAGAATTTGATGACGACACCGATGAAGAAAATCGTGAAGAAAAAGCCAAATGGGACGATGAAGCCAATCGCAGAGTCGATGGCGTCATTACGTTTACATTGAACGTCATTTTCAAACGGGTTTTCACTCGGTGGACGTACAGAGTTGATTTGCATATTAGGTCCCTCCTTATCATACTTCCTTTATAAGTATAGCGAATCATGCGAAGATAATCTATGTTTAGATGAGAATAAATTGTGAAAGTGGTGTGTGTTTTGAATGAACCGTGGTTACATAATGGTAAACTAGCGAGCGTCTATGTTCTCTATGGAACTGAAAAATATTTATTAGAGAACTGGGAACGCGGAATCGTGAAGGCGGCCAATCCATCCGGTGATCAATTTGATGTCATGCAACTCGACCTGCAAGAGACGTCATTAGATACTGCGCTTGATGAAGCAGAGACCGTCCCTTTCTTCAGTGAATTTCGGACGGTTATCGTCAAGAATGCGCAATTTTTGACGGGGGCAAAAGAAAAACAAAAGCATAACGTGGACCGACTCGCCGAATATGTTGTTCAGCCGGCGACTTATTCTGTTCTCGTCTTAATTGTCGAGTCAGAAAAACTCGATGAACGTAAAAAGATTGTGAAACGTCTAAAAGAGCGAGCCATCGTACTCGAAGCCAAGAAGCCAAGCCAAGCAGAATTGATGCGATATGTGAACGATACGCTCAGTCAAGATCAACAAAAAATGGAACGTGCGACTATGGAGCGACTTTTATTTTTATGCCAGGATGATTGGGGAAAATTAGTCCGAGAATTAGAGAAACTGCAACTTTATGCAGGAACAGGTGCAACGATCCCGATTGACATCGTGAATGATTTGGTACCACGTACGTTAGAAGATAACGTGTTTCAATTATCCGAACTACTCGTCAAACGGCGAGCGGATGCAGCGCTTCGGTTAGTACGTGACTTAGAGAAGCAGGGGCAAGAATTGATTGGACTTCTCGGATTGTTAGCAAGACAATATCGAAACATGTATTTATCGAAACAATTGACAGAGTCAGGGTATGGGGAAAAACAAATCGCATCAAAAATTGGGGCCCATCCTTACACCGTCAAACTAGCGACACAAGCGAGCCGTAACTTCTCGGAAGCCCAACTCGCGCAAGCATTGACATTGATTGCAGATGCAGATGAAGCAATGAAAACAGGTCGTGGCGACAAACAAATTATCTTTGATACACTCGTTTGCCAACTGGCCCTTTTGTGAGGTGAGAAGAAGATGGGGTTGAAACAAGTGACATTACAAGATGTGATTCCACTTCGGCATATTGTTCTTAGACCAGGTAGAGGGATTGAGACCTGTTATTTTGAAGGGGATGAAGCGTCAACGACACGTCACTTTGCCTGGGTCGAAGAAGATCGCGTACAATCGGTCGCGACTGTCATGTTGTCCTCGAGACTAATCAATGGGGAATCGGTACCGTACCAACTGCGTGGAATGGCGACGGACCCGAATCTGGCCGGACAAGGAATCGGATCGTGCTTCTTACAGGCGTTGCATGAAGAAATAGATGGGTCATGGTGGTGCAACGCCAGAGAAGTGGCCGTTCGTTTCTACGAACGGAACGGTCTCGTGCGAATCGGTAAACCGTTCGACATTCCTGGTATTGGTCCTCATTATGTCATGGTATACAAAAAAACAGCCGGCTCCGAGTAGGAGGCGGCTGTTTCGTTTGGTCTCTAATTAGAGAGCAGCGATACGAGCTGCGAGGCGTGATTTATCACGACCTGCTTTGTTTTTGTGGATAAGGCCTTTTGATGCAGCCTTGTCGAGCTTCTTCGTAGCGAGGACGAAAGCTTCTTGAGCAGCTTCTTTGTTTCCTTCGAGTACGAGAGCATCAACACGTTTTACTGCTGTACGCATTGCCGCTTTCTCTTGAGAGTTCGCAACACGACGTTTTTCAGAAGTTTTTGCACGTTTGATTGCTGATTTGATGTTTGCCATTGTTTGTCACCTCCTGAAACAAGAAAGTGTATGTTCTTATTACTTCAAGTAATCATTCAACAGAACAAGCACAATTGTAGCAAACGGTTATATGAAAAGCAACCACTTGATGATTATTCTGAAAACTATATGTGGTATTGTTGTAGTAGGTCGTACACATTACTTTAGGATTTTGATATAATGACACGGTATGCATGAGAAGGATAGGTGAACCCATATATGAACAAACAAGAATTAGAGAATCGTCAGAAGAAGATTCGTAACTTTTCGATCATCGCTCACATCGATCATGGAAAATCGACACTCGCTGACCGGATTCTTGAAAAAACTGGTGCACTCACGGCTCGTGAGATGAAAGAGCAGACGCTCGACGCGATGGATTTAGAGCGCGAGCGCGGAATTACAATCAAACTGAACGCCGTTAAGTTGAATTATACGGCAAAAGACGGAGAAGAGTATATTCTTCACTTGATCGACACGCCAGGACACGTCGACTTCACGTATGAAGTGTCGCGTTCGCTTGCGGCATGTGAAGGTGCGATTCTCGTAGTCGATGCGGCTCAAGGAATTGAAGCGCAAACTCTTGCGAACGTTTACTTAGCTCTCGATAACGACCTCGAAATCATTCCGGTCATCAATAAAATCGACTTGCCGTCAGCGGATGTCGATCGTGTCCGTCAAGAAATTGAAGACGTCATCGGACTCGACGCGAGCGATGCGGTTCCGACATCTGCGAAGGCAGGTATCGGAATTGAAGAGATTCTTGAGCAAATCGTGGAACTCGTCCCACCTCCGACGGGTGACCCTTCAGAACCGTTGCAAGCTTTGATTTTCGACTCGTATTATGATGCCTATCGTGGTGTCGTCGCATCGATTCGTATCGTCAACGGCTCGGTCAAAGTAGGAGATAAAGTTCAAATGATGGCAACTGGCAAGACGTTCGAAGTGACAGACCTCGGTGTATCGACACCGAAGCCGGTCTCGGTCAAAGAATTGAACGTCGGTGACGTAGGTACGCTTTCTGCGTCAATTAAAACAGTTGGAGATGTTCGTGTCGGGGATACAATCACACTCGCGAAAAACCCGGCAACGAGTCAGCTCCCTGGTTATCGTAAGATGAACCCGATGGTGTACTGCGGATTGTATCCGATTGATGCAGCCAACTACAATGATCTCCGTGAGGCACTCGAAAAGCTTCAACTTTCCGATGCTGCGCTCGAGTTTGAACCGGAGACGTCACAAGCGCTCGGATTCGGTTTCCGCTGTGGGTTCCTCGGAATGCTTCACATGGAAATCATCCAAGAACGGATTGAACGTGAGTTCGGAATCGACTTGATTACGACGGCACCATCGGTTATCTATCACGTGACGACGACTTCAGGAGAAGTCGTTCACGTCGATAACCCATCGAAGATGCCTGAACAACAAAAGGTAGAGTCGATTGAAGAACCGTACGTCAAAGCGGCCGTCATGACACCAAACGATTATGTCGGTGCCATCATGGAGCTTTGTCAGAAGAAACGTGGGACGTTCATCGATATGCAATACATCGATACGACACGCGTCAAAATCACGTATGAAATTCCGCTTAGTGAGATCGTTTATGACTTCTTCGACCAATTGAAATCGAGCACGAAAGGCTATGCGTCTCTCGATTATGAGTTGATCGGCTATCGCCAATCGCGTCTTGTGAAGATGGATATCTTGCTCAACAACGAAGTAGTCGATGCCCTCAGCTTCATCGTACACCGTGACTTTGCATATGAACGCGGAAAAGTCATCGTCGAGAAGTTGAAGGCGCTCATCCCGCGGATGCAGTTCGAAGTCCCGGTACAAGCTGCTGTCGGAACAAAAATCGTCGCCCGCTCGACAATCAAAGCACTTCGTAAAAACGTTCTTGCTAAATGTTATGGAGGAGATATCTCGCGTAAGCGGAAACTCCTTGAGAAACAAAAAGAAGGTAAGAAGCGCATGAAGATGGTCGGGTCTGTCGAAGTCCCGCAAGAAGCGTTCATGTCTGTACTTTCTATGGACGAAGAGTGATTGGATCGAATCATCCTGATTTTCGAATCAGGGTGATTTTTTTGTTTAGGCAGGAAATGGGACTTCGTGTAAGGAAGAGTACACCCTTAGACAGACTATAGAGGAGGAAACACCGTGTCGACGTATACATATTCTGCGGGTCCCGGCATGCTACCAAAAGAAGTGATGCAAGAGATTCAACAACATCTCCTGACGTTTGAATACGATGGGATTTCAATTATCGAAACGAGTCATCGCTCGGAGTCTTTCCAACATGTAGTCGACTCTCTTGAGGCGAGGCTGAGGAGACTCATGCATATCCCTGAGAACTATGCGGTTCTTTGGCTACAAGGTGGGGCGACGCTTCAATTTTCAATGATTCCGATGAACTTGCGGAATCAAAATCGATTCGCCTATGTCGATACTGGGGTGTGGTCTAAAAAAGCGATGGAAGATGCGAAACACTTTGGACAGGTCGACGTCATCCATCCACTCATAGATGAGGCGGGTGGGATGTCATTCGAGCCGAGTCTTGTCCAAGATGTCGACTATCTCCATGTGACGCTGAACAACACGATTGAAGGAACCCGATTTACAAATTTACCAGAAACGACTGTGCCGATTATTGCGGATGCCTCATCGAACATTTTGGCGGAGCATATCGACGTGGAGCGTTTCGGGGTAATCTATGCTGGTGCCCAGAAGAATATCGGACCTGCAGGACTTACGGTCGTCATCATACGTCGCGACTTGATTCAGTCGAAGGAGTTACCAAGCTATCTTGATTATGCGTCTCATGTCGATACGTTATTCAACACACCATCGACGTTCAGTATGTATGCAGCCGAACGTGTCCTGAAGTGGGTGGAAGACCAAGGAGGCGTTGAGGCGATGGAGCGACTAAATCGTGAAAAAAGTGAGGCGGTTTATTCATTCCTTGAACAATCGAATGTATTTTCTCCTCTCGTTTCAGGTGAACGTCGATCATTGACGAACATTCCGTTCACGACAGGTGATCATGGTCGAGACTTAAGTTTTCAACAATTTGCCATCGAGAGAGGATTGCTTGAACTAGGTGGGCACCGTTCCGTCGGTGGGCTTCGAGCAAGTTTATACAACGCGATGCCACGTGAAGGTGCTGAACGCCTTGTCGACGTCATGAGAGCATTTGAGGAGGAGAACGATGTATCACATCAAAACATTTAACCAAATCGCTGCTGCCGGCCTGAAACGATTTGAGCCGAACGAGTATGTCATCAATGCATCAGACCAAGCCGACGCCTGGGTACTGAGAAGTCATAATGTGCACGATGAAGAAATTCCGCCGCACCTGCTTGCCATCGCCAGAGCCGGGGCTGGTGTCAACAATCTACCGCTCGATCAACTCGCGAAACAAGGCGTTGTGGCGTTCCATACTCCGGGTGCAAATGCGAATGCCGTAAAAGAACTTGTCCTCGCGAGCATGATTCTCTCAGTAAGACCGATTGTCAAAGGTTTCAACTGGGTAAATGAACAGACGACCGAGTCGCAATCTCAGTTAGAAAAAGCGATGGAACAACAGAAACGGCAGTTCCTCGGGGCCGAGTTACGGGGGAAGAAAGTAGGAATCATTGGGCTTGGTGCCATCGGGGCTTCACTTGCCAATGATCTCCTTCAACTCGGGGTCGATGTTATCGGATATGATCCTCATCTCTCGGTCGATGCCGCTTGGAACATTTCGAAACACGTCACACGCGCCAAACATTTAAGTGAGGTTTTAGGAGCGGTTGACCTTTTGTCGATTCATATGCCACTTACGAAAGAGACGCGTTTCAGCATCGACCGTAGTTGGTTCGAGCGGATGAAGCCCGGCATGACCGTTTTAAATTTCGCACGAGGTGAACTCGTGAAAGATGACGATTTAGTAGAGGCATTCCATCATCATGTCGGACTCTACATTACCGATTTCCCTCGTCATACGCTCATCGGTCACCCACAAGTGATGGCGTTGCCACATCTCGGTGCTTCGACGAGAGAATCAGAAGTCAATTGTGCGATTCAAGCCGTCGACACGCTTAAATTATATCTTGAGACCGGCAACATTCGTTCGTCCGCCAATTTCCCGAATGCTGAGCTTCCGTATACCGGAAAACGTCGCCTCGCGATTTTACATCAAAATGTACCGAACATGGTCGGACAAATTACAGGAGAGCTCGCCTCACATGGGTTGAATATCGATAATATGATCAACCGTAGTCGTGGTGAGATGGCGTATACGTTGATCGACTTAGACAACAACGAACATGAACCGTTATCAATTCATGCACTGTATGACATCAAAGGCGTCATTCGCGTCCGAGAATTTTAAGGAGGATATTATGGTCGTATTTAAACCGTTTAGCCCGTATATGCCGATACACGCGGAAAACGTTGCCGCAGATCCATATGACGTCGTGTCCGTAGAAGAAGCGAAAGAAATCATCGCGAAGCAACCGAACTCATTTTTAAGAGTCGATAAACCAGAAGCGCTCCAAGCGGACCTCTCACTTGAAGACTGGGGACAACGGGCACGTCAGGAGTTAGAGCGTTTGTATGCAGACGAGTTGACGGTCCGCCCAAGTGGTTTCTACGTCTATCGCTTGACGCGGAACGAACGTCAACAAACCGGTTTGGTTTCTACGTTTTCAGTCGCAGATTATGAAGCCGGTCGAATCAAAATTCACGAACATACCCGTGAAAAAAAAGAGCGAGAACGAGTCGAACATGTTCAGGCGACAGGAGCGCACACCGGTCCGATTTTACTCAGCCATCCGCCTCATGCGAGTCTCAAACAGATTTTAAATAGTGCCACGGAAGAAGAGCCCTTGTTCTCGTTTACGGATGAGCGTGGGGTGTTGCACGAAGGGTTCATGATTCCGAGCCGAGAACTCGCTCGTGTCATGATGATTGGCGCCACCATCCCATCCATTTATATCGCAGATGGGCATCATCGTGCGAAAGCGGCAGCGGTCGTTTCCGGGATGGGTGGAGGTCATTCTCAAAAGAACGAGCGCACACACTTTTTAGGCGTTCTCTTCCCGAGTGACGAGTTGACGATTTTACCATATCACCGTCTGCTTACAAAAATCGCACCTGAAGAAGTGGAACATATGTTGGAAGGACTTTCGTTCTCATATGAAGTGACAGAAGTAGATGAACTCGTCTTGCCTGAAAGTCATGGCGTGTTCGGCGCTGCGTATCGAGGAAATTATTACAGGTTATCCAAACGAAAAAATGAAACCGATCTCGATGTCGCCATCTTACAACGTGATCTCCTTGCTCCTTACTTCAACGTTGAAGATATTCGTACGGATGCTAGAGTCGATTTTGTGGGAGGGAACAGGTCAATCGAAGAATTGCAACAACTCGCGCAAGTACCGGACCAATTATTATTTACATGCCATGAAACGACGATGCCTCAGCTGATGCGAGTGGCAGATAGTGGTGGCCAAATGCCACCAAAATCGACATGGTTCGAACCGAAATTAAAGAGCGGACTCTTTATTCATCGGTTCGATTGATGGCGCAGGCTGGAAAGAACGGACGAAAAGCGTTATAAATGGAATGAGAAGAAAGGGGTGGCCGAAATTGGCTAAAGCCGTATATCTTCACATTCCATTTTGTGAACATATTTGTTATTACTGTGATTTCAACAAGGTGTTTTTGAAAAACCAACCTGTTGATGAATATTTAGATGCATTAGAACGAGAGATGAAGTTGACGCTCGAAGCGTTCCCGACAGAGCGGATCGAGACCATCTTTATCGGAGGGGGCACACCGACCGCGCTCAATGAAGCGCAGATGGCTCGCTTGATGGACATGGTCCGTCAACATCTCCTCCCGCTTGCTTCAGAAGATCTAGAGTATTCTGTTGAAGCGAATCCGAACTTCGTGAGCACGGAAAAACTCGACACGATGAAAGCCGGTGGCGTCAATCGACTCAGTTTCGGTGTCCAGACGTTCGATGATGGTGGACTTGAGCGCATTGGGAGAACGCATCGGGCAGATGATGTGTTTGAAACCGTGAACGAAGCGGCGAAACGTTTTGATAATATTTCAATCGATCTCATGTTCGGATTACCAGAACAGACGCTCGAGCAAATTGAGCGAGACTTAGAACTCGCGCTACAGCTTCCGATTCAGCACGTCTCATCTTATTCCTTGATCCTTGAACCGCATACCGTGTTTGCGATACAGGACCGAAAAGGGAAACTCCGTTTACCGGGTGAAGATGTCGAGGTCGAGATGTACCTGAAAGTGATGGAGACGCTTGAACGACACGGACTGAAGCAATATGAAATCTCAAACTATGGATTGCCGGGGCGAGAAAGTCGTCACAATCAAGTGTACTGGCGAAATGAAGAGTATTATGGATTCGGGGCAGGTGCGCACAGTTATTTGAACGGTACGCGTCGTGCCAACATCGCACCGATTCCTCACTATATTAAAGCGGAAGGCATCCCGGTGAAACGGGTGACCGAGCTTGAAGAAGTGGAAAAAATGGAGGAAGAGTTATTCCTGGGTCTACGGATGCGTTCCGGGGTCTCCTTTCAGACGTTTAAACAGAAGTATGGCATGTCGCTTGATGATGTGTTCGGTCACGTCATCGATGAATTGGTGAAGAAGTCACTGATCGAACGGACGGACACACATATCCGTCTGACGGCGTCCGGTTTACCACTTGCGAATGAAGCTTTCGCAGCGTTTATTGGAGAAGCGAAACTCGAGCATGCCGAGTCATGAAAAATGGACAAATCCCTTGTGAGGGATTTGTCCATTTTTGTAGGGTTATAAGACGAGGTCACGATAAAGCGGTGTGAGTCGCGCGAACGTATCTTCGACTAGTGCGAGGAAGGCGTTTTCGTTTTGAAGAATCGATGCGTCGGCAGGAAGTTGTCGCCCGATTAAGAAATCGGCTTTTTTGACAGTACCAAATCGCTCGAGTAACGATTGGATGTCTTCGTTCGATGTCTCTTCGACAAGAAACGCATCTTTTTTCATATGGTCGCCAGCGATATGGAAATCGTTGAACGTTGATTTGAAGTCCAATTGTTGCAGATGCTTCGCAATTGCGTCTTTGTTCGGCATCTCATAAATGAACGCGAGCCAGATGAAGACACGGTCGTCAAAAAGCCCGACTTGTAAGTGTGGATGCTTTTTATATCCGCGCTTATCATGACAAATGGCCATCCACGTATCTTTCGGAGGGTTCACTGTTCGGCGTGCATGTTTTGCCACATGTAGGTAGAGTGGGATTCCGACATCTGCCTCGAGTTGTGGACCGACCTCGTCATAAATCCGATGAAAGAGCGGTTGGATATCCGAACGGATACCAGACATTCGTTCGTCGAGTCCGTCCTGTTTGAATACGTTAAATTGTTTCGTTGTAAACATTTCATCACCTCACGTTCTATCATAACGAAACACTGCTTCTTTTTCAGGTTTGCTGTCTGTAAAAAAGGTGAAAAAATCGGAGTGTATGAATTGACAAATAGTGAGAACGTGATAATATTTGAAGTGTGATTAGCACTCGTTAAATATGAGTGCTAATAAAGCGAGGTAACTTTTTCAGAGAGGAGTGATGTTGTGCTGACAGATCGACAGTTGCTCATTCTTCGAGCCATCATTGATGATTATATTCAGACGGCTCAACCGGTCGGTTCGCGTACGTTATCGAAACGAGACGATTTGACGTTTAGTTCGGCAACGATTCGGAACGATATGGCCGATTTGGAAGACATGGGGTTAATTGAAAAACCACATACTTCCGCGGGTCGAATTCCGTCAGAAGTCGGATACCGATATTACGTGGACCACCTCGTCGAGAAACAAATTATCGACGAGCGTGAAACGGGTCGTTTAGAAGAGCGTTTAAAACAATCTTCGAAAGAGTCTGAGATCCTGATTCGCCAAGCTGCAGATCTCCTTTCTGATTTGACCAATTATACGACGGTCGCCCTCGGTCCAAACAGTCAGTCTGAAACATTGGCACGTGTGGACTTTATGCCATTAGATGAGCGACGGGGTGTCGTCCTCATCGTCACGGATCAAGGTCATGTCGAGCATCGTACCGTCATGTTTGAATCACGTGTAGCTCCTGACGTCATCGAGGAAACGATTCGATTGTTAAACGATCGTCTCGTTGGGACATCGATTGGGCAACTCAAAGTCCGAATCGGGGAAGAGGTTGCAAAATTGCAACTCGCACAGCGACAGCAATACGAAAATATGATGCAACTGATTCAATCAACGGTTGGGATTCAAACGCCGTCTTCGCTCTATCTCGGAGGTAAGAAAAATATCTTTAACCAACCCGAGTTTCAGACGCTGGACACGCTCCGGCCGTTCCTAGAATGGATTGATGAGCAAGAACGTTTGACGCATTGGCTCGAATCGTTGCCAAATCGCGAGATTTATGTGAGCATTGGGAGCGAGAATGGAATTGTCGCCCTTCAGAATTGTAGTGTCATCACTTCGGATTATACACTAGACGGGAAAACATTCGGAACAATTGCCATGATTGGTCCGACTCGGATGAATTACCGTCACGGTGTGCAAATGATGGGACAAATTATCGAAGCGTTGCGACGAACGAAACTAGATGAGTGACGGAAAGGAGTTTTACTATGACAGCAGATCATCAAAACGGGCATGAGCAAGAAGAAGTGCTTGAAGAAAAATCTGTAGACTCGGCACAGACAGAAGACAACGAGTCAACTGAATCAAATGAAGATGAGGTTTTAAATGCTGAGATTGTGGAAGAAAGTTCTGAGGGGACGGACTTACAAAAAGAAATCGAAGCGTTGAAAGCGAGCGAACTCCGTATTCGTGCCGACTTTGACAACTTCCGTCGTCGGACGAATGAAGAGAACGCAAAACGCGTCAAGTTTGCTTCACAGTCTGTCATTGAAAAATTGATTCCGCTCATTGATAACTTTGAGCGTGCACTTCAAGTACAAGCAACTTCGGAGGATGCGAAGCAAATTCAATCAGGCGTTGACATGATTCATCGTCAGCTTCTCGATGTATTGAATGCTGAGCAAGTCGAAGTAATTGAGGCAGTCGGACAACCATTCGACCCGAATTTCCATCAAGCAGTCATGCAAGAGCCGAGTGATGAGTTCGAGTCTGGCATCGTGACGATGGAGCTTCAAAAAGGATATACGATGCACGGTCGAGTCATTCGCCCGAGCATGGTAAAAGTTGCAGAATAACACTACTTAACGAGACGGAGGAATTAACGATGGGTAAAATTATCGGTATTGACTTAGGGACTACAAACTCATGTGTGGCAGTAATGGAAGGTGGCGAAGCGGTCGTCATCTCAAACGCAGAAGGTAACCGTACGACTCCTTCGGTAGTCGCATTCAAAGGAGAAGAGCGCCAAGTCGGTGAGGTCGCAAAACGTCAGGCGATCACGAACCCGAACACAATCCAATCAATCAAACGTCACATGGGTACTTCACATACAGTTGACGTCGACGGCAAGAAATTCACACCACAAGAAATCTCAGCAATCATTTTGCAGAAGTTGAAGAAAGATGCTGAAGACTACCTCGGTGAAACAGTTACAGAAGCAGTCATCACAGTTCCTGCATACTTCAACGATGCTGAGCGTCAAGCGACAAAGGATGCTGGTAAAATTGCTGGTCTTGATGTAAAACGAATCATCAACGAGCCAACGGCCGCTGCACTCGCTTACGGTTTAGATAAAGGTGAAGACCATACGATTTTGATTTATGACCTCGGCGGTGGTACGTTCGACGTTTCGATTCTTGAACTCGGTGATGGTGTATTCGAAGTTGTCGCAACAGCTGGTGACAACCGTCTCGGTGGAGATGACTTCGACCAAAAAGTCATCGACTATCTCGTTGCAGAATTCAAAAAAGAGAACGGCATCGATCTTGGAAAAGACAAGATGGCACTTCAACGTTTGAAAGATGCAGCTGAAAAAGCGAAGAAAGACCTTTCAGGTGTCACAAGTGCACACATCAGCCTTCCGTTCATCACAGCAGGTGAAGCAGGTCCACTCCACTTGGAAATGACACTCACACGTGCGAAATTTGAAGAGTTGACGGCTGACCTCGTCGAACGCACAATGGAACCGACTCGTCGTGCCTTGAAAGATGCAGGACTCACGCCATCTGATCTCGACAAGATCATCCTCGTCGGTGGTTCGACACGTATCCCTGCCGTTCAAAAAGCGATCCACGACTTCACGAAGAAAGAACCATTCAAAGGGGTAAACCCGGATGAAGTTGTTGCACTCGGTGCGGCAATCCAAGGTGGGGTTCTTGCTGGAGACGTGAAAGACGTCGTTCTTCTCGACGTGACTCCGCTCTCACTCGGTATCGAGACAATGGGTGGCGTGATGACGAAATTGATCGATCGCAACACGACGATCCCGACATCGAAATCACAAGTGTTCTCGACTGCGGCAGATAACCAACCTGCTGTTGACATCCATGTCCTTCAAGGTGAACGTCCGATGGCACCAGACAACAAGACACTTGGTCGCTTCCAATTGACTGACATTCCACCAGCACCACGTGGTGTGCCACAAATCGAAGTTAAATTCGATATCGATGCAAACGGAATCGTTCACGTATCGGCGAAAGATCTCGGTACGAACAAAGAACAATCAATCACAATTCAATCTTCTTCAGGTATCGATGAGGCAGAAATCGAGCGTATGGTGAAAGAAGCTGAAGCGAACGCCGAAGCAGATAACCAACGTAAAGAAGAAGCAGAACTCCGCAATGAAACGGACCAACTCGTCTTCGCAACAGACAAGGCGATCAAAGACCTTGGTGAGCAAGTGGAAGAGGCGGACAAAGAAAAAGCAGAAGCTGCGAAAGAAAAAGCGAAAACTGCTCTCGAAGGTTCAGACCTTGAGGCGATCCGTACAGCCAAAGACGAATTGTCAGCTGTCGTTCAAGAGTTGACGCAAAAAGTATATGCTAAAATGGCTGAACAGCAAGGTGCTGAAGGCGCAGAACCACAAACGGAAGCGAAACAGGACGATGATGTCGTGGACGCAGAGTTTGAGGATCTCGACGACCGTAAATAAACAGCCGTTGTAAAGGAGAGCGCCAAAGCAGGTTTCTGCTTTGGCTCTTTCCATGTTAAGGTAGAATCGGTAAAATCGATACGTAGATTGTAAGGATAGGAGCGAGAATAGTGGCGAAACGAGATTATTATGAAGTGCTCGGGCTCGACAAGTCGGCCTCGGCGCAAGAAATTAAACGGGCATACCGAAAACTGGCCCGTCAATATCACCCGGACATCAACCAAGAGGCAGATGCGGCGGATAAGTTCAAAGAAATCGGTGAAGCCTATGAAGTGCTTTCTGACGAACAAAAACGTGCCCAATACGACCGATTCGGTTTTGAAGGGGCAAACCAGTTCGGAGGCGGAGGCGATTTCCAAGGTGGATTTGGCGATATCTTTGACATGTTCTTCGGTGGCGGTGGACGTCGTCAAGACCCGAACGCACCGCGTCGCGGGGAAGATTATCAATACGTAGTCGACCTCGACTTCATGGAAAGCGTGACAGGAAAGACGGAAACAATCGAGCTTGAAATCGAAGTCGAGTGTGACACATGTATGGGGAACGGTGCGAAACCTGGAACGAAACCAGAAACGTGTAACCAATGTGGCGGCAGTGGCGTTGAAACGGTTGAGCAAAACACAATTCTCGGTCGTATGGTCAACCAGCGTCCTTGTAGCAAGTGTCATGGTAGCGGTAAGACGATTAAAGAAAAATGCCCGACTTGTCATGGTTCAGGTCATGTGAAGAAGAAACAGACCGTCGAAGTGAAAATTCCAGCCGGTATCGATAACGGGCAACAGATTCGTCTATCTGGAAAAGGTGGTCCTGGAGTAAATGGTGGACCAGCGGGCGACTTATATGTCGTCGTACGAGTGAAAGCCCACGAAATTTTTGAACGTGTCGACCAACACATCGCGATGGAAATGCCGGTCACATTCGCACAAGCAGCACTCGGTGCAGAAATCGAAGTGCCGACAGTTCACGGGAACGTGAGTTTGAAAGTGCCGGCCGGGACGCAAACCGGCTCGAAGTTCCGTTTGCGCGGCAAAGGAATGCCGAGTGTACGTGGTGGCGCGAATGGCGACCAGTATGTCAGCGTCGTCGTCATGACACCGAAAAATATGACAGATCGCCAAAAAGAATTGCTTCGTGAATTCGAAGAAATCAGTGGCGAATCGGGTGTCGAAGAGGAACATGGCATGTTCCAAAAAATGAAGAAATTCTTTAGTCACTAAAAGGAGCGTGTACAAACGATGAAATGGTCTGAAATTTGTGTCCACACGACACAGCTTGCGGTGGAAGCCGTATCGAATTTATTACACGAAGTGGGGGCACAAGGTGTCGTCATCGAGGACGTCGAAGACTTCGACCGAATGATGGCGGAAGACCATTTCGGAGAGATTTGGGATGTCTCGGACCGTGAAACGTATCCGACTTCCGGTGTACACGTCAAAGCGTACGTGCCGGCTTCAGGTGATTTCCAAGATGTGCTCGCAAACTTAAGAAAAGAAATCGAGCGCCTCCGGAGCATGCTCGATATCGGATCAGGCGAAGTCACGGTCGCAGAGATTGATGAAGAAGATTGGGCACATTCATGGAAACAGTACTACAAGCCGGTCAAAATCTCACAACATCTGACGATTGTGCCACTTTGGGAAGAGTACACACCACAACCGGAAGAGAATGTCATCTTGCTCGACCCAGGTATGGCGTTCGGTACAGGGACTCACCCGACAACGATGTTATGCATTCAAGCGATTGAGAACTATATCGAGGAAGGCGACCGCGTCATTGATGTCGGAACAGGCTCAGGCGTATTGTCGATTGCTGCTGCGAAACTCGGAGCAAAGAGCGTAAAAGCGTTAGATTTGGATTCGGTTGCCGTTGAATCAGCTCGTCAAAACGTCGAGACGAACGGTGTCGAATCACTCGTTCAAGTAGACACTGGAGATTTATTAAAAGGTGTAGACGGAGAATATGACTTGGTCGTGGCGAACATCCTTGCTGATGTCATTCTTCTTTTCATCGAAGATGCGTATGCACGCACCAAAACGGGCGGTCGCTTCATCACGTCTGGTATTATCGGAGAGAAACGGGCGGAAGTCACGAGCGCTCTGATGGCTGCAGGTTTCGAGATTGAAGAGACACGCGTCATGGAAGACTGGGTCGCGATCATCGCTAAGAAGGGGTAAGCTATGCAACGTTATTTTTTGACACCAGAAGCTTTCACAGGTGATGCTGTGGCACTTCCTTCAGATATCGTTCATCATATCGGAACGGTCCTACGACAAGGGGCAGGTTACGAAATGGTACTTCTTGACGGTGCGGGGAATGAGTATGCATGTGTCGTGACGTCACTTGAAAAGAAGAGTGGAGTGGCGAAAGTACTGTCATCTCGTCGTTCTGAGACTGAATTGCCGATTGACGTGACGCTTGCTTACGCGTTACCGAAAGGGGACAAGGTCGAACTCGTTGCTCAAAAAGCGACCGAACTCGGGATTCATCATCTTCTATTGTTTGAATCCTCGCGATCAGTCGCCAAATGGGACGCGAAAAAAGTACCGAAAAAGGTAGAACGTATCGAAAAAATCATGCAAGAGGCGGCCGAGCAATCGTACAGAGCCGTCGTCCCAACATGTACGTTCCTCACTTCGAAACAACTGTCACAGCAGTTTGAGCAGTACGATGAAGTCATCATCGCATATGAAGAATCCGCAAAAGAAGGCGAACAGTCGACGCTTGCCAAAACATTGAATCGACTCAACCCGAAACAACGCCTCCTCGTCATCACAGGACCTGAAGGCGGGTTCGATTCAGGAGAAGTCACGCAATGGGTGGAGGCAGGAGCAACGGCTTGTGCCTTTGGACCACGCATTCTCCGCTCGGAAACGGCTCCATTATATGCACTGTCTGCCATCTCGTACGCGCTTGAATTGGCGAAAGAATAGAAAAACGGCTGTCCCTCAGGACAGCCGTTTTTTCATGAAATCGATTATTTTTTATTGATTGTAATTACTTTTTGCGTCACGTTCCCACCAAGGTCAGTTACTTCAAATGTAAAGGTGTTCTGTCCTTTCGTCACAGGGAGTGAGATAGTTTCGGTACGCGAGAATGCTCGCATCGCGTAAGGCTCCTTCAACGTGTGGCTCCATTTTAAATCTCCGTTGACACGAAGTTTGATATCGTCAAAGTTGTCCGACACCTGTACTTTCACATTCACGGTGTTTTGCTTCGCCGAAACGTTTTTCGGCACATTGCTGATCGATAGCGTCGCTTCCGTTGAGTCGACAAAGATTGGACGGACGAAGTTCGTCACGTTACCAGACGTGTCTTCAGCGATGAAGCGAATCTTGTGGAATCCATCTTCATACGCACGTGTCGTATTGAACGTGTATTGTTTTAAAGTTGCGTCATACGTGAGTGGTACGTCCACATCATCGACAGTGAACGATACAACGTCAGAGGCGTCTTTAATTTGACCGATGATTGGTACAATCGATGAACCGTATGGAGATAGGGCGAGTGGTGCATCGACGAAGACACCTGGTTTATCCGCATCATTTTCTGTAGATACGTCCCGTGTGATCACGTTACCCGCATTGTCAGAGACACGTACCGAGAGCTGATCTGTTGATTCAAGTGGCGCATCGAGAGTGAAGTTAGCTGTATCTTTTGCTTCTTTCGCTATGACCTTACCGTTGAGAAGGAACTCGATTCCATTAATGCCGGCGAAATCATCTGATGCTTTGACGCTTGCGACGCCATCATTCCATCGAATCGTGAAACGAGGGTCTGTGTAATCCACTTTGACTGGGATACGTAGCGTCTGGGCTTGTTTTTTCATATAGTCGATGCTTGCTTCAATCTCGTAGTAGTACGTTCCTTTTGGCGCCATCTCTCCATTTAGCTTTCCATCCCAAGCGTTATCAGACGTGTAGTAATAAGGGTCGCCACTTCCACCATCGAAATAGTTCTTTCTCAATTCGTCATCCATCTTGAGGGTACGAAGGACGTTTCCTTGCTCATCGACAATCCGGTACTTCATGTCTTTCGCATTACGTAAAAGTGAGAAGACAGGAGTTGCTGTGTCTTTTGAACCGTCTCCGTCTGGCGAAATCGCTACCGCCTCTTCAGCCACGGACTCATCAAGTTTCTCTCCTAAATAGTTCCCAGCCGCATCAACCAATCCAGAGATTCCATAGAATGAGCCTTCTTCATAAATAGTCTCATCAAAGATTGGTGCTTTACCCCAATCTCCTTCGAATCCAACGAACGGGACGACGAGTGACGGGTGACCGTCAGTACCACGTGGATCTGTCAAACGGAGGAATCCATCGACGAAATACCCGTTTTCAAAGACTGATTTTGCGTCTACCGTTCCTTCTAGCGTCTCGGGATTTAAAACTTTTGCCTTTGAGACGTCAATCGAGACCGTGATTTCTTTCTTTTGGTTTGCTTTCAACGTGACTTTACTCGTGTTTTTGCCGTTGATTTTAATGACGGCCTGTTGAAGTGCCTGAGCTTCCATTGCGTTTTGAATGACCCCGTCCTTGTTCGTGACGGCGAGATCTGTCTGTAGGGAAGCCGCTACATCATATGTGAGAGATTCGTCAGACATATTTTCGACGACAATGGTGAATTTCGCCTTACTTTTCGATAATTCTTTTAATGCGACTTTTGCTTCTTTCGTTTTCTTCTCATATGCGACCGCCGGAGAAGTAACAGCAGCATGGAGTTGCATGAGACCCGCTCCCGCACGACGTGGTGAATATGGAAGAGACTGTTTTAGTTCCTGGTTATACGGTCCGATGTCTGTGACAGGTTTCGATGTATTGAGTAGTAAATTTTTGGCCATCGTGACGCGTGACTTTCCACTCAAGTCGAAATCACGATCGACTCGTTCAAGGACAAGTGCTGCTCCGCCTGCCACGTGTGGTGCAGCCATCGATGTTCCGCTCATCAAACCGTATTGGTTGTCGTTAAACGTTGAGAAGATTTGACCGCCTGGAGCTGAAAGCTCTGGCTTGAAGTCAAGGTTCGGTGTGACGCCCCAAGAAGTGAAATCAGACATTGCACCTGCCGCTCGGTTGTTTACGCTAATGCGGTCACCTGCAAACGTGAGTTGGAGTGGTCCATCCTCTAATTTCTCTTTTAACTCGTTCCCGTCTTGGATGCTAAGTGATGCCATCGGGATAAGTGGTTGGTCAAGAGCCATCGATACGTAGTCTCCGTGAGAAACGGCACCTCTCACGATGACACCAGCGGCGCCTTGTGCTTCAGCCGTTTTTTGAATCTTCGAATAGAAATATCCACCGTCGCGAACGGCGAGGACGAGTTTTCCTTTTACATCTTTACCAGCATAATTTTCTGGTTGTCCGTCCCCGACATAGACAATGTCGTATGTGCCTTCTGAGAATGCTGGTCCATCTTGCTTTTTCCATCCAATCTTCTCTTCACCAACGCGGAAAGCATCCAATTGGATTTGATCGTTTTCAAGTGAGGCGACCGATGTAGAGGCTTGGCTGACGCTTGGTGCCCCGACGACACCTGTATCAGGATTTGAAGCTGTCGGTAAGTCGAAACCATGGCCGAAGTATGCCGAGTTTCCGGCAGAGATCGACATAAAGACGCCGTTATCAACAGCACGTTGAACGGCTTGCTGTTCAGGTGAGTCAGCATCGACAAAACCTGCTGTAGATCCAAGGCTCATATTGATGACGTCTGCTCCAAGTTTGATCGCATCGTCAATCGCTTTAATATAAATATCTCCGTATGTAGACGCATAGTTCGGATCGTTACTAAATACTTTAAGACCTAGGATTTGAGCTTCAGGTGCGACACCTTTAATCCCGCCGTTTTCTAAATCACCGTTTGCGGCAACCGTTCCTGAAACGTGCTGACCGTGCATGGAAGCACCCGGAGAATCATCTTTAATATCATCGTTCTCGTCGTAGTAGTTATACGCGTATGGAACTTTTTCATTCACATATTCACCAGGAAGACCAAAAGAAGTGATGGCCTGATCGACTTCTGATTTCGTCAATTCTGCTGTTTTCGCATCCGTGATTAGGTAATCTCGGTGGTCGGCATCAATTCCTGAGTCGATGACAGCGACGACGGTGCCTTCCCCAGCGAATCCATAATCGCCCCACGTTTG
This sequence comes from Exiguobacterium sp. s59, assembly GCF_018617475.1. Lineage (NCBI taxonomy): Bacteria > Bacillati > Bacillota > Bacilli > Caryophanales > Exiguobacterium > Exiguobacterium sp. s59. The sequence goes on along the minus strand of NZ_JACSKG010000003.1, from coordinate 35,318 downwards.
TTCGGCTTGTACCATTCCGTTACTTGTGACCATATCTGGTTTCACTTCAGGACGTTCATATTCATTGACGACGTAGACAGTCGCCACTTCTGGAAGGGCTTCGACTTTCGCGATTTCACTTGTAGTGAGGAAAGTAGAGAAGCCGTTAAAGACGGTCGTGAACTCTTCAATCGGCGTAGCGGTCACTCCCTGTTTCTTCAAAGCGGATTTTGCACGTTTTTGTTCAGACTGAACAGATTGTTGCGCTTTGTTTTGTTCTGATTTTGTCAACTCGTTAAACTTTTTCCCCTTTTGTGCTGCTTCTGCAATCGCAGGTGCACCGACGAGTTCGACGACGACCCGAACTTTTTTCTGTTTCTTTTCAAGAACGAGTTTTGGTTTGATCGAAGCTTCTGCCGAAACGGATGTTGTACCTGCTTGAATGAAGGCAGGTGTTAAAGCGATACATGTAGCAAGTGATGCATTTAAATAAATGTTTCTTCGTGACAATGTAGATACCCCCTAATATTTGTTATTACCTGTAAAAAATAAAGATTTTACTTACATTGTGAATTATCATATCGTTGTTCAAACGAAAAAGAGTGGATTTTTTTGTAAAATAGGGGAGTGTTTTTGCACAAATTTTAATGTTCAGACAATTACTAAAGACCTAAAACATAAGACCTATATCCGATTTTTTTGGATCAGATGATTTGCGCGAATGACTTGAAAAGTGCAAAGAAACCTGTTAATGTAACGTTAATGTTAAATACCAATAAAACATATCAATTTAGTCAGAATTAAGAATGAGGTGGCGCTATGAATTTACCATTCATGGATATCTTTAAAGATTGGGCGAAAGATTACGATACGGCAGTCGGGGGGCATGACGAGCAATATCATGAAGTATTTATCGGATATGATCAAATGCTTGATGATGTTGCGTTACACGTTGAAGGAACAGTCTTGGAATTTGGCGTCGGCACAGGTAACTTGAGTGCCCGTATTTTAAAAGGACATCCTTTAATTGCAATCGAACCTTCTCCGGAGATGAGGCAGATTGCGATTGATAAATTAGGTATTTCGGTAGAAAACGGTGATTTTCTTCGTTATCCATCTTTCTCGCAAGTCGATACGGTCGTATCTTCGTACGCTTTCCATCACTTGACGGATTCTGAAAAAGAATCAGCAATTGATCAATACGTTCGGGAGTGGGGACATCCGAAATTTGTATTGCTCGATACGATGTTCGAATCTCCGGAAGCTCGACAGGACATCATTGACTGGGCAACGGCACAAGGGTATTCAGACTTGGTCGAAGACCTAAACCGTGAATATTATCCATACACAACAACCATTCGTACAATGTTAGAGGCGAACGGATACAACGTCACGATGACGCAGAAAAATAAATTCGTTTGGCTTGTCGTCGCTACAAAATAATTAGGAGGAATCACTCATGAAAACATATAACGTCGAAAGTTTTAACCTGGATCATACGAAAGTACAGGCTCCATTTGTTCGTTTAGCTGGTGTGAAAGAAGGAACGGCGGATACCATTTACAAGTATGACATTCGCTTCATTCAACCGAACGAAGGACTCATGCCGATGCGTGCAGTTCACTCTCTCGAACATTTGATCGCTGAAAACAGCCGCAACCATTCAGAAGACATCGTTGATATTTCTCCGATGGGATGCCAAACAGGTTTCTATTGGACGATGCTAAATGATGGGAATTATGAACGAATGCTCGACCTCGTCGAAGCAACGTTACGCGATGCGATGAACGCGGAAGAATTACCAGCGCAAAATCCGGTTCAATGTGGGAATGCGAACCATCATGATTTTGAGGGAGCTAAAAAATTAGCGGCTGACATGCTTGCGAAACGTGACGAGTGGCATATCATCTTCAAGGACGAAGCATAAGATGATTGTCCGTGACGTCTATGAACTCATCGGGGACACGCCGCTCATCGAGCTCCGTTCATTACCTGTACCATCTACGGTAAAAGTATATGGGAAGATGGAGATGATGAATCCGGGAGGGAGTGTCAAAGACCGACTCGGCATGAATTTGATTGAGCGGGCGATGAAGCGTGGAGACGTAGCACCAGGTGGTACGGTCATTGAGCCGACAGCCGGGAATACAGGAATTGGCCTCGCACTCGCTTGTCAGCGATACGACATTCGCCTCATCACCGTGACCCCTGAAAAGTTTAGTCAAGAGAAACAAGCATTGATGCGTCTCCTTGGGGCGACCGTCGTCAATACACCGACCGAGCTAGGGATGAAAGGCGCAATCAGTCACGCGCTCGAGTTGGCGGAAGAATATGATGCGTACGTACCGGAACAGTTTTCAAACCCGGATAACCCTGAAGCCTATGTGGACATTCTTTCACAAGAACTATTGAAAGACGTGCCGCAGATTGATGTGTTTGTGGCGGGAGCGGGATCGGGTGGTACATTCACCGGTGTCGCTAAATCATTAAAGCCGCAAGGGACGAAAACCGTCGTCGTCGAGCCGGTCGGTTCGATTTTGAACGGCGGTGAGCCGGGGCCACATAAAACTGAAGGAATCGGCGTCGAAAAATGGCCTCCCTTCTTGGAGCGGTCTTATGTCGATGCGATTCATACGATCACAGACGAGGAAGCGTTTTACTATGTGGCGCATCTCGCGAAACAAGAAGGATTGCTTATCGGGAGTTCTTCTGGGGCTGCCATTGCAGCATGTGTAAAGGAAGCAAATCAAATGTCGGAAGGCACGATTGTGACAATCTTGCCAGACAGTGCAGAGCGATATTTAAGTCAAGGAATTGTCAAGGAGGCAGAATATGCGTACAAAGACAGCACTCATTCACGGCGGTAAGACGACGGACCCATTAACAGGGGCAGTCACACCGCCGATTTATCAAACGAGCACATACAAGCAAGACGGGATCGGAAACTTGCGGGAAGGTTACGAGTATTCTCGATCTGCCAACCCGACACGAACTGCGCTTGAGACGCTTATTGCGGATATCGAGGGCGGCGTGCAAGGTTTCGCATTCGGTTCTGGGATGGCGGCCATCTCGACCGTACTCATGTTGTTGAAATCTGGAGACCACGTCATCGTCGGGTCTGATGTATATGGAGGAACGTACCGTGTATTCAATCGAGTATTTCAGTCACGAGGCTTGGAGGCAACTTTTGTCGACACATCCGATGAAGCGGCGGTTCGCGATGCGCTACAAGCGAACACGAAAATGATCTATGTGGAGACGCCGACGAACCCACTTTTGAATGTGACAGATATCCGTGCAATGCGCACGATTGCGGATGAGGCAGACGTCTTACTCGTAGTGGACAACACGTTCATGACCCCTTACTTCCAAAATCCAATCGACCTTGGCGCCGACTATGTCTTACACAGTGCCACAAAATACTTAGGTGGTCATAGTGACGTTGTGGCAGGTTTAGTCGTCGCACGTACGGAAGAACAAGGAGAAGCGTTGGCATTCCTCCAAAACTCGGTCGGGGCAGTACTCGGACCTCAAGACAGCTTCCTCGTCGTTCGCGGAATCAAGACGCTTGCCGTTCGGATGGAAGAAATCGAATCGAACGCACGAGCGTTGGTCGACTTCCTACAATCGAATGAGAACGTGTCACGCGTCCTACACCCGAGTGTCTCAAGTGAAGAGGCAAAACGAGTCCACTTGTCTCAAGCGCGTGGATTCGGTGGGATGATTGCGTTCGATGTCGGTTCGGCCGAGGCGGCGGAAATGATGGTCGCGAAGACGAAGTACTTCACACTCGCAGAAAGCTTAGGTGCAGTAGAAAGCCTAATCAGTGTTCCGGCTCGTATGACACATGCGTCGATTCCAGCCGAACGCCGTGCAGAACTTGGGATCACGGACGGGCTCGTTCGAATCTCGGTCGGATTAGAGGATATCGATGATTTAATCGAGGATTTGGCACAAGCTTTATCCGCTATTGAACAAGTCAAACAATAATGAGTAGGGACGCGATTTTCGCGTCCTTTTTTTCATGAGACAAAAGCCTTGTATCGGAAGTCGTTCATCGACTAAACTGTTTTTAACTTGAAAGAGAGCGGGTGAACGTGTGAATAAGGGAGTTTGGACGACAATCGGGGCCTACGTCATGTGGGGCGTCCTCCCAATCTATTGGAAGTTTTTGCAGGAAGTGCCGAGTGGACAAATTTTGGCACATCGTATCGTTTGGTCCTTTTTATTTATTTTACTCGTCTTAAGATGGACGAATCAGTGGAAAGAGTTCGGTTACGCTCTTCGCCACCCTGCCACACGAAACGCATTCATGTTGAACGGATTCATCGTCAGTGCAAACTGGTTTGTGTACATATGGGCTGTCAATCACGGTTATATTATCGAGGCATCCCTCGGATATTACATTAACCCGCTTGTCAGTATGGTGTTAGGCGTGCTCGTCTTTCGGGAATCATTAAATCGAGTCCAATGGATGGCGGTTGGGATCGCGTCGATCGGCGTCCTCGTCTTGACGCTTGGGTATGGTTCGTTTCCGTGGATCTCGTTCGTATTAGCGAGTACGTTCGGTTTTTATGGGATGGTGAAGAAACGTCGACCTCTCGCTTCAACCGTGAGTCTCGGGATTGAGACGTTAGCTGTCGTTCCTGTCGCGCTCATCTTTCTCAGCAATCAGGTCGTCAAAGACCAGGTTGCCTTTGACATGTCACCGATGATTTGGGTCGCATTACTAGGGACGGGTGTTGTGACGGCGCTCCCGCTTCTTTTGTTTGGATACGGGGCACAACATATCCCGTTTACGCTCGTCGGTTTTCTTCAATTTATCGCACCGACCATCAGTCTGATAATCGGGGTCGTCATGTATCATGAACCGTTCACGGCATATCACGTCTTCGCATTCACTTGTATTTGGCTAGCCATCTTCTTCTTCAGTTGGAATAGCTGGGTCGTCGCTCGCAAACGTCGTCAACTCATTTGAGTTTGAAAGCTGTTACATCTCGAAAAAACGTGGTAATATGTTAGATGTCAGACTTATTTGTCAGAGGAGGAAATGAATAATGGAATTAGCCCGTTATATCGACCACACAGCTTTAAAAGCTGAAACTACAAAAGATCAAGTTACAAAACTTTGTGCAGAGGCACTCGAATATAAGTTCGCAAGTGTCTGTGTCAACCCGACATGGGTCAAATATGCTGCAGAGCAACTTCAATCAGATGACGACGTGAAAGTATGTACAGTCATCGGTTTCCCACTCGGAGCGAACACTCCTGAAGTGAAGGCATTCGAAACAAAAGATGCGATTGCAAACGGTGCGGATGAAGTAGATATGGTCATCAACATCGCAGCGCTCAAAGACGGCGACTACGATCTCGTAGAGCGTGACATTCGTGCGGTTGTCGAAGCGGCAAACGGTACACTCGTCAAAGTCATCTTTGAGACGTGCATGCTTACAAAAGAAGAAATCAAGAAAGCTGCTGAACTTTCAGTAAAAGCTGGAGCAGATTTCGTCAAAACATCAACTGGTTTCTCAACTGGTGGCGCAACGGTCGAAGACATTCGTCTCATGCGTGAAACAGTCGGACCAGACCTCGGCGTAAAAGCCTCAGGTGGTGTTCGTGACTTCGAAGGCGCGAAAGCGATGATTGATGCTGGTGCGACACGTATCGGTGCTTCAGCTGGTATCGCAATCGTCACTGGTGGACGTTCAGACAGCGACTATTAATAAGTGGTTGACCACACGACTTAATTTCACTATAATATGATATGACGTGTGAAACACGTTTCCTTAGTCGTGTAATTCGGAGGGAGGGAAAACTAGTGGAAACTCGTGTCCGTAAAAACGAATCGCTTGAAGACGCTCTTCGTCGTTTCAAACGCGGTGTTTCGAAAGATGGCACACTTGCCGAAGTTCGTAAACGTCGTCACTACGAAAAGCCAAGCGTAAAACGTAAATTGAAATCAGAAGCTGCGCGTAAGCGTAAGAAATTCTGATTCCAGTTTCATTGTGTAGAGAGGGTGTTGGCTCATGAGTCTTCAAGAACGCTTGACGGACGACATGAAGCAAGCCATGCGCGCTAAACAGAAAGATCGTCTCACGACGATCCGGATGGTAAAAGCGTCGCTCCAAAATGAGGCTATCAAACTAGGTCGTCAAGATCTTACCGAGGAAGAGGAACTCACGGTGCTCAACCGAGAGATGAAACAGCGCAGAGACTCCCTCCGAGAATTCGAAAGCGCTGGTCGTGAAGACCTTGCTTCCAAAGTAGCAGAAGAGATTGTCGTCCTAGAAGCCTATATGCCTGAACAACTTTCAGAAGATGAAGTGACTGCGATCGTCCAAGCAGCAATTGCTCAAACGAACGCATCCGCTCCATCTGATATGGGTAAGGTGATGGGCGTCGTCATGCCGCAAGTCAAAGGCAAGGCAGACGGTGGTCTTGTGAACCGAATCGTCAAACAACAATTGACGAATTGATGAAAAAGCAGAACTTTTCGGGAAACCGAAAGTTTCTGCTTTTTTTTGCGTATTCTGAAACCACATTCAATCTTGTTTCGTATACACTAGAGATAGGAGATAGCTTTGAATTTGGAAGGGGGTAGCAAGACGATGACATTTGGTCTCGGAGTGATTCTGACAGTCTTTTTTGTCGGAGTCGTCCTTCTTGGAATTGAAGTGTTCGTTGCAGGGTTTGGATTGTTCGGTTTGCTTGGGATCGGAGCGGTCGTTGCCAGCTTGATTATGGCGGGTGCGACGATCGGTCAGCTATGGCTCTCAATCGGTTTGGCGGCAGCGGTGCTCACTGGACTCGGTTTCTGGGCATATCGCCGATTAAGTACGAATCGACCGCTCATTTATAAAGGGTTGATTTTGACAGATTCGACATCGACCGAAAAAGGTTACTTGTCCCATGATGACCGTAAACAACTTCTTGGGAAAGTAGGTGTGACGTTAACACCACTTCGCCCGGCCGGTACTGCCGAAATCGACGGAGAGCGTATCGACGTCGTGACAGAGGGTGGCTATCTCGATCAGCAGACAAAAATTCAGGTATATAAAGTGGATTCAGGGCGGATTGTCGTTCGGACCTTTATAGAACCGAAGGAGGATGTAACAGAATGACACCAGAACTATTGACGACGTTACTCATCACAGGTGGAGGATTGATTGCGCTTGCCGTGTTCTTCACGTTCGTACCAGTCGGACTATGGATTAGTTCGTTTGCAGCAGGGGTCCATGTCTCCATCTTCACGTTAATTGGAATGCGTCTTCGCCGCGTAATTCCATCAAAAATTGTGAACCCGTTGATTAAAGCGGTCAAAGCAGGCATCGAATTAAATACGAACCAGCTAGAGAGTCATTTCTTAGCGGGTGGTAACGTAGACCGTGTCGTGAACGCATTGATTGCGGCACATCGAGCAAATATCGAATTATCATTTGAGCGTGCTGCTGCCATTGACTTGGCAGGTCGTAACGTGCTCGAGGCTGTACAAATGTCCGTTAACCCGAAAGTCATTGAAACACCTTTCATCGCCGGTGTGGCAATGGATGGGATTGAAGTAAAAGCGAAAGCGCGTATTACGGTACGTGCCAATATCGACCGTCTCGTTGGTGGTGCGGGGGAAGAAACGATTATCGCACGTGTCGGCGAAGGGGTCGTATCAACGATCGGTTCGCAAAACAACCATAAACATGTATTAGAAAATCCGGATATGATTTCACGTACCGTACTCACGAAAGGGTTAGATTCGGGAACGGCGTTTGAAATTCTATCGATTGATATTGCAGACATCGATATCGGTAAAAACATCGGTGCGGTCTTGCAGACTGACCAAGCCGAAGCAGACAAAAAGATTGCGCAAGCGAAAGCGGAAGAACGCCGTGCGATGGCGATTGCCCGCGAACAGGAAATGAAGTCTTCTGTTGAAGAAATGCGTGCGAAAGTCGTCGGGGCCGAAGCGGAAGTTCCGCTCGCGATGGCAGAAGCGTTGCGTAATGGTAAACTTGGCGTGATGGATTATGTGAATTACCTGAACGTACAAGCAGATACGGAAATGCGAAAAGCGATTGGGGCACCTGTCGATTCTGAATCAGATAGTGAGTGATTGATATGGAAGGACTTTGGGTACTCTTGTTAGCAGCTTTCGGGATCGCCTCGGCTGTGATGAAGCGTCTTGAAAAGTCATCGTCCTCTGGCGATCGTCCTCAAAGCAGTGAGCTTAAGCGTTATTTGGATTCGGTTGGAGACGTGATGAAAGAGATTGAAACGGCGTTTGATGATTCGGAGCAAAAACCCACGCCGCAAAAGGTGAGACGGCGAGTCGCTCGAGCTGAAGAACGACGGGTTCCTCAAGAACGTCAAGTCGAGAGACCGAAAGTGAGTGCGCAGTTCGAGCAAGCAGTAAAAATCCCTCCGATTCAGGAGAAGACCAAACCGAAACAACTGAAAGTTTCGAAAAAGCGAATGCAGGAAGCGGTCATTTGGAGTGAGGTGTTACAACCTCCGGTCTCGAAACGAAAGAAGTAAGGCAAAGGCAGTAACCTCGTGTTACTGCCTTTTGCATGGGGAAATTACGCGGTCTTTCTTTCACGATAGGCGTGTTAGTGCTAAAGTAAAAGAGGAATAACCGATATTTAGAGGGGGCAACGTATCCATTGATTATGACTGATAAAATACCATTCGTCATGGAACATGCGAATGAAGCGCAAGCTTTACTCGGACCAAAAGATGAAGTGTTCCAAGCGATTGAGACAGAATTGAAAGTTGCGCTTATCCCGAGAGGCGAGGAATTGATTATCCAAGCTGACACAGGAGAGGCATTAGAATTGACGAAGCAAGTCATCATCACGTTACAGACATTGGTGAAAAAAGGTGCGCGTCTCAATGAAAGTGACGCAATCAGTGTCATCCAACATATTCAAGTCGGAAAGGGAGACGAATTGCTCGAGCATTACGAGCGTGTCGTCTTTACGACGAACAAGGGGAAACCGATTCGCGCCAAAACGGTTGGCCAGAGTCGTTATGTTCGCGCGATTGAACGACGAGATCTTGTCTTCGGAATTGGACCGGCCGGAACGGGTAAAACGTATTTGGCAGTCGTTCTAGCAGCACGTGCGCTAAAAGAAGGTCAAGTGAAACGAATTATCTTGACGCGACCTGCCGTTGAAGCCGGCGAGAACCTCGGATTTTTACCAGGTGACTTAAAAGAGAAGGTAGATCCATATCTTCGACCGTTATATGATGCCTTATTCGACGTTTATGGTGTGGAGCAGACGAATCGATTGTTAGAACGAGGGACAATCGAAGTGGCGCCTCTCGCCTATATGCGTGGACGTACGCTAGAAGATGCATTTGTCATTTTAGACGAGGCACAGAATACGACGAAAGAACAAATGAAGATGTTTTTGACGCGACTCGGATTCGGATCGAAGATGGTGGTCACAGGGGATTTGACACAGGTCGATTTACCGAAAGGGAAGGCGTCAGGTTTACAAGAGGCGTTGCACTTATTAGAGGGCGTGGACGGGATTCATTTTGAACACTTTAGCGCATCTGATGTCGTCCGCCATCCACTCGTCAAGAAAATCATTAACGCCTATAGTACAGACCTCAAGTAAGGAAGTGAAAGAGGTCATTGATCGTGAAAGGGGGGGCACGAATGCAGCAAGCTAAACATTGGACAGTCGCGACGATTTCGCTGATTTTCTTTCTCTTATTAGGTGCAATTCTTTACTTCACCGTGCGCCCGTCCATCATCAGTGTGGAACCACTAGGGATTGCTGAACAAGACATCCGGTCTCCGATCACAGTCGAGGACCGAGTGGCGACTGAACGGTTGAAACAAGAAGTGACGAACGGCGTCGGTAGCCAGTTCTCGCTCCGAAGAGAATTTGCTGACCAACAGATTGCGAAAGTCGAGCAATTGTTTGCAGCGTTCGATCAGACGGACGACGAGACGGAACTTGCGGATATTAAGAGCCGTTTGAATTCGACGGAGGCGAACGGGATTCTCGCAGACGAAGAACTAAACTCACTTCTTGAGGCGACGGAAGACACTCGGCAAACCGTCGAAGACGTGACGGTGACGGCGTTGCAACAAGTGATGGACGACCGGATCGAGACGAGTAATGAAGCAGTCGCAGCTGCTCGAGATCGTGCGGCTGCAATCGTCGATCAATCACCGCTCTCGTTCGAATTCCGTGCAATCGCGAAGACGCTCAGTGATGAACTCATCGTTCCGAACTATGTGTTCGATTCTGAGGCGACGCGTCAAAAAGAGCAGGAGGCTGTTGATGCGGTCGACCCTGTCATCATTCAAGAGGGACAACTCCTTGTTAGTCAAGGAGAAGTCGTCACACGTGAGATTTATCGGAAGCTAGAATTAACTGGAGCAATCGATCCGAACCGTTCACTCGCGCCACTGTTTGGCTCGTTCTTGTTGAGCGGATTGTTGACGGGTGGTTTCTTATTCATGCTCATCCGTTCAAAGATTAAAGATTTATTATTGAGCCCAAAAATATTAGTGACTGTCTATGGGTTGCTTCTTTTACAACTTGGTATCTTCTTCGGCGTCGGATATATCGGTGTCGATTATACGACGTATGCTTATCTCTTGGCGCCGACCGCTTTCGTCGTTTTGTTACTCCGAATCTTGATTGACGAACGGGTCGCGCTCGCATCTGCCTTCATTACGATGATTGCGGGTAGTATCGTCGTCACGTTCGGACAAAGTACGAATTTCATGACGTTAGTGTACGTCGCAACCGGGAGTTTTTTAGCTGTCTTTTTAGTCGAGCCGAAAATTCAGCGGAAGCGCTTGTTCTTGTCGGGGATCTTGCTCGGTGTCGTGAACATTATTATGGTCATCGCGTTACTTTTATTACGAAACGTTCAGATCACTTGGGAAATGGCGATGTATCTTTCTGGATTCGCCGTCATTAGCGCCTTGTTGTCCATCGTGTTGACGTTTGGATTCTTACCTTTCCTAGAACCGTGGTTTGGCGTCTTATCGTCTGGTCGACTTGTCGAGTTGATGAGTCCGACACATCCGTTGTTACGCAAACTTTTGATGGAAGCACCGGGCACATATCATCATAGTATGATGGTAGCAAACTTGGCGGAATCGGCATGTGAAGCGATTGGTGCAGACGGCTTGCTCGCAAGGGTAGCGAGTTATTACCATGACCTCGGAAAGACGGAACGTCCTCTTCACTTTATTGAAAACCAACAAGGTGGAGGGAATCCGCACGATCGACTGACGCCAGAAGAGTCCGCGGATATCATCATGGCTCATCCTTATGATGGGGCCGATCTGTTACGACGCTATAAATTACCAAAGGAAATCATTGATATTGCTGAACAGCATCATGGGACTTCCTTATTGAAATATTTTTATGTCAAAGCGAAAGAAGATCATGAGAAAGACGTTGTGGAATCTCGATTCCGTTACCCTGGTCCGAAACCTCAAACGCGAGAAGCGGCGGTCGTCATGATTGTCGATTCGATCGAGGCAGCCGTTCGTTCGCAAAAACAGCCGACGCCTGAGAAAATTCGGATGCTCGTTCGTGCCATTATCCGAGACAAGCTGGCAGATGGGCAGTTTGAGGACTGTGAATTGACGACAAAAGAAATTTGGCGCGTTGGTGAGAGTGCGTGCGAGACGTTAACGGGCTTGTTCCATGAACGAATTGAATATCCAGAGCTAAAGAAAGAGGGAGAATTGCATGCAAATCATCTCGAACGATGAACATGAATTGTTAACGGTGTCTCAAATCGAACTTGTCGAGTCGATTTTACAACATGCCGCACAATTAGAAGATGTGGAAGAACCGAGTGAATTATCCGTCACGTATTTAACGAATGAAGAGATCCATGAAGTGAATCGGGAATGGAGGGGTAAAGATGCCCCGACCGATGTAATTAGTTTTGCCTTTGATGAAATGGGTGAAGACGAGATGGATTTCACGCTTGATGAGGATGAACCACATCTCCTCGGAGACTTGGTCATTTCAGTGGAACGTTGCCGAGAACAAGCGGCGGACTACGGTCATTCGTTCGAGCGGGAGCTCGGTTTCTTGGCCATCCACGGATTCCTTCATCTGTTAGGATACGATCATATGACGCCAGAGGAAGAAGCGGAAATGACCGCAAGACAAGAAGAAGTCCTTACTCACTTCGAGTTGAAGCGAGGCAACGTGTGAGACCGTTCCGTGTGGCATGCGAGGGAATCCTCCATGCCATTCGTACAGAGCGGAATATGCGTATCCACCTTATCGCGGCCTTACTCGTCTTCGCTGTGGCGATATGGTTACAAACGACGAAACTAGAAAATCTAGTTCTTCTCGCCTGGGTGACGTTGGTCATCAGCTTAGAATTGATGAATACTGCCATCGAGCGGGCGGTCAATTTAGTCACACAAGAGGTCCATCCGCTCGCGAAACAGGCAAAAGATGTGGCTGCAGGAGCCGTACTCGTCGCTTCTATAGGAGCCGCTGTAACAGCACTCATTATATTCGGTCCAAGACTATGGAACGTGCTATACTAAGAGTTCTGAAATTGAGAAAGCAGGTGCATTATGTATCAAGAAGATTTTAAATCTGGTTTCGTGTCGATCATCGGTCGACCAAATGTCGGTAAATCGACATTCCTTAACCGCGTGATCGGACAAAAGATTGCCATCATGTCGGATAAACCACAAACGACACGAAACAAAGTACAAGGTGTGTATACGACGGATGATTCCCAAATCATTTTCATCGACACACCGGGAATCCATAAACCGAAACATCGCCTCGGAGACTTCATGATGAAAGTGGCGACAAACGCCCTTCGCGAAGTCGATGCGATTCTTTTTATGGTGAATGTGACGGAACCTCGCGGTGCAGGTGATGACTTCATCATCGAAAAACTGAAAGGACTCGACACACCAATCATTTTGGTGATGAACAAAATCGATTTGATTCATCCGGATGAACTTCCAAAAGTGATTGAGCAATACACGAATGAGTTGGACTTTGCAGCGTATGTACCGATTTCAGCACTGCAAGGCAATAACGTCGAACCGCTCCTAGGAGAAATCAAGAAACTGTTACCTGAAGGACCGATGTATTATCCGGCCGATCAAGTGACAGACCACCCGGAGCGTTTTATCATCTCTGAGATGATTCGCGAAAAAGTGTTGCATAAGACACGTGACGAAGTCCCGCACTCAATTGCTGTTGCAATCGAATCAATCAAGAAACGTGAAAACTCCGAGATGATTGATGTCGAAGCGGTGATCATGGTAGAGCGTGATTCGCAAAAAGGAATCATCATCGGCAAAAAAGGGACGATGCTTCGTGAAATCGGAACAGATGCCCGACAAGATATCGAGGCGCTTCTCGGTACGAAAGTGTATTTGAACCTTTGGGTCAAAGTTCAAAAAGACTGGCGTAACAAGATGGGTCAGCTTCGTGACCTCGGTTTCCGCGACGACGAGTACTAAGCCATGTTACAAAAAGTCACGGGAATCGTCATTCGTACCGTTAATTATGGTGAATCGAATAAAGTCGTGACATTGTTTACGGAAGAGCTTGGCAAAGTTGCGATTATGGCAAGAGGCGCAAAGAAACCGGGAAGTCGGTTCCATGCCTCGAGCCAACCGTTTGTAGAAGGTGTTTATATTTTCCCGTCTAGCCGAGGACTCGCTCAGTTAAAATCATCTGATGTCATGACGTCCTATCCAGAGGTTCGCAAAGATGTCGATCGGATGGCGTACGCGATGTATTGGTTAGAGCTCGTCGACCGATCTGTCGAGGATCGCGTACAAAATCGTCCGTTATTCCGGATTTTACAGGACGCGCTTCAAGCATTGAATGCAGGAATGGACCCAGATGTGATCACGCATCACATAGAACTGCGCATGCTACATCTTCTGGGTGTTTCTCCTGTGCTGACCGGATGTGTCCGCTGCGGGGACGTGACGGACCCGATGTATTTCTCGGTCGCATCCGGAGGATTTTTATGTGGTCGCCACCGAGAAGAAGGATCGGTTCAATTGTCAGAGCGCCTAGCCAAACTACTCTATTTGATGAGCAAGCACGAACTGTCGGAATTTCGGAACGTGCCGTTGTCAAACGAGTCGAGACTCCTATTGCGTCAACTGTTCGATGCGTACATGGAATCGTATAGCGGATTGCGACTGAAGACGAAGCGAGTGCTCGATCAAATGATTCGACTTCATCTGAATGAGGATTGACTTTTTAAAGTGAATTCGATACGATGAGTTACGATTAGACAATGAAATAGCGTGCGCGATGAAGGAAATAAGTAACTCTTCATGTCATGAATGAAGCGAGTTCGGGGTGGTGTGAGCCGAGCGTCATGAGAAGAGTGAATGGCGATTCCAGAGCGCCCACATCTTGTTAAGAGTGGTCCCAATGATTGGGGCAAGTAGGGTGGAACCGCGGGAATCAATCCCGTCCCTATGTGCTAGGCACATAGGGGCGTTTTTTGTCGTTTCAATACTATTGGAGGTGTCATCTATGAAGCATATGACTATGCAAGAAATCATTCTCACGCTACAAAACTTTTGGGCATCGAAAGGTTGTTTGACGATGCAAGCGTATGATGTGGAAAAAGGGGCAGGTACGTTAAACCCAATGACTACATTAAGAACGCTAGGACCAGAACCTTGGAATGTCTGTTACACAGAACCGTCGCGCCGCCCGGCTGACGGACGTTACGGGGAGAACCCGAACCGCCTGTATCAACATCATCAGTTCCAAGTCATCATGAAGCCTTCTCCGAGCAACATCCAAGAGTTGTACTTAGAAAGTCTCGAGTTGATCGGAATTAACCCGCTCGAACATGATATCCGCTTCGTTGAGGATAACTGGGAGAATCCGACATTCGGAGCAGCCGGTCTCGGTTGGGAAGTATGGTTAAACGGGATGGAAATCACGCAATTCACGTATTTCCAACAAGTCGGTGGCATCGAGTGTGATCCGATTGCTGTTGAAATCACATACGGTCTCGAACGTCTCGCTTCGTACATTCAAGAAGTCGAGAGCGTTTTCGACCTCGTTTGGACAGACGGATTCAAGTATGGAGATATCTTCTATCAGCCTGAGTTCGAACACTCAAAATATACGTTCGAATTATCAGATGTCGATATGCTCTTTACGCTATTTGACACATATGAGAAGGAAGCAAAACGTGCTCTTGAAGAGAATCTTGTCTTCCCTGCGTACGACTACATTTTGAAATGTTCACATACGTTCAACTTGTTAGACGCAAAAGGCGCGATTTCTGTGACAGAGCGGACTGGATTTATTCAACGCGTCCGTAATATGTCACGTGCATGTGCTTCTAAATTTATTGAAGAACGGGAGCGTCTCGGTTTCCCACTTTTGAAACAAGAGAAAGCAGGTGACTTGAATGCGTGACCTTTTACTAGAGATTGGATTGGAAGAGCTTCCGGCTCAATACGTCTTGCGTTCAGAAAAACAGTTAGGAGAACGAATCGCCTCGTTCTTGAAAGAAGCGCGAGTTGAGTTTGGATCAATCGAAGTATATTCGACACCTCGTCGTTTAGCTGTAATCGTTCATGATGTGGCGGAAACACAACAAGATTTGACGGAAACACTTCGCGGACCTGCGAAGAAGATTGCTCAAGACGCAGAAGGGAACTGGTCGAAAGCGGCAGAAGGATTTGCCCGTGGTCGTGGATTGTCAGTGGAAGACCTATACTTTGCGGAAGAAAAGGGAGTCGAGTATGTCTTCGCGGAGCGTCATGAAAAGGGACAGGCAACAGGTTCTTTGTTAAGTGGTCTTGAAGACGTTGTTCGAAGCTTGACGTTCCCGAAAAACATGAAGTGGGGAACGAGCAGTTTACGCTACATGCGTCCGATTCGTTGGTTGATTGCCCTCTTCGGTCAGGATGTCATCGACTTTACGATTGAAGGCGTGAAGACAGGGAACGTGACGAGAGGACATCGCTTCCTCAGTAAAGGAGACGTCGTCGTCCATTCACCAGCTGAATATGTGGAAGCGCTAGATGCTGCTTTTGTCATGGCAAGTTACGAAGCGCGTAAAGCAGAAATTGAACGTCAAATCCAAGCGCTTGCGACAAACCAAGGATGGACGATCCCACTTGATGCTGACTTGTTAGAAGAAGTCACAAACTTAGTCGAATGGCCGACTGCCCTCTTTGGTGAGTTCGATGAGACGTATCTTGACTTACCAGAAGAAGTACTCATCACGACGATGAAAGAGCACCAACGTTATTTCCCGGTATATGTCGATGGAACGTTGAAAAATTATTTCGTCACCGTTCGAAACGGAAATGCCGATCATCTTGAAAACGTCGCACGCGGAAACGAAAAAGTCATTCGTGCGCGTCTTGCGGATGCCGTCTTCTTCTATGAAGAGGATAAGAAGACGAAAATCGATGACCAGCTTGCTCGTCTCGACCGAATCGTCTTCCATGAAAAATTGGGAACGACTGGAGCGAAAGCACGTCGCGTGACAGAAATCGCACAAACCCTTGCACCACTCTTTGATGCGGATCTTGAAAAAGTGAATCGTGCTGGTGCAATCCACAAGTTTGACCTCGTCAGCCAGATGGTTTACGAGTTTACTGAACTCCAAGGAATCATGGGAGAGAAGTACGCGCTTCAACAAGGGGAGGACAAAGAAGTGGCTGCTGCGATTCGTGAGCACTATATGCCACGTTTCGCAGGAGATGCATCTCCTGAGACAGCGACAGGTGCGGTGCTTGCTCTCGCAGACAAACTCGATTCGATTGCTGCGTTCTTTGGCATCGGAATGATTCCGAGCGGTTCACAGGACCCGTTCGCACTTCGTCGTCAAGCTCAAGGCGTCGTCCAAATCCTTGGCGATTGGAAGATTAATCTCTCAATCGACAAACTTCTCTCGAAAGTTGTCGAATTACAACTGGAAGCAGGACTCTATGAAGCCGATAAAGAACAAGTCAAGGCACAGCTCGTCGAGTTCTTTAAACTTCGCTTGAAATATCGCCTGCAAGAACAGCAGGTACGTTATGATGTGATCGATGCAGTGTTGACGACAACGCTTACGGTCGACCGTCTCGATGCTCGTGCACAGGCGATTCAACAGTTCGTCTCTACGGACGCTAAATCGTTGATTGAACAACTCTCACGCGTCGTCAATATCTCGAAAAAAGGTGAGCAGGGAGACGTTGATCCTTCATTGTTTGAAAATGACCAAGAGGTTGCGTTACATGAAGCGATTGAACAGACAGCTCCTGAAGCGACGAAGGCCGTTCAAGCGGGAGACTATAACAAAGCGCTTCAACTTCTTCAAACACTCGAATCACCAATTATGCAGTATTTTGAACATACGATGGTCATGAGTGATGACGAGGCGGTACGCCAAAACCGACTCCACGAAATGAACCGACTTGCTACGACGATTAAGAGTGTCGCAGACTTCAACGCGCTCGTACTCTGAACAAACTAGAGGGGGTTGGCTATGCAACTGAATGAACGCCAACAAAAAATCGTCGAGATTGTAAAAGAGAATGGACCGATTACAGGGGAACAAATCGCCCAGGAATTATCGCTCACTCGTGCGACCTTGCGTCCAGACCTTGCAATTTTGACGATGACAGGAATACTTGAAGCTAGACCTCGCGTCGGCTACACGTTCGTTGGCAAACGGAATTCGTCGATGCTCCGTGAAAAGTTAGACTCGTTGACTGTAGGGGACTTCATGTCCTCTGCAAAAGTCGTACGAGATGAGATGACGGTATATGATGCGATTGTCACGTTATTTTTAGAAGATGTGGGCTCACTGTTCGTTGTCGGACGTGACCGGGAACTAGTGGGAGTATTGTCTCGTAAAGACTTACTCCGTGCTGCAATCGGGAACCAAGACTTGGATCAATTACCTGTCAATGTCATCATGACACGTATGCCGAACATCACAGTATGCGAGAAAACCGAGACATTAATCCGTGCGGGCATGAAATTGATTGAAAAGCAAATCGATGCCATGCCGGTCGTTGAAGAGAAGGACGGGAAACTAATTGTTCTCGGTCGGATGACGAAGACCAACATGACAAAGGTGCTCATTGCGTTAGCGAACGATGAGTCGATTTGAGGAGGAAACCGATTTGACTACGAAACAACTCGTATTTGTTGTAAGTGATTCGGTCGGGGAGACGTGTGAACTTGTCGTCCGTGCAGCGAGTATCCAATTCCATGAGAATGCAATCGAAACGCTCCGCATCCCATTCGTTGAGGATGAGCAGACGATTATCGATGTTGTCACACAAGCGAAAGCGCAACAGGCGCTCATTGCATTCACGCTCGTCAACGAAGAGCATCGGGCTCTTCTCATGAGACTCGGGGAAGAACACCAAGTCAAGACGGTCGACCTGCTCGGTGATTTACTTGATGTGTTATCGGGACAATTGAAAGAGGCCCCGCGTGAAAAACCGGGACTCATCTATCGATTAGATGATGATTACTTCCGCAAAATCGAGGCCATGGAATTTGCGGTCAAGTATGATGACGGTCGGGACCCGCGTGGGCTTAAAAAAGCCGACATCGTACTTGTCGGTGTCTCGCGAACGTCTAAGACGCCATTATCCCAATATTTAGCATTAAAACGATACAAGGTTGCCAACGTTCCACTCGTTCCAGAATCACGACCGCCTGAGGAGTTGTTTGATTTGCCGGCAGAGCGATGTGTCGGATTGATCATCTCACCAGAGAAGTTGATTTCGATTCGGATGGAGCGACTCAAGTCACTCGGTTTGAAGCCAGAAGCGGACTATGCTCAACTCGAACGAATCAATCGAGAGCTTGAATATGCTCGTGGCATTTATGAGCGAATCGGTTGTGAAGTCATCGACGTGACGAATAAGGCGGTCGAAGAGACGGCGGGTATTATTTTGCGTCATCTCGAGCAATCCAAAGACGACTAATTTGAATAAGTGTTTCAATTAGTAATCGTTGCTTTGAGAGGGTATAATAGAGTATTGACAGTACAGTGAAACGGAACGTGATCAGCGTTCCGTTTCGTTGCGAGATTGGAAACAGGGAGTGGTCAAGATGCCACGGATACCAGATGAAGTCATCGCAGAAGTGAAGCAAGCGACCGATATCGTAGAATTGATTGGCGAGCGTGTCGAATTAAAGAAACAAGGACATCGACTTGTCGGGTTATGTCCTTTCCATTCCGAAAATTCACCGTCTTTTTCCGTTTCACCTGAAAAAGGGATGTATCACTGCTTCGGCTGCGGAGCCGGAGGGAACGTGTTTACGTTCGTGATGGAGACCGAAGGGTTGTCTTTTCCTGAGACAGTCGAACGCTTAGCAACGCGTGCGAACATTTCAGTAGACGGCATACAAGGGGACGAAGAACTAACGCGTGAACAAGTATGGCGCAAACAGATGCGGGATGCGCACCGACTTGTCGCTGACTTGTACCATGAAGTCTTGATGAAGACAGAAGCTGGCGAAGTGGGATTAACGTATTTGCGAAATCGTGATTTAACGGAAGAGACGATTGCGCAATATCGGATTGGATTTGCCCCAGACCAACGGCGCTTTACTGTCGAGTTGTTGGAGCGGCGTGGGTTTGATTTAGAAGTGATGGTTGAGGCAGGTTTGATTTCAAAGTCAAAATCCGGTGAATATTTTGACCGATTTGAAGGTCGGGTCGTCTTTCCGATTGCGGATCGAGACGGCACCATTGTTGGCTTCAGCGGACGTGCGATTGATGACCGACAACCAAAATACGTGAATACGGCGGAAACACCGTTATTCAACAAGAGCGAATTGCTATTTGGCTTCTCACAAGCCCGTGCAACGATGCGAAAGAAAAAGCGAGTCTTCCTCGTAGAAGGTAACGTAGATGTCTTACAAGTCGCACAAGCGGGTATACAAGAAGTCGTGGCATCACTTGGTACCGCGTTCTCTCCACAACATGCAAGAGCATTGTCTCGCATCGTGGAAGAAGTCATCATCTGTTATGACGGAGACCATGCAGGACAAGAGGCGACTCAAAAAGTCATTCGCTTATTAGAGTCATCACCTCTTGATGTACAAATTTTGCCATTACCGGAGAAGACGGACCCAGATGATTATATTCGTCAACATGGGGCAACGCACTGGCAACAGTTTGTCGAGACTGAGCAGTTGAGTGTTCTTGATTTCATGAATCGTATGCTCAGACGAGGAAAAAACTTGAATCGAGAAGGAGAACGGATTCGTTTTATTGAATCTATGCTTGAAGAGATCGGTAAGACGAATGATTCGATTCGAAGAGATTTATACGTGAAAAAATTGTCGGATGAATTTGAGATTCCGCTTGAGACCCTTCGTTCGAGAATCCCTCGTCCGACGTCAAGCGAATCAACACCAGTCCGTACGATGGAACCTGCTGAACCCGTACGAAAGCGTTCGAGTAAAACAGGTGAACCGCGCTGGATGAAAGCAGAGAAATATTTGTTGCGTGCCATGTTGACTGGACCGGAACAAGTTCGATTCGTGCGTGACCGTCTAGGGCTTCGTTATCAAGATGAAATACATCGTATGTTAGGATCGGCATTGTATGAAATCGTCTCAGAGACGATGACACAAGACGAGTTTGACCAAGTAACGCCGCCATTTATGGAGCGTTACTGCGACCAGCGTCCCGATTATGCGATGCGCTTTGCGGAGATTCGACTGATGGCTGGACCGGATGAACTGTCTGAAGATGTTTTAGACGAATATATTCGGGTCATAAACAGTTATGAGGAGCAACGTCAAATCGAGCGTGCAAAAAGGGAAATCGCACAAGACGCCGAAAGTATTGTTGACCAGGCGTCCAAGCTACAAGAATTGATTGCCCGTAGTCGTCGTCTACGAGAACGATGAACGTGGATGAAGTTTGGAAGGAGTTGAACTGCTAGATGGCAGAGAAGAAGAAAGAGGATTTATTTAACGCCATAGAAGAGCTCGAAAAGTTAGGGAAGAAAAAAGGCGTCGTCTCAATGCAAGCGATTCAAGATCGCCTCAGTCATTTTGAGGTGGACTCGGATTTCATTGATAACTTCATCGAAGATTTAGAAGCAAAAGATATTCGTGTCACAGAGGACGCAGCTGACGCAGAGGAAACACCTGCGAAAAAAGAAGATGAAGAAGTCGACTTAAACGACTTATCGGTACCACCTGGCATTAAAATTAACGACCCGGTTCGAATGTATCTAAAAGAAATCGGACGTGTCGACCTTCTCAGTGCAAAAGATGAGACGGAGCTTGCGAAACGAATCGAGCAAGGAGACGAAGAGGCGAAAAAACGTCTTGCAGAAGCGAACTTACGTCTCGTCGTTTCGATTGCGAAACGTTACGTCGGTCGTGGAATGCTCTTCCTTGATTTGATTCAAGAAGGGAACATGGGCCTCATCAAAGCGGTCGAGAAATTCGACTATATGAAAGGGTTCAAATTCTCGACTTATGCGACATGGTGGATTCGTCAAGCAATCACACGCGCGATTGCTGACCAAGCCCGTACCATCCGGATCCCTGTCCACATGGTTGAAACAATCAACAAATTGATTCGTGTCCAACGTCAATTGCTCCAAGATCTCGGTCGCGAACCGTCTCCAGAAGAAATTGCGAAAGAGATGGAACTCACACCTGAAAAAGTACGTGAGATTCTAAAAATCGCGCAAGAACCGGTATCGCTCGAGACACCGATTGGGGAAGAAGACGATTCACATCTCGGTGACTTCATTGAAGACCAAGATGCGATGGCGCCACAAGATGCGGCAGCTTATGAGTTGTTGAAAGAACAGTTAGAAGACGTTCTCGATACGTTGACGGACCGTGAAGAAAACGTTCTTCGTCTTCGTTTCGGTTTAGACGATGGTCGTACTCGTACACTTGAAGAAGTCGGTAAAGTGTTCGGCGTCACGCGTGAGCGGATTCGTCAAATCGAAGCGAAAGCGCTTCGTAAATTACGTCACCCGAGTCGTTCCAAACGCTTGAAAGACTTCCTCGATTGATTTCATATTTGAATAAAGTGTGAAGTTTTAGAAGAAAGGAAGGAAAATGAGTGATTTTCCTTCCTTCTTTATTATTTTTTGAGTAAAATAGTGTTGGATAGAAATTTGGAATGAACATGAGGGGGAACTACAATGCGTAATCCATTGTTACCGTTTGCGGCAATCGCAATCGTCGCAATTATTGCCATGGTATCATTATCGTATTTTGGTGTGAATCAGGCGCAACAAGCGGCTGAAGGTCCAGCAGTCACTGAAATGAACCCAGAAGAGTTATATGCAGCGAAGGGTTGCACAGGTTGCCACGGCGGAAACCTTGAAGGTGGCGTTGGTCCAGCACTTACTGGTGTTGGCGATCGTCTTTCACCAGAAGAAATCGCAAACATCATTGTCAACGGACAAGGTGCGATGCCTGCAGGTCTTGCTTCAGCTGAAGAAGCAGAAGTGCTTGCAAACTGGTTGATTGAACAATAAGAGATGGCGCACTCCGTAACGGGGTGCGTTTTTTGTTGTCGAAGTCTAGAGAATTCGATACGCTAAGGAAGAAGTAGAACAAAGGAGTTGTCTTACATGCAAGAACGTGTCATCTTAGACCGCCGCTTGAAGCAGGTTGTCGATTATATTCCTAAAGGAAGTGTGCTCGCCGATATCGGATCAGATCACGCATATGTACCATGTTATGCCCTTCAACAAGGAATCATTTCAAAGGGGATTGCAGGTGAAGTAAATGTCGGTCCAATGGAGGCCGCAAAAGCGCAAGTAGATTTGATTGGAGCACGAGAAGTCATCGATGTGCGACTAGGCGATGGTCTCGCCGTGCTTCAAGAAGACGAAGCGACTTGTATCTCGATTTGTGGGATGGGAGGCAGTTTGATTCGTTCGATTCTGGAGTCTGGAAAAGAGAAGCTCGGTGCAGTCGAGCGTCTTATTCTTCAACCGAATGTCGATGGACAACACGTTCGGAGCTGGTTGCTTGAGAATGGTTACGTTCTCGTCGAAGAAGCGATTGTCGAAGAAAATGATAAGGTATATGAGATTCTCGTCGGCGAAAAAGGGACTGAGACGATTTACAGTGACGTTCTAAATGAGCGGACTTGGCAACTGTTGTTCGGCCCATATTTGATTCAGGAACGCCCTGAACCGTTCAAACTGAAATGGAGTCGTGAAGCGGATAAGCTCGAATACGTACTCGGTCAAATGGCAGATGGCATTCAATCAGAGGCGTTAGTTCAAAAACAGGTCGAATTCAAACGGATGCGTGACAAAATGAGAGAGGTGAGTCAGTAATGGCGAACGGCAATCAAGTGATTCAGTTGTTTGAAGAGTTTGCGCCAAAACACTTAGCTGTCGAAGGTGATAAAATCGGCTTGCAAATCGGATCGCTGAACAAAGAGGTCAAACGGGTCATGGTGACGCTCGATGTGCTTGAATCGGTCGTAGACGAAGCAATCGAGAAAGAAGTGGACTTGATCATTGCACATCATCCGCCTATCTTTAGCCCGTTATCTCAAGTCAACGATCGCTCCACGGCAGGGAAAATCACGATGAAATGTATTCAGCATGACATTGCGGTCTATGTAGCACACACGAATTTAGATGTCTGTGTGGGCGGTGTGAACGATTGGATGAGCGAGGCAATCGGATTACACGATACGAAAGTACTCGTGCCGAAGTATGAGGAACCGGTTTATAAACTAACCGTATTCGTTCCGGAAACACACGCAGAAGACGTTTCCCGTGCATTAGGCAAAGCAGGTGCCGGACATATTGGAGACTATGCGGATTGTCAGTTCCGTGTGGCTGGTACGGGGCAGTTCACGCCGCTCGAAGGGACGACACCGTTCATAGGCACACCAAATGAGACGGAACAAGTGAACGAGGTGAGGATTGAGACGGTCGTTCGCGAAAGTCAGAAGAAACGAGTCTTAAGAGCGATGAAAGATGCTCACCCGTACGAAGAAGTGGCTTACGACTTGATTCGAGATGAGATTGAAGGGCATGTCTACGGTCTAGGACGCATTGGTAAACTTGGACAGGCTTTGACACTTGAAGAGTTTGCCGAACATGTGAAGACGAGCTTTGGCGTGGAGGGTGTGCGTTTCGTCGGAGATTCGAAGCGCTTGATTGAAAAAGTGGCCGTCCTTGGAGGGGACGGAAACAAATATGTTTCCGCTGCGCACTTCAAAGGTGCAGATGCCTACGTGACAGGTGATTTATACTTCCATGTAGCTCATGATGCGATGGCGTTAGGACTCGCGGTCGTAGACCCGGGCCATCACGTTGAGAGCGTGATGAAGCAAGGCGTTGTCGATGTGCTCGCAGAGAAGTTTCAGAAAGCGAAAATCGATGTCGATTTGATCATTTCCGAAGCGAACACGAACCCGTTCCAATTTAAATAAAACGATAAATCCCCCATCCTCTGAGAGAATGGGGGATTCCTTCACTTACGCAATGCTTTTACTTTCGGTAAGATACTGCGAAGTTCGAGATATGGTGTTTTATCATGTGTGCTCAAATCGTCTGGGTCGTACTGTGACAAGAAGTCGATGACCTTCTTCGTGATTGGTGTCGGTGTAGAGGCACCAGATGTCACAGCGACGGTCTCAACGCCCTCTAGCCAGTTCAAATCAAGCTCGCTCAAATCGCCGATACGATATGCATTTGTGCCGGCAATCTCTTTTGAGACTTGTGCCAAGCGATTCGAGTTATTTGATTTTGGATCTCCGACGACGATCAACAATTCACAGTCACCCGCTTGTTCGGCGACGGCTTCTTGGCGGACTTGAGTCGCATTACAAATTTCGTTATGCACTTCAACGTGCGGATAGCGGGCTTGGATTGTCTCGATCAGTGTGGAGACGTCCCATTGACTCATCGTCGTCTGGTTTGTCACAAGAATTTTCCGGTCGAATAAACGACTCGGTAACTGATCGATTTCATGTTCATATTGAATTAAATGAACATGGTCGGGTGCGACACCGATCGCACCCTCTGGTTCTGGATGCCCGTGTTTTCCAATATAGATGACATCATATCCTTCTGCCGTCTTTTCACGAATCAAGTCGTGTGTGACGAGTACGTCAGGACAAGAGGCATCGACAATCGTCAATCCTTTTTCAATGGCACGTTTGCGGACGAGTGGGGAAATCCCATGCGCTGTGAAAACGACCGTTCCGCGATCGATGGTTTCAAGCGCCTGCATCCGGTCCTCCCCGTCAACCGTTTTGACACCGAGATCTTCGAACGCCTGTGTGACGTGACGGTTATGAACGATCATTCCAAGTATATGAATCGGGCGTGGCAAATCGGGATTTGCAACCGCCTCATTTGCGAGTTTCATGGCATCAACGACACCATAGCAATATCCGCGTGGACTAATTTTTTTAACTTTCATATGAAGACGAAGGCTCCTTTCGAAGTGCTTTCATACGTATTAGTCTAACATTGTTTCGAAAATACGAAAAGATTTGCGTGTATTCATGCTATAATTTTTAGGTTAGAAAGGAGGGACATCGTGAATCGAATGAAACAGTTGCGTGAACTTAGAAAATCATATTTTTTCCAAATCACTTTCATCATCATCATTATTCTAGCACTTGTCATCTCGTCACTTGCCTTTTCTGCTGATCGCGTCACGGTGTCTCGTGCAGAAGAGCTCGCAAAAGAGCAGTTTGACTACGCGATTGACGATAGCATTGAAAATGTCGAGTCCCGACTTGGAAAACTGTATGAAGATTTGGTTTACCTAGGAGCTTACGTCGGAAACGAGCCGTGGATTGAGGAACGGATTCGAACAGGCTATTTGAATCAACGGACAAGTTTTACTTCGATTTTCTATTATGACGTCAATAAGAACTCGTTTAAATGGTATTCAGAGCGTCAAGTCTCTTCATCTGTCATTAAACGTGATCCAAAGTTTAAAGAAGTGTTGACGGCGAGTGGGAAAGAGCTATATATGAGTGACCCGATCATGATTAGCGGCGACATGGGGACGTTCTTATACGTTCCTGTCATTGAAGATAACCGACCGGTCGGTATTTTTGGTGGAAGTATCAGTGTGCTCAACTCTGACTTATACCGTCGATCGCTCGAATCCGCGAATGATGACATGATTCTTTATTTGTTGGACGAACAAGGAGAAGTGTTGACGACTTCGTTCAATTTGGTCACAGATGCAGAACGCCGAGTGTCACGTGAAGTCATTGACGATGTGTTAGGGCGGAGTACACGTACGATTTTAAGCACGGAAGAAGATACGTTAATGTATGAGCCAGATGCCCGAGTCAGTGGGTGGAGCATGCTTGCGAAACATCAGAACGATTCCGTGTATGAGACGGTCTACGATACTCGCTGGCAATACTTGATGATTGCACTTGTCACTTTCTTCTTGAGCATCCTTGTCGGATTGTTGCTCTCACGAACATTGACCAATCCGCTCGTGGAACTTGTCAATCATATTAAGAAGCAACAATCACTCGGAACCATCTCCCTAGAGCGAACCGGTTCAAAAGAAGTAGAGACGTTACTCGATACGTATAACGACTATGCACAGCGAATGGAAACATCAAGGCGTGAGCAGTTGAGCCAGCAACAGTTGATCTTGCATCAGGAGAAACTAGCATCACTCGGTCAATTGGCGGCAGGGATTGCCCATGAGATTCGAAATCCCCTCACACCGGTGCACATCACTTTACAGATGGCGCGAGAAGGGCAAAGCAATAAAGACATGGTGGATGTCGCCATTAAAGAGTTGGAGCGGGCAAACGATTTAATCTCGACGATGCTGACGCTCGCCAAGCCGGATCAGGCAGGAAAAGACGAAGAATGGATTGATATGTTAGACTTTGCGAAACGACTCGAATTCTTAATGGACGCCGAATGCTATAAGCGAGCGACCAAATGGGAATTACTCGTTCCGAATGATATGCCTCCATTCTATGCTTCTTTTGATATGCTCGTTCAAATCATCTATAACCTGTTCAAAAATGCGGTCGAGGCAGTCGAGTCGAAGGGCGCAGAGGGAAGTGTTGTCGTGACCGTCCTCTTTACGGAGCAGGAATATCGGTTCTTGATTGAAGATAACGGAATCGGGATGACAGAAGAACAACTCAAGACGATTGGATCTGCATTCAATACGACGAAAGATAACGGCAACGGTCTAGGGATCTATATGATCAAAGAGTATTTGAAGAGTGTAAACGGATCGATGGAGGTCGATAGCGTCGTCAACAAAGGGACGGCGATGTTGATTAAAATTCCAAGGAGAGATCCATCATGAAAAAACTCAAACATTATTGGATTTGGTTACCAATCGTTTGGGCCATGATAATCCTTCTGATCACATCCATTCAATTACCGGAGCAAAAGACAGATGAAAAAGAGGTCGGGTTCGTGTTTGTCAGCGATAAACATGAGCACGCGAACAAGTTGTTGGATTCATTTGTTCATACGGCCAACCAAAAGGGATTTATCCCGATTCCAACGACGAGTGAAGACTCTCGCGTGTTAGAAAAAGAAAAATTGGACTCTTTGATTGATCGGGGCGTCGAGGCCATCTTCTTGACGACTCTCGATGACACGTTCATCCAACCGTCGTTAGAACGTGCGAAGCGAGAAAACATCCCGATCATTGCGATTGACCGGATGATTGATCATCCGAGTGTGTTGACTTCGGTTGTCTCTGACAATGTCGATATCGGTCGGATGGCAGCGGAACAAATTGCCGCGAAATATAGTGACCTCGATCGACCGATTCGTGTAGTAGAAGTCAGGGGAACACCGAAAGTTCGATCTACGATGGATCGGAGTCTTGGAATTCGAGAGTTCGAAAAAGCGAATGCTGATCAATTCCAAATTATCGCCTCCATCACCGGAAACTATGATACGTTTCAGGCAGAGATTGAGATGTCACGTTGGTTAGAAGAAGACATCCCGTTTGACGCCGTCTTTTCGCACAATGACGATAATACGTTCGGTGTCGTTCGTGCTTTAGAAAGTCATGACTTAACAGACAAGACAATCGTATCGGTGGATGGCATTTCTGATATTTATCCACTGATTCAGAATGGGAAAGTCAACGCGACTATCGTGCAGTCACCGAACGAGATGATGGAAGTGGGCTTCAAAGCGCTCGAACAACATTTAAATGGAAAGAAAATTGCCAAGCACTATTATTCATCGAGTTATTTATATGAAGGTGTGGCAAAAGATTGATTGACAAATGATTTGATTCCGCTATGCTAGGAAAAGTGGAAAGAAACAGGAGGTGTATCGATTGAACAGCTTCCAACAGTTCAAATTGCTACCGTTTATAGTCGATGCGTTAACAGAAAAACGCATCACGAAACCGACCGATATACAAGCACGGATTATTCCGGCTGCACAAAATGGTCGAGATATTATTGGGAAATCACAAACTGGAACAGGGAAAACACTCGCGTTCCTATTACCGATTGTAGAAGCAATCAACCCAGAAGAAGCATCTGTCCAAGCCATCGTTGTCGCACCGACACGTGAACTTGCATGGCAGATTCACGAAGAATTAAAATCAATCCTCATTAAGAATCCGGATTATATCAAATCAAGTTTGATTGTCGGAGGAACAGACCGCGAACGTCAAATCGATAAGATGAAAAATCCACCACAACTCATCATCGGAACACCGGGACGAATCCTTGACTTGATGAAAGCACAAGCGTTGTTCCCACATAAAGTGACGCATTTCGTTGTCGATGAAGCCGACCAAATGCTCGATATGGGATTCTTGCCGGAAGTTGACCGCATTGCGCAATCACTCCCGGAAAAACTTCAAACGATGGTCTTCTCAGCGACAATTCCTGAGAAACTCGAGCCGTTCTTGAAGAAATACTTGCACGATCCACGTTTTGCAGAAGCTAGTGTTGAGCATCGTGTCGCACCAAAAATCAAACACCATGTCATTCCGGTACGTCACCGTGACCGCAAGGAATTGACCGTCGAAATTGCGAAAGCCATCAACCCATTCGTTTGTCTCGTATTTACGAATACGAAACAAGAAGCGGATGAATTGGAGACATCATTCCGTGAAGCAGGTCTGAATGTCGGTACGTTACACGGTGACATGCAAGCACGTCGCCGTAAACAGGCAATCAAAGATATTAACGACGCGAAGTATCAATACGTCATCGCGACGGACTTGGCAGCTCGTGGGATCGACATTTCAGGAGTTTCTCATGTCATCAACCACGGGATCCCGAAAGACCTTGACTTCTACACGCACCGTGTCGGTCGTACCGGTCGTGCAGGTGCGTCAGGTGAAGCTTACACGTTATATGAGGACCATGAGAATGGACCAATTAACCGACTCGAAGA
This sequence comes from Exiguobacterium sp. s59, assembly GCF_018617475.1. Classification (NCBI taxonomy): domain Bacteria; kingdom Bacillati; phylum Bacillota; class Bacilli; order Caryophanales; genus Exiguobacterium; species Exiguobacterium sp. s59. The sequence goes on along the minus strand of NZ_JACSKG010000003.1, from coordinate 5,971 downwards.
GCGTGGCTTTGAATTCACACACGTCGATGTTCGGAACGGTTCGATTCAACCAATCAAAACACGTCGTCGTCGCCAGACAGACCGGAAGATGAAAGTCTCGCATACGGCACATAGTCGTATGGCCGGAGAAATCAAGAAGGCGAAGAAAAAAGTGAAACCTGGCTATAAGAAGAAATTTAAGTATAAGTTAAAAGAGACGGCTTCACGCGAGCATATGCAACAGCAACGCTCGGATCGTCGTGCCGCTCGTAAGAAAAACAAGCGTTAATCGTTTGAAGAATCGACTTCTTGGAGTCGGTTCTTCTTTTTGTGTAAACTAAAGACAGAAGCTTATGAAGGGAAGATGATGATGTTAAAAATAGGTTCACACGTTTCGGTATCAGGTAAGAAGATGCTACTTGCAGGTAGCGAAGAGGCCGTTTCATATGGAGCGAACACGATGATGGTATACACGGGAGCGCCTCAAAACACGCGTCGAAAGCCAATTGAGGACTTGAATATCGAGACCGCACTTACCCATATGGCTGCTCATGACATCGAAGAGATTGTTGTTCATGCACCTTATATCATTAACCTCGGAAATACGACAAAGCCTGAAACGTTCGAATTAGCCGTTTCCTTTTTGACACAAGAATTGAAGCGTGCTGAGGCGCTCCAAGTGGCGCGTCATGTTGTCCTTCATCCAGGCGCACATGTCGGTGCAGGGGAAGAGATTGGTCTCGCTCGCATCATTGAAGGACTCAATGAAGTGTTGACGGGTGATGAACAAGTTAAGATTGCCCTTGAGACGATGGCTGGGAAAGGGAGCGAACTCGGAAAGACGTTTGAAGAACTTGCGATAATCATTGACGGTGTGACACACAATGACCGACTCTCTGTCTGTTTCGATACGTGTCACGTACATGACGCAGGATATGACTTGGTCGGTGATTTGGACGGTGTCATCGAAGAATTTGATCGGATCGTCGGACTCGATCGTCTAGGTGTCATTCATGTGAATGATTCGAAAAATGTACGTGGTGCGAGAAAAGACCGACATGAAAATATCGGGTACGGAGAAATTGGATTCGATACGCTAAATCGAATCATTCACCATGAGGCGTTTGCGCATCTTCCTAAAATTTTAGAGACGCCATATATTCCTGTGAATGAAAAAACGAAAGTGGCACCATACAAACAAGAAATCGAAATGTTCCGTGCGAATCAATTTGATGCAGAGTGGCGTGAACGCTTCACGCTTTCATATCAATAAGCGATGACGATCCTGCAGATTGACCCGAATCGATATGATGTCTGGAGTGCATTCCCGACTTATTTCTTAGAACAAAGTCCAGTCTATGTGAAAGGGACGGTGACGACACCGACCGCATTCATCGAAGTGATGGGACATGGGATCGTGGCAGAGGCAGAAGTATTGTTAGAGGAGATGATTGAGCAACCTGACGATCCCTATTGGCTCGGCGTTGAGGAGGAAGGGTTGGCGACGTATAGCTTAGTCGACTTAATCCAACTTCATTTTCACCATCCTCTTTTAAAAGTAGGTATGTATGAGGCAGATGAACCGTACGAGTCGATTCATCAGAAATGGGTAGACGGGAATCACGTGCCCGCATCGAAATGGACAAAAGAGACGTATGAGGCGCATTTGTTTCGGGAAAAGCTCGTGGCCCCGTACGCTCCGGTGACAACATGCTCGGTTTGTGAGATCAATCTTTTCGAACGATATGGAAACGATGCTTCGAAACTGATGGAGTATCATCTGCAAGATGACCACGGGATTTGGGTTTGTCCAACCTGTCATAAAGCGATTCATACGTTAGACTAAAAAAACGATGCCGAGAGGCATCGTTTTTTTAGAATGGCCAGTTCGCCACGGCAAATTGATATACTTTCATCCCGAGGAAAACCCCGAAGATTCCGACGACACCTGGTAATACCGGTGGGGCCGGTAGTGGCAACTTGAGTGCAGTGAAGATGGCACCACAAATTAGGCCGGCGAGTAATGATAATAGAATCTCTTGCATGTATTATTCCTCCGTATCTTCTAATGAAAGCGCTTTATAATGACTGAACCGCATTTATTATACAATGACTTTCTCTTTTTGAGAAGTCTAACATCAGTCATCTGTCATTTTCTCATTTTCGGCTCGGAGTCGTAAAACTTCGCGCTCAGCCCAATTTGAAGGTTCACGTTCGAATACGCTAGGAATGTTGTTCCAGCGTCCTCCCGTATATTGATGAATGATGATTTGAGATTGAATCTCTTCTTCATTGTTCTCCCGTTTCACGTATACATAACGACCGTCGGAACGCTGTCTCCTTGCCTTCACGTTATCGACAAGTTGCAGTGCCATCATATCTTTGATGTACGTTTTATGTGATGCATTGAGGATTGGGAAGAGAATCTCGATTCGCTTCTTCATGTTACGCGTCATCCAGTCTGCAGAAGAACAATATAAGTCTTCTTTGCCATTTTGATAGAAATAAAAGATGCGGGAATGTTCGAGATACCGATCGATAATCGAGATGACCCGAATATTTTCAGAAACACCTTTGATACCCGGTCGTAAGCAACAGATTCCTCGGATGATCAAGTCGATTTTCACACCTGCGGACGAAGCGTCATACAATTTTGTGATGATGGCCCGATCTGTAATCGAGTTCATCTTCGCAACAATTCTACCGTTCCCATATTTATCGTGTAGTTTGATTTCCTCTTCGATTTTGTTGAGGAAGAAGTCTTTCATATCGTCAGGAGATGTCTCGAATTGGTGCCAGGAAGGTCGTTCTCCATAACCGGATAGCCAGTTGAAAAAGTTTGTGGCATCCTCGGCAAGCTCCTCATTTGTAGTCAGGAGCCCGATATCTGTATACAGTTTAGCCGTAGAGTCATTATAGTTGCCCGTACCAAGATGAATGAACCGCTGCAAGACGCCACCTTCTAAGATGCGAACGACGAGTGTGATCTTCGAATGAGTTTTTAGTTCTTTGTAACCGTATATGACGTGGGCACCTGCTTTTTCAAGTTGTTTAGCCCATTGAATATTTTTTTCTTCGTCAAATCGTGCTTTCAGCTCAACGAGGACGGTGACCTGTTTGCCGCTTTCGGCCGCATCGGTCAATGCCTTGATAATCGGAGAGTCTCCAGAAACTCGGTAAAGCGTCTGTTTAATCGCCAATACGTTTGGATCTTTCGCGGCTTGGACGATGAAGCGTACAATCGGATCGAACGAGTGATAAGGATGATGAAGCAAATAGTCTTGTTTTGCGATGCTTTGGAATAAATCTTTTCCGGATTCGAGACCTTCCGGGATGAACGGAATCAACGTCTCATTGATCATGTCGTCATATTCCATCCCGATTTGACTATATATGCTAAACAGGAAGGTCAGGTCAATCGGACCATCGACAATAAAAATGTCACGGTCATGCAAATCAAGAACGTCCTGAAGCATGAATAACAGCTCTTTTCGTAACGAACGCTGTTGCACTTCGAGTCGGATGGCGACCCCATAGCGTCGTTTTTTCAGTTCTTTTTCGATTTGCTTCAAGACATCACGACTGCCCTCCTCATGAAAAGGCATATCAGCATTTCGGGTGATTCGGAACGGCATCGTCGATTCGACGACAAACCCTTTAAATAGGGAATCGATAAATTGAATAATGATATCTTCGAGCAAAATCAAATCGGTGTGCTCCTCGTCATCGGTAGGTAGTTCAAGATAACGAGGAAGGACAGAGGGAACTTGAACGAGGGCGAGTCGTTTCTTTCCTTCGTCATTCGAAGCGATTTCAACGGCAATATTCAATGATTTTGATAATAGCATCGGGAAGGGACGATAGGCATCGACCGCAATCGGCGTTAAAACCGGGAAGACGTGTGTCCGAAAATATTCTTTGACGAATTCTTGTTGCGCCTTATTCAAATGTTTTGGACGTAAAAATCGTACGTTTTGACTCGATAACTGCTTCGTGATTTTCTTGTAAGTCGCGTATTGTGTCTCAACAAGTTCTTGAGCACGCATCGAGATGGCTTTAATCTGTTGCTTCGGAGTGAGTCCTGTCTTGTCTTCCGGACGGTTAAACCCTGCGAGCACCTCATCTTTTAGTCCTCCGACACGAACCATGTAAAACTCATCGAGGTTGGAACTGAAGATTGCTAGAAACTTCAGTCGTTCCATCAAAGGGTTTCGCTCATCCATCGCTTCCTCGAGGACACGCTCGTTGAAGTCGAGCCAGCTAAGTTCACGATTATTAAAATGTTCATACGTATATTCGGACATGCTTACTCCTCCTCGTTCATGACGATTTCAATCGATTGATCAATGGCGCGCTCTAAATGTTTTTTGTGTCGTGTGCTGCGCTGTAACTCAAATCGAGCAGACCCGTTCGTATCAAGCGAGATTGTGAGACCATCCTTCGAGCTAGACACATGAACATCGGAGACGATTTGTCGCTCTGTCAAATCGAGGGCATCGACGAGTTTGACGATCGAACCGAGCAGCTCAAGACTCTTTAATAATTTTTGGTCAAACCACTTAGGGAATGCCTCAATATGTTGTTCTAACACGCGTTTTGATTTAAATGACGTGACGAGCGCTAGTGCGAGCCGGTCTTCATTATTCAATCCTTTGAAGTCATTCGTCGTGATCAAATGGAATGTGTGGTCGCTCTTATTATTATGGTCGATATATTCGCCAATATAGGCAAGTCGGCAAGCACCTTCAAGGAGACCAGGTTCGAACGGTTTCGGCTTGATGGCCTTCTCTTCGATGAGTCCGGTATATAGCTGACGAGCCAATCGAATCAAATGTTGATGGCGGGTCGGATTTACATCGTATTGATTTTCAAAATGACGAAAACTTTCTTCTTTTACATCTGCAAACCGGACTTTATCGTGCTCGTGTAAATAGTTCTCATAGAACAACCCTTCACGAAGTCCATTGTTACTCATCGTGAATTCGGGCACCTTCAAATATTTCGCAAGTTCACCAATCGCTGTGACAGCTGGGGAGATGATATCCACGCGATCTTTTGAAAGTCCATCGAGTCGTCCGAGTTGTTTGCTCGACATGCTTACAAGTTCGTCAATGACTTCCTCGAGTTGATCGGATGAGATTGTATACTGATGGATTCCTTCAAGTGGAAAGTTCGACATGGTCTGTTCGACACGAACTAAGTTACGGGCCGTCCCTCCGACGCCGACAAGTGGGACACCATGTGGTTCTAGCCACTCGATTTCTTTAAAAGCTTTCTTTAAGTATGAGGTCAAAGCTTTACGTTCGTCTTTCGTCATTGTATCGTCTTTCATGAACTCTTTCGTCAAGGTGACGGCTCCAAACGGGAAGCTATGATAAAAGACGAGTTCACGGTTCTGGAAATAGGTGACCTCCATTGATCCTCCACCGATATCGACGGAGTAACCATCTTCAACATACGTCGAATTGACAATCGCAGAGTACCCATAGAATGCTTCTTCATAATCACTTAGTAAGCGAATCGTCATACCAGTGGCGTTTTTCACCTGCTGTAAGATGTCATCCGAATTGTTCGCGTTACGGATGGCGGCTGTCGCGACAGGAAGTACATCGGTAACAGTATGATAATCATTCAATTCTTTAAAATGACGTAGCGTATCGATCAAAGCAGCGATTCCGTCATCTGTCATTTCATTCGAATCACTTATATGACTAGATAAACGAGCAACTTCTTTCACGTTTAAGCGCTCGAAATATTGTCCTTCCTCATTGACTTCAAAGATGACATTCCGGATCGAGTTGGACCCAATGTCAATGACTGCAAGTTTCTTTTCCATAAAAACATCCCCTTCATATTCTTAGTGTAATCGACAAGGTTTTGGACGAACATATGATTTACGTGAATTTTAACTAAATCAGGCGAGAATTCTCCCTCCTCTAAGCGTCTCGGGGCGAAGCCCAGCGTAGGTGGGAAATGAATCGCCCGGTCCAAA
>NZ_JACSKG010000020.1:0-401 GCF_018617475.1 Exiguobacterium sp. s59 | reverse complement strand
AACCAACGCAAGGACTTCCTTCACAAACTGTCGAGACGGATCGTTGACGAGAACCAAGTCATCGTCGTGGAGACATTGAAGTCGAAGGACATGATGCAAAACCATAAGCTCGCCAAGTCCATCGGGGATGTCAGCTGGTACGAGTTCGTCCGGCAACTCGAGTACAAATCAAACTTCTACGGACGGACACTCATCAAGGCAGACCCCTGGTACGCATCGACGCAGATCTGTTCCACTTGCGGCGTAAAAGGCGAGAAGAAGGCGATGGATGTCCGTGAATGGACGTGTGCCTGTGGCGTGCATCATGACCGTGACATCAACGCAAGCATCAATCTGTTGATGTTGGCAAACTAAAACGAATTCCTTCAGGGCAGGGACTGCCCGACGAGCTTGGTAAACAA
>NZ_JACSKG010000019.1:0-449 GCF_018617475.1 Exiguobacterium sp. s59 | reverse complement strand
CTCAAAACTGAACGATGGGCAATGCCACATGGGCATTTTCCTTAGAAAGGAGGTGATCCAGCCGCACCTTCCGATACGGCTACCTTGTTACGACTTCACCCCAATCATCTGCCCCACCTTCGGCGGCTGGCTCCTTACGGTTACCTCACCGACTTCGGGTGTTGCAAACTCTCGTGGTGTGACGGGCGGTGTGTACAAGACCCGGGAACGTATTCACCGCAGTATGCTGACCTGCGATTACTAGCGATTCCGACTTCATGCAGGCGAGTTGCAGCCTGCAATCCGAACTGAGAACGGCTTTCTGGGATTGGCTCCACCTCGCGGCTTCGCTGCCCTTTGTACCGTCCATTGTAGCACGTGTGTAGCCCAACTCATAAGGGGCATGATGATTTGACGTCATCCCCACCTTCCTCCGGTTTGTCACCGGCAGTCTCCCTAGAGTGCCCAAC
>NZ_JACSKG010000018.1:0-766 GCF_018617475.1 Exiguobacterium sp. s59 | reverse complement strand
CGTTCCCATGCCGAACACGGAAGTTAAGCGTCTCAGCGCCGAAAGTAGTTGGGGGATCTCCCCCTGTGAGGATAGGACGTTGCCAGGCTACATATTGGAGGATTAGCTCAGCTGGGAGAGCACCTGCCTTACAAGCAGGGGGTCGGCGGTTCGATCCCGTCATCCTCCACCATTTACACCTGCCGGTGTAGCTCAGTTGGTAGAGCATCTGACTTGTAATCAGAGGGTCGAGGGTTCGAATCCTTTCGCCGGCACCATTTGATCTTTTCAAAAAGTCTACCGCTAGAAATTATACCTTGCCGGGGTGGCGGAATTGGTAGACGCACAGGACTTAAAATCCTGCGAGGGTTTCCTCGTGCCGGTTCAAGTCCGGCCCTCGGTACCATTAATATTTTTCCCATGATGATTATTCGTCTCGCACCCTTAGCTCAGCTGGATAGAGCGTTAGACTACGAATCTAAAGGCCGGGAGTTCGAATCTCTCAGGGTGCACCATTTTTACGGGAAGTAGCTCAGCTTGGTAGAGCACTTGGTTTGGGACCAAGGGGTCGCAGGTTCGAATCCTGTCTTCCCGACCATCATCACTTTTATGGGGCCTTAGCTCAGCTGGGAGAGCGCCTGCCTTGCACGCAGGAGGTCAGCGGTTCGATCCCGCTAGGCTCCACCAATTTTATTTTCACAGACGAACTTTGAAAACTGAACGATGAGGCAAAAAAAGTTTTACAATTTTTGAATGAAGCGCAAGCTTCGTCAATTTAAGAGCTATA
>NZ_JACSKG010000017.1:0-803 GCF_018617475.1 Exiguobacterium sp. s59 | reverse complement strand
TTCCGGCTCCCGGCCTTCTTGCGTGACAGCGTCCGTTGTGCCTTCTTGACCTTTTCTTCGGACTTCCGGAGGAGTCGGGGGTTGTCGATCTTCTCCGAGACCATCGCGTCGTTCGTCATGACGGCGAAGTGTTCCAGACCGAGGTCGATCCCGACCTTGTTCTCGGCTGGGACCCATGGTTCATCGTCCTGTTCGACGAGGATGGAGACAAAGAACTTGTCCGTCCTCGTCATCGAGACCGTCGCCGACCGGATGACGCCCTCGAACGGGCGATGTTGTGTGAACCGCACGAACCCGATCTTCGGCAGCCGGACCTTGCCCGCCTCGATGCGGATCGTACCGTGCTGATTGTTCGTCGTGTAGGAGGCGCGCGACCGTCGTCTCGATTTGAACACCGGGAATCCGCCCGTCCCGGCGAAGAACTTGGCGAACGCCGCATCAAGGTTCAGCTTCGCGTTCGCGAGCGCGAGGCTGTCCGCCTCGGCGAGGAACGGGAACAGGGGCTTGTAGGATGCGGGTGTCGCCGGTTTCCGTCTCGTCACGATCCCCGCTTTCGCCTCCTCGCGGATGGCGATGCGGTCCTCGAGCAGCTTGTTGTAGATGAACCGGGCACAGCCGATGGTCTTGATGAGGAACTCGGCCTGTGCAGGCGTCGGGTAGAGCCGGTATGTATAGCCTTTCAGCATGTCCGTCCCTCCTCCCCTCCGAAGATCGTGATGTGTCTTCCTCATCCGATACCCGTGGAGGGGGAGGGAGAATCTGACGGAATCACGAACTTTTGTTCGTCATATCTGTCACAGGGA
>NZ_JACSKG010000016.1:0-901 GCF_018617475.1 Exiguobacterium sp. s59 | reverse complement strand
CCGTTCCCATGCCGAACACGGAAGTTAAGCGTCTCAGCGCCGAAAGTAGTTGGGGGATCTCCCCCTGTGAGGATAGGACGTTGCCAGGCTTTATTTTTTTAAAAAAGTTATTGACTTTACATAAAATGACCTTTAAAATAGGTAAAGTCGATATGACTTAAAACGGTCCCGTGGTGTAGGGGTTAACATGTCTGCCTGTCACGCAGAAGATCGCGGGTTCGAATCCCGTCGGGACCGCCATTTTTAATTTAATACTTATGGCTTTGTAGCTCAGTTGGTAGAGCAAAGGACTGAAAATCCTTGTGTCGGCGGTTCGATTCCGTCCAAAGCCACCATATAACGCGCCGGTGTAGCTCAGTTGGTAGAGCATCTGACTTGTAATCAGAGGGTCGAGGGTTCGAATCCTTTCGCCGGCACCATTTTTTCATGGCGGTTGTGGCGAAGTGGTTAACGCACCGGATTGTGATTCCGGCATTCGAGGGTTCAATTCCCTTCAGCCGCCCCATTAAAATTTTAATGAGCCATTAGCTCAGTTGGTAGAGCATCTGACTTTTAATCAGAGGGTCGCAGGTTCGAGCCCTGCATGGCTCACCATTTCTCATTAATATTTTATTAAATACGTAATTTCATATGCGGGTGTGGCGGAATTGGTAGACGCGCTAGACTTAGGATCTAGTGTCTTTGACGTGGGGGTTCGAGTCCCTTCACCCGCATCTCTAAATACTTATGCGGAAGTAGTTCAGTGGTAGAATACGACCTTGCCAAGGTCGGGGTCGCGGGTTCGAATCCCGTCTTCCGCTCCATCTTAATACGCGGTCGTGGCGGAATCGGTAGACGCGCTAGGTTGAGGGCCTAGTGGTGGTTAACACCGTGGAGGTTCAAGTCCTCTCGACCGCACCAT
>NZ_JACSKG010000015.1:0-1039 GCF_018617475.1 Exiguobacterium sp. s59 | reverse complement strand
TTTTAACTAAATCAGGCGAGAATTCTCCCTCCTCTAAGCGTCTCGGGGCGAAGCCCAGCGTAGGTGGGAAATGAATCGCCCGGTCCAAAAAACTTTTCCCCCTGTGACAGATATGACGAACAAAAGTTCGTGATTCCGTCAGATTCTCCCTCCCCCTCCACGGGTATCGGATGAGGAGGACACATCACGATCTTCGGAAGGGAGGAGGGACGGACATGCTGAAAGGCTATACATACCGGCTCTACCCGACGCCGGCACAGGCCGAGTTCCTCATCAAGACCATCGGCTGCGCCCGGTTCATCTACAACAAGTTGCTCGAGGACCGCATCGCCATCCGCGAGGAGGCGAAAGCGGGGAACGGAACGAGACGGAAACCGGCGACACCCGCCTCCTACAAGCCCCTGTTCCCGTTCCTCGCCGAGGCGGACAGCCTCGCGCTCGCGAACGCGAAGCTGAACCTCGACACCGCGTTCACGAAGTTCTTCGCCGGGACGGGCGGTTTCCCTGCCTTCAAATCGAGACGGCGGTCGCGCGCCTCCTACACGACGAACAACCAGCATGGCACGATCCGCATCGAGGCGGGCAAAGTCCGTCTGCCGAAGGTCGGCTTCGTGCGGTTCACACAACATCGTCCGTTCGAGGGCGTCATCCGGTCGGCGACGGTCTCGATGACGAGGACGGGCAAGTTCTTCATCTCCATCCTCGTCAAACAGGACGATGAACCACGGATTCCAGCCAAGAACAAGGTCGGGATCGATCTCGGTTTGGAGCACTTCGCCGTCATGACGAACGACGCGATGGTCTCGGAGAAGATCGACAACCCACGTTTCCTTCGTAAGTCAGAAGAGAAGGTCAAGAAGGCGCAACGGGCGCTGTCGCGCAAGAAGATCGGAAGCAAGAATCGTGAAAAAGCCAAATTACTTTTGGCCAAGAAACACGAAAAGATCGCCAACCAACGCAAGGACTTCCTTCACAAACTGTCGAGACGGATCGTTGACGAGAACCAAGTCATCGTCGTGGAGACATTGAAGTCGAAGGA
>NZ_JACSKG010000014.1:1314-4266 GCF_018617475.1 Exiguobacterium sp. s59 | reverse complement strand
TAGACTAGATCAAAGCCTCGACCGATTAGTATCATTCAGCTCCACGTGTCACCACGCTTCCACCCATGACCTATCTACCTCATCGTCTCTGAGGGGTCTTTCTTGATTGCTCAAAGGGAAATCTCATCTCGGAGGGGGCTTCATGCTTAGATGCTTTCAGCACTTATCCCGTCCGCACGTAGCTACCCAGCGATGCTCCTGGCGGAACAACTGGTACACCAGCGGTGCGTCCATCCCGGTCCTCTCGTACTAAGGACAGCTCTCCTCAAATTTCCTGCGCCCACGACGGATAGGGACCGAACTGTCTCACGACGTTCTGAACCCAGCTCGCGTACCGCTTTAATGGGCGAACAGCCCAACCCTTGGGACCTACTCCAGCCCCAGGATGCGATGAGCCGACATCGAGGTGCCAAACCTCCCCGTCGATGTGGACTCTTGGGGGAGATCAGCCTGTTATCCCCAGGGTAGCTTTTATCCGTTGAGCGATGGCCCTTCCATGCGGAACCACCGGATCACTAAGCCCGACTTTCGTCCCTGCTCGACTTGTAGGTCTCGCAGTCAAGCTCCCTTCTGCCTTTGCACTCTTCGAATGATTTCCAACCATTCTGAGGGAACCTTTGGGCGCCTCCGTTACTGTTTAGGAGGCGACCGCCCCAGTCAAACTACCCGCCTGACACGGTCCTCCAGCCGGATCACGGCTGCGAGTTAGAGACTCTATACGCAAAGGGTGGTATCCCAAGGGTGTCTCCACCGAAGCTGGCGCTCCGGCTTCACAAACTCCCACCTATCCTGTACATCGCGTACAAAGCCTCAATATCAGGCTGTAGTAAAGCTCCATGGGGTCTTTCCGTCCTGTCGCGGGTAACCTGCATCTTCACAGGTACTATGATTTCACCGGGTCTCTCGTTGAGACAGTGCCCAAATCGTTACGCCTTTCGTGCGGGTCGGAACTTACCCGACAAGGAATTTCGCTACCTTAGGACCGTTATAGTTACGGCCGCCGTTTACTGGGGCTTCGGTTCAGTGCTTCTCTTGCGATGACACATCCCCTTAACCTTCCAGCACCGGGCAGGCGTCAGCCCCTATACTTCATCTTGCGATTTAGCAGAGACCTGTGTTTTTGCTAAACAGTCGTTTGGGCCTATTCACTGCGGCTTATGTTGCCATAAGCGTCCCTTCTCCCGAAGTTACGGGACCATTTTGCCGAGTTCCTTAACGAGAGTTATCCCGCGCGTCTTAGAATTCTCATCTCGCCTACCTGTGTCGGTTTGCGGTACTGGCGCCGACCTCCTCACTAGAGGCTTTTCTTGGCAGCGTGAAATCCGGTGCTTCGCCCTACGGGCTCCACGTCACAGCTCAACCTTGTATGCCGGGCGGATTTGCCAACCCGACGGCCTCGCTGCTTGTCCGTGCACTTCCAGTCGCACGGTCACCTTATCCTTCTGCGTCCCCCCATCGTTCAAACGGTGGTACGGCGGTACAGGAATATCGACCTGTTGTCCATCGCCTACGCCTTTCGGCCTCGGCTTAGGTCCAGACTAACCCTGAGCGGACGAGCCTTCCTCAGGAAACCTTAGGCTTTCGACGGAGGGGATTCTCACCCCTCTTTTCGCTACTCACACCGGCATTCTCACTTCCAAGCGCTCCACGGCTCCTCACGATACCGCTTCACTGCTGCTTGGAACGCTCTCCTACCATCCCTTACGGGATCCATAGCTTCGGTGGTATGTTTAGCCCCGTTACATTTTCGGCGCGGCGCCACTCGACTAGTGAGCTATTACGCACTCTTTGAATGGTGGCTGCTTCTAAGCCAACATCCTAGTTGTCTGTGCAGCGCCACATCCTTTTCCACTTAACATACACTTGGGGACCTTAGCTGATGGTCTGGGCTGTTTCCCTCTCGACTACGGATCTTATCACTCGCAGTCTGACTCCCGAGTACAAGTTGCTGGCATTCGGAGTTTGACTGAATTCGGTAACCCTGTGGGGGCCCCTAGTCCAATCAGTGCTCTACCTCCAGAACTCTTCACCTCGAGGCTAGCCCTAAAGCTATTTCGGAGAGAACCAGCTATCTCCAGGTTCGATTGGCATTTCACCGCTACCCACACCTCATCCCCGCACTTTTCAACGTGCGTGGGTTCGGACCTCCAGTCAGTGTTACCTGACCTTCATCCTGGACATGGGTAGATCACCTGGTTTCGGGTCTACGACGACGGACTGATGCGCCCTGTTCAGACTCGCTTTCGCTGCGGCTCCGCCTCATCGGCTTAACCTCGCCCGCCATCGTAACTCGCCGGTTCATTCTACAAAAGGCACGCCATCACCCGTTAACGGGCTCTGACTACTTGTAGGCATACGGTTTCAGGATCTATTTCACTCCCCTTCCGGGGTGCTTTTCACCTTTCCCTCACGGTACTGGTTCACTATCGGTCACTAGGAAGTATTTAGCCTTGGGAGATGGTCCTCCCGGATTCCGACGGGGTTTCACGTGTCCCGCCGTACTCAGGATCCACTCTGGAGGGGATGGGGTTTCGGCTACAGGGCCGTCACCTTCTCTGGCCGACCTTTCCAGGTCGTTCACCTACCCTATCCCTTTGTAACTCCGTATAGAGTGTCCTACAACCCCAGGAAGCATGCTTCCTGGTTTGGGCTGTTCCCGTTTCGCTCGCCGCTACTCAGGGAATCGAATTTTCTTTCTCTTCCTCCGGGTACTTAGATGTTTCAGTTCCCCGGGTATGCCTCACGCCACGCTATGTATTCACGTGGGTGTCCCGCCAGTCTCCCGGCGGTGGGTTCCCCCATTCGGAGATCTCTGGATCAATGTGTACTTACCACTCCCCAGAGCATTTCGCTGTTCGTCGCGTCCTTCATCGGCTCCTAGTGCCAAGGCATCCACCGTACGCCCTTTCTACCTTGATCTAGCGTCTAAGACACACGGTCCATTACGGACCA
>NZ_JACSKG010000013.1:0-18155 GCF_018617475.1 Exiguobacterium sp. s59 | reverse complement strand
AAGTAGTTGGGGGATCTCCCCCTGTGAGGATAGGACGTTGCCAGGCAACAACGCAGAGGACGACCGAGCATAACGCTCGGTCGTTTTTTATGTTCGTTATGAAATCAAACTCCATATTAAGCACACTATTCACATGAAATTCCGAACAATTCTCATCTTCTAGATAGGAACGAACACAATTCTGAACTTTCTGAACATCGGGAATTGAATTGCACTTTTGCGTTATACCTGTTACCATTACAGAAATATTTCGAAACAAAGATGTAGGTAGAACGAGAAAGGGGCCATCAATTTTTATGTGGGAAAATAAGTTTGCAAAAGAAGGTTTAACGTTTGATGATGTATTACTCGTACCGAGGTTCTCAAATGTTTTACCACGTGACGTTGATTTAAGCACAAAGCTCTGTGAAGGATTAGAATTGAATATCCCAATCATCAGTGCCGGCATGGATACCGTCACGGAAGCTCCGATGGCGATTGCTATGGCCCGTCAAGGCGGTTTAGGTGTCATTCATAAGAACATGTCTATGGAAATGCAAGCTGAACATGTCGATCGCGTTAAGCGCTCAGAGAATGGTGTCATCACAAATCCTTTCTATTTAACTCCAGATCGTCAAGTGTATGACGCTGAGTATTTAATGAGTAAGTATCGTATTTCTGGCGTTCCAATCGTCAACTCAGAAGAAGAGCGTAAATTGATTGGTATTTTGACGAATCGTGATCTTCGCTTCATCAAAGACTATTCAACCGTCATCAAGGATGTTATGACAACGGAAAACCTGATCACTGCAAAAGTAGGTACATCGCTTGAAGAAGCAGAGCGTATTCTACACCAACACCGCATTGAAAAACTTCCACTTGTCGATGAAGCTGGCGTATTGAAAGGTCTCATCACAACAAAAGATATCGAGAAGGTCGAACAGTTCCCGAACGCAGCAAAAGATAAGCAAGGTCGTCTTCTTGTAGCAGCTGCAGTCGGTGTGACAAAAGACGCGGCTTCACGTGCTCAAGTACTTGTAGAAGCAGGCGTAGATGCATTGGTCATTGACACAGCACATGGACATTCGGCTGGTGTGCTTGAAAAAGTTCGTGAGTTGCGCGATACGTTCCCATCACTTCCAATCATCGCAGGTAACGTAGCGACTGCTGAAGCGACACGCGCTTTGATTGAAGCTGGAGCATCGGTCATCAAAGTCGGAATTGGACCAGGTTCAATTTGTACAACACGCGTCGTTGCAGGTGTTGGTGTTCCACAAATCACGGCTGTCTATGATTGTGTTACAGAAGCAAAAGAGCATGGTGTCTCAGTCATCGCTGACGGTGGAATCAAGTACTCAGGTGATATTGTTAAAGCCATCGCTGCTGGAGCAAACGCTGTCATGCTTGGTAGCTTGCTTGCCGGCGTGAAAGAGAGCCCGGGCGAAATGGAAATTTACCAAGGTCGTCAGTTCAAGACATACCGTGGTATGGGATCTGAAGCATCGATGAAGCGCGGTAGCCAAGACCGTTACTTCCAAGAAGCAGACAAAAAGTTCGTTCCAGAAGGAATCGAAGGACGTGTCGCATATCGCGGAGAACTTGCTGACACGGTCTATCAATTGATTGGTGGTCTTCGTTCAGGTATGGGATACTGTGGCGCTGCCGATATCCGTGCCCTTCGTGAAGACACGCAATTTATTCGGATGACAGGTGCGGGCCTTCAAGAAAGTCACCCACACGATGTCAACATTACAAAAGAAGCACCGAACTACTCACGCTAATGTAAAAAGCCGCCATCCTGTACACTCAGGATGGCGGTTATTTATTTGCGCTTCTCTACTAAAATCACAGTACCACCTTGATCTTGAGCAGGGAGTGAGACAGTGACTTTGCCATTCTTTTGAACGATGTATTGTTTACCGCTATATCGGTCAATCAATACGGTTTTCGCTTTATATGAAGTATTAAAGGAAACAGTTTGCGCTTTCTCTTTCGTATTTAATCCGACGAGAACCGATTGTTTTCCATAACTTCGTTTGAAGATTGAATAGCCAGCCTCAGAATTCGAAGCGATGGACGAACGTGTCCCTTTACTGAATACATGCGAATAGTCTGCACGGATATTCAAAAGTTTTTGATAGTGCGTATGCATCGATTTCCCTTCACCTTTGACTCGAGACCAGTCGAAGTCATAGCGATTTTCATTGAACTCGCCTTGATCCATATCGCCCGCATGCTTCCCAGATTGACCGACCTCTTCTCCGTAATAGATCACAGGCTGACCCTTCGCCGTGATTTGAAGAGAGGCTGCGACCATTTGCTTCCCAGTATCCCCGCCTGCCCGCGAGACAAGGAATCCGTCTTCATCATGGCTACTCAAGAATTGTCCGAGCGTCGCTTCGTTCGATAACTGCGTATTACGATATTGAAGTGCCTTTTCAACGTCTTCGATATTGCCATTCACGAATCGTTCAGCTTGATATTTAAAATCAAAGTCGAGCAAGGAATCCATTTGACCACTTCTTAAGTAGCCGCCTGTATTGTTGATACTCGCCCCGTAGTGCTCCCCAATCAATTTGAAATTCGGCTTGATTGCTGTTAATTCATTTTTAAAGGATTTCCACGTTGTGGAGTCCACGTGTTTGACCGTATCGACACGGAAGTAATCAATCGTGTTGCCTTTTTTCGTTTTCGATCGTTTGATCCAATCTGTCTGCCATTTCACCAATTGTTCCCGAACGGCAGCTTCTTCCGTCTTGAAGTCGGGAAGACCGGATAGCGACATTTTGAGATCGTCTCCGTCGACCGGATTTTCACGAATCATTCCATCAAATACTTGTCGTTCTGCATCCGTTGGGAAGTTTGTGACAGATGAGCTTGCCCCAGGTTCCATGCCATAGCCAGGATGGTTCAAGACGACGTCGACCATAATTTTCATTCCACGTTTATGCGCTTCATCAATCAGTTTATGGAAGGCGGCCATATCTCCGAGATGTTCATCGAGCTTTTCAAAGTTCTTGGCCCAATATCCATGATATCCATACTGAGATCCGTCTTTTCCATATCGTAAATCCCAATCGATGTTATCCACAATTGGCGTGATCCAAATCGTATTGATCCCAAGATCATCTAAATAATCAAGTTTTTTCGTAACACCTGCAAAATCGCCGCCATGGTAAGATTCAGGATGATCTTTGTCATAGTACTCACGATTCGGGTTGTCATTGGATAAATCTCCGTTATAGAAACGGTCCGTGAGCATAAAATAGATGCGCGCCTCATCCCAATCAAACGCTTGTTTTTCCTTCATCGTTTTAGGGACGACACGAACCGTTGTTGTCGAGCGATGAACGTTTCCATATTGGTCGATTGCAGTGACGGAAAGCGTCTTATTTCCAGGTTTGACCGTATCTTTCACCGCGATGGTTTGGGCGTTTAACGCACGATCGATGTGTAACTTTTCAGGACCACCGAGTGGGCGTGCATCGATGTAGAGTTCTCGGAGTGTCACACCTTTCGGCAAGGACGGTTTTACTCGAACGACCGCATTTTCACGAGAGCTGATGGCTTTCGGACTGACAGAAGAAGTGAGTGTGACGGTCGGTTGACGATATTCGATTTGAGAAGCCTCGAAATAGGGGTCTTTCACTTCGGTCGTGACGCCGTCCTTCGTGACGAGATACGTGTAGTCATGGATTCCTTCAGGTAAGCGTATTGTATGGCGGAACCACTCGTTTTCTGGCTCATAAGTCATCGGATACGTCTCACCATTGATTTTGAGTGCGACCTGATCGATTTCGTCCATTTCTCCTGATTCGTAGAGCGCTACATCACGGTAGAAGAATTGAATTCCATCTGTACCGTATTCGGGACCACTGATTGTCGGAACTTGATGGAAGGCACCTTTTCCGCTTTCGACGACGACCTTCGTGACGCGGTCTTCTCCGAGCGTGACGTATCTGTCTTCTCCATAAGCATCCTTAACGGCCCAGTCCGTACCTTTTCGAATGACAAACCCGACTTTCGTGGCGTCTTGACCGACTGGGATACGGAAGATGGCCCCATCGTCAGTTATCCGGTATGGATCGACTTGTCCGTCTTTTTTTCCTGTGCTCCATGTCCATAAGTTCCAATCCGTATAGTCATGATCGGCACGGACATATTTCATTTCGATATAGCGTGTCGTTTCCCAAGGATCCGCGAGTTTTGTTGCTGTTTTGAAAGTAGTCGTCAATGCCGGGAGTGTCGTATTCGAAATCGTTCCAGTCACCGCACCTTCTGGAATCGTGGCCGTATAGGATGTATTAAGAGCGAGAGCTTCTTTCGGTTGAAGTGTCACGCTCGTCCCGTTCGTCGTCACATCAACGGGGACACGCGTCTCCCCTTGTTGTAAGGCGACCGATGCCGAATCGAGACGGACGGGTTCATTAAATGTCCATGTGATTGGAGCAGACACATCCACATCAATTGATGATGAGGCCGGGGTCACGGACGCAACTTCAAGTTGGTCAATCGTCTCTACCCCATTTAAAGTGAACGGGGCACTATAAACAGATTGTGAGGATGGCGTGGCAGACACGTTCCAACTATTGGCTAATTGATTGGCAGCGTTGCTCGGAATCGTATCGAACGCCCCATGCTCTCCAGCGTTGTTTCCACTCAATACAGTTAAGGCACGAACTTGATCACCATTGTTTAAGCCGAGCAATGACAGAGGAACTTTTCCTTCAAATCCTTTCGTTCGGTCTAAGGCAAAAGCCGCACCGTTCAACTGATTCAATTGTAAAAGTGGTTTCTCTTGACCAGCCTGATAAAGAGCAGCCTCTTTTACGTTCTGATCACCATCGACTCGGACGAGAATATGGTACTGAGGTGCCTTGTCGACACCTTTAAAATCAAAAGGATACCCGAGTGGATTAGTAGATACACCAGAATCTTCATCATTGATTTGGAGCGCAATATTTATGTATTGCCCGTTATCTCCCCAGTTCGGGACATTGTTCGCATCTACGTAGAAATATAGGTGTTGCGCATCATTGTTTATGTATAAATCACCGACATCGAACCCTTGCCATCCAGCAGTGGGAGAACTCGCGAGGGCGGGAATATTAGCCCAATCTGTTTTTACCCCATCAATTGTGATGGCAGTCGGTTCAGCTAATGCGTTCATCGGAACCCCGGCTTGAATGAGCAATGCACCGGACAGGAATAAAGTCGAAGCCTGACGAGCAGTTTTTTTCTTCATGAGACACCTCTTTTGTTTGAGTTAAATTGCACAATTTTATGCAAACGTTTTCAAAAATAGTTTAGCGGAAGTTGTAAGCGCTAACAATATGTTTTTGAAAAAACAATAAATAACCGCGTCTCCTGTTGGTTGAGGAGATGCGGTTATGATTCAGTAGTGACGAGTGAACCTTTGACGATGAGTCGCTCCGTCGTATCGAACGTACAAGTGATTAATGTAAGGGTAGGAGTAGCTGTTTCATCCAATACATCAACTTGTTCAGGAGAGACGGTTTCAAGCGATGTCACGATGTATTCGTAAGTGTGTGCAGCATCTCGAAGATAGATTTTCATACCAACATCGACTTTATGGAGCGGACCGAATAGAGCGTCCGCATGTTGTAAATAATGACCGGCTAGTGCGTAATTGCCTTTTCCCATTTGTTGATCGGGATGCATGGTTCCTGCTCCGACAGCGAGACTCTCATCATCTAATCCTTTTATGACTGGGAGCTCCAGTGAAACATCTGGAATGGAAATGACACCGATTGTTGGTAAATGATGAAAACGATTGCGCGCTTGTAAGACGTCCGCTAAGGAAAGAGGAGTGACCGAGGCGAAATTATAACTCGCTTCAACCTCAATCTCGTCTTGTAGTTCCATATGTTCAATGACATATTCACTGGTTGAGCTAGCGATATTCTCTTTCCAAATCGAACTCGTTAAAAAGAAAAGGCCACTGCCGATTAAAAGGATTCCGATGATCCATCGAAGATGTCGCTTCATGTAATCGCTCCTCTCGGAATTGCCCATGCGTTCATCAACTGATCAATCACGTTCGGTAAAGATGATTCGGGTAAGTGCGCAAAGCCAAACAAAAATTGTTTATGCGAGTCCGGATGTACGATGCGATAGTCGTTCATCGATTTTATGGCGATGCCGAAAGATTCAGCCGACTGCTTCAACTCTTGCTCTGTTCGGTCTGTGACGACGGTCAATACAACATGCAATCCGGCACTTGCACCTGTCACGATGACAGTCGGTTCGAACGGACGGAAGGTAGTGAGCACGATTTCTAACTTACGGCGATAGATTTTTCGCATCCGATTCAAATGTTTTTCAAAATCACCGCTCGACATGAACAGCGCCAACGTATGTTGCTCAAATCGAGGGACGCTACACGTAAAATAATGATGCCGCTCACGGTAACGATTCAGAAGAGGCGTCGGTAACACCATATACCCGATACGAAGAGAAGGCATGAGTGATTTTGAAAACGTACTGATATAAATGACACGTTCGTTCGGGTCCATGCTTTGAAGAGATGGGATGGGTTTACCACTATAGCGGAACTCGCTGTCATAATCGTCCTCTATGATATACGTTTGGTGAACGAGCGCCCAATTCAACAGGCGCTGGCGTCGACTGACGGATAAGACAGTCCCTGTCGGAAATTGATGGGCAGGTGTCACGTATAGCGCATCAATGGCATGACGTTCAAGCTCACTTACACAAACCCCACTGTCGTCTACCGGAATCGGGATGGAGGTGCGCCCTTGTTGCTCGAATAAAAGACGCGTGAGTGGATAACCGGGATCTTCAATTCCAAACACCGAGGCATCGGGTAATAAATCTAATAGTTGTGGCAATAGTTGTTCGGTCCCTGACCCAACGATAATCTGTTCAGGTGAGCACTGAACGCCTCGCGAATGATAGAGATAGGTCGCAATTTCCTGACGTAATTCAAGATCCCCTTGAACGGGGCCTAACGCGAGCAACTCATGATGAACCTCATCGACGACGTTTTTAATATGTCGTTTCCAACGTTCAAACGGAAAAGCCGTTGTATCGATTTGGCTTGGCGACACATCGTACGTATACGTCTTTTTAGGTGGTGATGGTGTGATGGTGCTACTTGATCGCCGGACGTATAGTTCCTCTTGCGGCAACACATAAAACCCCTTCCGAGGAATGGATTCGATATATCCTTCGGCGAGTAACTGAGCATAGGCGAATTCGACCGTCGTCTGAGATACATCTAGAAATTGGGAGAGTTTACGCTTCGAAGGTAGCTTGGTACCTGTTTTTAACGTATCGTCGACGATGGCTTCACGAATATGTTTATACAATTGCTCATATAGTGGGATGGACGAGTCTTGTTCAAGTGAAAAAGTAAGCATATCCATGAGATGACGTTCCTTTCTTTACGGACCGAAAAAGAAGTACAAGAGAAAGCCGATGATAATCAAGAATGAGACAATTCCAGGTGTACCAAATGAGGCGCGATTGCCTCCTTCAAACGGGTCACGGTCTAACATACTGATTCCTCCTTCATACTTCAACACGTTCGTGATAGTGGCAATAGAGTCCTTTATCTAAACTGACCACTTTAAAAAATAAGAATCTGGCACTTTTAATATAGTCAATCCAGCTTATACTAGCAAGTAGAACATGAACCAATGGAGGGATTTCAATGGAAAAGAGACAAGTGGGAACAGATAAAGTAAAACGCGGGATGGCAGAAATGCAAAAAGGTGGCGTCATCATGGACGTCATCAACGCGGAACAGGCAAAAATCGCTGAAGCTGCCGGTGCGGTTGCTGTCATGGCGCTTGAACGTGTACCTTCGGATATCCGCAAAATGGGCGGTGTTGCCCGTATGGCTGATCCAACAATCATTGAAGATGTCATGGGAGCAGTATCTGTTCCGGTTATGGCGAAATGCCGTATCGGTCATATCGCTGAAGCTCGTGTCCTTGAGTCGATGGGGGTCGACTTTATCGATGAGAGTGAAGTATTGACGCCAGCAGATGAAGAGTTCCATTTGTACAAACGCGACTATACAGCGCCGTTCGTATGTGGAGCGCGTGACCTTGGTGAAGCGGCACGTCGAATCGGCGAAGGTGCAGCAATGATTCGTACAAAAGGTGAGCCGGGAACGGGGAACATCGTGGAAGCGGTTCGTCACATGCGTACAGTACAAGCACAAGTGAAGCGTCTCTTGTCGATGAGCGTAGATGAAGTTATGACAGAGGCTCGTGACCTCGGAGCACCATTTGAAGTGCTTATGCAAATCCGTGAAGCAGGCCGTCTTCCAGTCGTTAACTTTGCAGCGGGTGGAATCGCAACACCGGCGGATGCAGCCTTGATGATGCACCTCGGAGCAGACGGCGTCTTTGTCGGATCTGGAATTTTCAAAGCGGAGAACCCAGAAAAATTCGCACGTGCCATCGTTGAAGCAACAACATACCACGACGACTATGAGCGGATTGCACACCTTTCAAAAGGATTGGGTGAGGCAATGAAAGGACTCGACGTCCGTACGCTCAAAGACGAAGAACTCATGGCGCCACGAGGCTGGTAAGATGGTGACGATTGGCGTATTAGGGATGCAGGGCGCAATACGTGAGCATGTTCGCATGCTTGAAGCGCTCGGTGCGCAGACGGTTGTCGTCCGCTCGTTAGAAGACTTGAAAGCAATCGATGGATTAGTGTTACCAGGTGGAGAAAGTACCGCGATGCGACGCCTACTCGACCGCTATGAGTTACTTGAGCCACTTCGTGACATGGAGACGTTACCGATGTTCGGCACATGTGCCGGTATGATTCTTCTCGCAAATGAAGTAGAAGGCTATGATGCTCACTTAAAGAAAATTCCGATGACGGTAAAACGCAATGCATTCGGACGTCAGGTCGACAGTTTTGAAGTTGATCTTCCGGTAAAAGGAATCGAGGAGCCAGTCGAAGCGGTCTTTATTCGTGCCCCACAAGTGGCGCGAGTCGAACCGGAAGTGGACGTGCTCGCTGAAGTCGAGGAAGCGATTGTAGCAGTTCGTTACAACCAGTACCTGGCTTGTTCGTTCCATCCAGAGTTGACGGAAGATCTATCATTGCATCGCTATTTTATCGAGATGGTTAAAGAAAATCAGAAGCAATATGCATAAGTTTGGGGGACCTCATAAAAAGGGGGTCCTTCAAACTTATTTTTTGTTACACTGAACAAAGAAGCGTACAGAAAGGGGAAACTATGTGAAGGCTCGCTATTTAATCATGTTGTTTATTGCCATATTGCTTGTACAAGTAATCGTACCTTCAGTCGCCTCTGCGGCCGCACCAAAAGTTGACGCGGCGAGCGCAATGCTTGTAGACGTGACAACAGGACAGGTTCTGTTTACGAAACAAGAAGATGCCATGCTGCAGCCCGCTTCAATCACGAAATTGATGACGGCATTTTTGACGCGTGAGGCGATCGAAGAAGGAAAGCTCAGTTGGAATCAAGAGATTACACCGAGCGATGCTGCATTGGCACTGACGAGAAAACCGGGGTTGGCACGAATCCCGCTATTGAATAAACCGTATACCGTCAAAGAGTTATACGATGCAGCGTTAATTCGTTCGGCGAACGAAGCGGCTGTGACGCTTGGGGAAGCAGTGTCTGGTTCAGAGGAGGCGTTCGTCAAAGAAATGAATCGCCGGGCCGATGAACTAGGAATGACACAAACGACGTTTGCGAATGCATCGGGACTCGATTCTGTATCAGCCGGTCTACCAGGAGACAATTTGACGTCGGCTAACGATTTAATGAAATTGGCGATTGAATATTTGACGACTTATCCGGAAGTACTCGACGTGACAAAACGGGCATATGTGGATGTCGACGGTGTTCGCTTTGATGCGACGAACCGGATGCTCGCCGATCGTGACCTTGCCTATCCAGGGATGCTCGGTTTCAAGACAGGAACAACGAATGAAGCAGGCTATTGCTTTGTCGGTGTGTCCACACGGGATGGTCGCACTGTGTTATCGGTCGTTCTTGGTGCACCATCTGACGAGGGACGCTATGCAGCGACGAAAGCATTACATGACTATGCGTATGCGGATTTCGTCATGACACCAATCTTACGGACAGGTGAAACGATTTCGAAAACGGCGAAAGTTTCTCAAGGTGAAACAGAACAAGTTGCTGTACGGACGACGAATGACTTTGAAGTGTTGGTCGAAAAAGGGAAGCCTGTCCCGGAGCCGCAAGTTGAACTGCTCGAATTAGAGGCTCCAATCAAGGTCGATACACAGGCGGGCGTAGTCACGATCGATTCTTCCGATCAAGTTCGTTACTTAGAAGGAGAGACTCCCCCGAAGACGATGCTTGTCACGGCAGAGTCGGTTGATACGGCTTCGTTCTTGACGAGAATGACGCGAGCGTTCTTTGAATTCCTCGATCAAATCCGATTAGCACTTGGAAAAATCAGTCTTGTCGAACAAGTTCAGATGTTGTAAAGTAAGATTAATTCAATGACAGATGCGATGATGAGAATAAGTACGTTACGTACGTCTACTGACAGAGAGCTAGTGGTTGGTGCAAACTAGTGAGATGGCGTAACCGAATCGGCCTCGGAGCATTGACTTGGAAACAGGTCACGTTTGGCACACGTTACGTGCATCGAGTGGCTCAAGCATTTGGGCAACGAGGGTGGCAACGCGGATCCAAGGTGGTTCGTCCCTTTCCTACGGGAAAGGGACGTGCCGCCTTTTTTATATGAAAAAGGAGGAACAGCAATGTTAGACATTAAACGTTTACGACAAGATTTTGAAGGAATCAAAGAAAAGTTAGCTTACCGTGGAGAAGATTTGAGTGCACTTGACCGCTTCCCGCAGTTAGAGGAAAAGCGTCGTGACTTAATTAACGAAGTGGAAGTAAAGAAAGCAAAACGCAATGAAGCGACGAAACAAATCGCTGAATTAAAACGGAACAAACAGGATGCGGAAGGTCCGATTTTGGAAACACGCCGTCTTGGGGATGAAATCAAATTGCTAGATGAAGAGTTACGAGAAGTAGAGGCTGAACTCAACTTGATCTTGCTCAGCATTCCGAACATCCCACACGAATCAACTCCAATCGGCGAGACAGAGGATGATAACGTGACGATTCGTGAAATCGGAACAAAGCCTGATTTTGATTTCGATCCGAAGCAACATTGGGACGTGATGGAAGACCTTAAAATCGTCGATGTGGAACGAGCAGGGAAAGTAACGGGTAGCCGCTTTGTTTTCTATAAAGGGTTAGGTGCCCGCTTAGAACGTGCACTCATCAACTTTATGATGGACCTTCATTCAGACGAGCATGGTTACTCAGAAGTATTGCCGCCGTACATGGTCAATCGCGATTCGATGATTGGAACAGGTCAACTTCCGAAATTTGAAGAAGATGCGTTTAAAGTAGCGGACACAAACTACTTCCTCGTTCCGACAGCTGAAGTGCCAGTCACAAACATGCACCGTGAAGAAATCATTCCGGAAACGCAGCTTCCAATCACGTATACAGCTTATAGCGCCAACTTCCGTTCTGAAGCTGGTTCAGCGGGTCGTGATACGCGTGGCTTGATTCGCCAGCACCAATTCAATAAAGTTGAGCTCGTCCGCTTCGTGAAACCAGAAGAGTCATATGAACAATTGGAATTGTTGACAGGTCATGCTGAAGAAGTATTAAAACGTCTCGGACTTCCGTACCAAGTACTCAGCATGTGTACGGCAGACCTTGGATTCACAGCTGCTAAAAAATATGACATCGAAGTGTGGATGCCAGCACAAGGAATGTATCGTGAGATTTCTTCTTGCTCTAACTTTGAAGATTTCCAAGCGCGTCGTGCTGGAATTCGCTTCCGTCGTGATGCCAATGCAAAACCAGAGTTTGTCCACACATTGAACGGGTCAGGATTGGCAGTCGGTCGAACAGTTGCAGCGATTTTGGAAAACTACCAACAAGCAGACGGATCAGTCGTCATCCCAGAAGTGCTTCGCCCTTATATGGGTGGAAAAGAAAAGATTGAAATGCCGAACTAAACGCTTGAGCAGCCTCGATTTTGGGGCTGCTTAATTTTTTTAATGTTTTTTCACAAAAGGGTTTGACATCTGTCTCTTCACTTGGTACTATAAATCATGTCGAGCGACACTGTTGCTCACGAATTGTATATGAGCTTTGGAGGTGTACCCAAGTGGTTTAAGGGAACGGTCTTGAAAACCGTCAGGGGTGTAACAGCCTGCGTGGGTTCGAATCCCACCACCTCCTCCATTTCTTTTTTGGAGGCTCACACAATTTTATATCTTTTGGAGGTGTACCCAAGTGGTTTAAGGGAACGGTCTTGAAAACCGTCAGGGGTGTAATAGCCTGCGTGGGTTCGAATCCCACCACCTCCTCCACTTTCTTTTTTTTACACTTTTTTAGGCCTGGAGTTGTACCCAAGTCCGGCTGAAGGGGACGGACTCGAAATCCGTTAGGAGTCGCAAGGCTCGCGTGGGTTCGAATCCCACCAACTCCGCTTTCAATCGGGCATCTGCAGAGGCAGATGCATTTTTTGTATCCACAGACATCATCGCTGTGGATTTTTTTATGTATAAAAAGAAGGATTACGCTTTTCATGGCGTAATCCTTCTTTCGATTATCTAACTTTTGCTTCGCGAGCAACCGTCAGTTGCTTTTCAATTTTTTCAAGGATGAGTTCGACTGAATCAGGGTCATTGATGAGGTCGTAGTCTTCGATTGAAAGGCGTAGTACTGGGCACAGATTAAAGTTGTTAATCCATTCTGTATAGCGCTCGTACATCTCTTCCCAATATGCAATCGGTGTTTGTTGCTCCATCTCGCGACCGCGCATCTGGATGCGTTCAAGGACTTGTTCGAACGAACCTTCAAGGTAGATCAATAAATCTGGGTGTGGGAAGAATGGTGTTAACACCATAGCCTCGAACAAACTTGAATACGTTTCGTAGTCTGTTGGTGACATCGTCCCTTTTTCGTAATGCATTTTTGCGAAGATACCTGTATCTTCATAGATTGAACGGTCTTGAATGAAGCCGCCACCGTATTGGAAGATTTTCTTTTGTTCTTTGAAACGTTCAGCCAAGAAGTAAATTTGAAGATGGAAACTCCAACGCTCGAAATCATGATAGAATTTATCGAGGTAAGGGTTCGTATCTACTTTCTCTAAAGACGTTCGGAAGTTCAATGCATCGGCTAACGAATTGGTGATCGTTGATTTCCCGATTCCAACCATTCCACCGATTGTAATGATTGTATCGTTCGGGATGTTATATTTATCAATCAGCTTCATTTTAATTGTGCTCCTTTAGTCAATTCTAATTCACGTTCAATTGTCTTTAAGACATGTGTCAAATCGTTTGGGTTGTGTACGAAGTCGAGTTCATCCCCACTGAATGAGAGGATTTTCACTTCTGGATGGGTCGCGCGATACGACTCTACGAATGTCTCATAATCGTGAGCGAGTTGTTCGAGATAATCACGGGACATATTTTCTTCCACTTCACGTCCACGCAAGGCGACTCGTTTCATCAATGTCTCAATGCTGGCGTGTAAGTAAATGACGACATCAGGTTTCGGCATATCATGTGTCAAAATCTTATAAATCTGCTCGTATTTGTTGAGATGTGCCGGTTTCAATGAACGATGAGCAAAAATCAAGTTTTTGAAAATATGATAGTCCGAAACGACGGATTGCTGTTGACTCAAGTGGTGTTTATGAATATCATCCAACTGCTTGAATCGATTGCATAAGAAGAACATTTCCGTTTGGAAACTCCATTCTTCGATATCTTCATAAAACTTGCCGAGAAATGGGTTCTCTTCTACAATTTCATTCAGCATCTGCATCGAGAAATGCTGACTGATGATATGGGCCAGTGATGTTTTCCCGACACCAATCGGTCCTTCTACCGTTATAAACATATGATGTCATCCTCCATTATCCAAAGTGCAAGTTCCATTCTAGCATACAATGCGAGGGATATGGCGAGGGATTTGATTTTCATTTTTTTTCATAGTGTTAAATAAGAAATGAGGTGAATGGATGGAACGTGATGAGCGATTTATGCAGTTAGCCATCGAAGAAGCTAAGAAAGCAGAAGCTATTGGTGAGGTACCGATTGGCTGTGTGATTGTAAAGGGAGATGAGGTGATTGCGACCGGTCATAACCGTCGTGAAACAGATCGCTTAGCTGCTGCTCATGCTGAGATGATTGCGATTGAAGCAGCAAACGAAGCATTAGGGAATTGGCGATTAGAAGATTGTGAGTTATACGTCACACTCGAACCTTGTCCGATGTGTGCAGGAGCCATTGTGTTATCTCGAGTGAAGCGGGTGATCTTCGGTGCGCATGATCCGAAAGGTGGTTGTTGTGGCACGTTGATGAATTTAGTACAGGATGAACGATTCAATCATCAGGCCGACGTGACAGAAAATGTTTTAGCAGAAGAATGTGGACAGCTTCTGACTGATTTCTTCCGAGCGCTCAGAGAAAGGAAGAAACAAGAACGACTTCATCAGAGAGGTTGCAACCCAATCGATTAAACAGTATAATGTAATAGCACTCGAGATAGTGCATAATTTCATTTACCCATTTGCCGTGCTAGGTGGGGAGGTAGCGGTGCCCTGTCACTCGCAATCCGCTGTAGCGAGACTGAATCCCGATTCGAGGGAGTGCGCTGGTGTGGTCTGCCTTATGTAAGTGGCGTTGACGTCTGAGTCCTGCGCAACGGTCACCCATGAACCAGGTCAGGTCCGGAAGGAAGCAGCCTTAAGTGGTGACGTACCGTGTGCCGCAGGGGTGCTTGGACTGAGCAAACTGCATGAGTAACGCATGTTGACGTGCTTTCAGAAATCGGTGCGCGGCAGATTTATTTTATAACTTCAATCTATGGCCCCAGGGCTGTAGATTTTTTTGTATGATGAGATAGAGAAGAAAAGTGGGGAAGGAGGCGAACTCATGGCGTATCAAGCATTATATCGGGTATACAGACCTCAGTCATTTCAAGAGGTCGTCGGTCAAGTTCATATCACACGTACGATTCAAAACGCTCTACTAGAGGAGCGGATGTCACACGCATATCTGTTTTCAGGTCCGCGCGGGACAGGGAAGACGAGTTTGGCGAAAATCATTGCCAAGGCAATAAACTGTGAAAGTGCACCGACACGTGAACCGTGTAATACCTGTCCGACGTGTATCGCCATCACGGAAGGTACGAGTCCAGACGTGTTCGAAATCGATGCAGCATCAAATAACGGAGTTGACGAAATTCGAGAAATTCGAGACAAGGTTAAATATCCACCGTCTCAAGGTCGTTACAAAGTATATATCATTGATGAAGTGCATATGTTGTCAACAGGCGCATTCAATGCATTGCTGAAGACGCTCGAAGAGCCGCCAGCACATGCGATTTTTATTTTGGCAACGACAGAACCGCATAAAATTCCGGCAACAATCATTTCTCGGTGTCAGCGCTTTGACGTTAAACGACATGAAGTGAGTCAATTGCAGACCCGGATGGCGTATATTTTAAATGATCAAGACCATGACTATGATCCAGAAGCGTTGAAATTAATCGCGCGGGCTGCTGATGGCGGAATGCGAGATGCCCTTAGCTTACTTGATCAGGCATTGGCATTTAGTGATGGTCGCCTGACAGAAGAAGCGGTTTTAGAAGTAACAGGTGCTGTAACGGATGAAACATTGCTTGAAATGGCATATGGTCTACAGAAAAAAGAGTTAAATGCGATTTTGAGTACACTTGAAATGATGCTACGCGAAGGAAAAGACTTAAAACGATTCATTGAAGATTTGGTGTTCGTCCATCGGGATGCACTACTTTTAAAAGCATCTCCGCAAGCTGCCGACTTATTAGAACGCGCTCGTCCAACCGATGAATTCCGTCAGTTTGTCGAAGCGACCTCGACGGACGAATTATTCCAAGTGATTGAAGAGCTGAATGATTGCCAGCAACAGATGAGGTTATCGAATCATCCCAAAGTGTTGGTGGAATTGACATTCATTCGAATTGCGGAGCAAGGTCGGACGATTAGTGAACAGATGACACAGCTACAAGATCAAGTGCGTGAATTGAGCCGCGAATTGAATGAAGTGAAGAAAAATGGTGTGTCTGTGACAGGCGTGGAAGTAGAAAAGCCGAAGCCTGCTCCGAAGCGTACTCAAATCCGAGTACCGAAAGAACGGATTCGCCAACTGCTTCAGCGGGCTGAGCGACAGCACTTGAATGCGATTCGCGATAGTTGGGGCGACATCATGACGAACATCCGAATACAGGATGGTCCAATTTTTGCACTCTTCTATGAAAGTGAGGCTGTCCTTTGTGCAAGTGACACCTTACTGGTACAATTTAAAGATGGAATGACATGGCACTATGAACAAGTAAGTTCGAATGGTCGTACGCGTGATGTGATCGAACAGGCGTTGTTTGAAGTTACGGGAATTCGTCGTGAAATCATGGCGGTGCTTGAAACGGATTGGAATGAATTGAAAAATGAGTTCATCCTTCAAAAACAAGCAGAGCGGACAGAACAAGTCGAAGAACCGGAAACTGAGGATCCACTGGTTGCACAGGCGATGGAACGTTTTGGCGATGTTGTTGAAATCGAAGAAACATAAGGGAGGCGCTCTGAATGCGTGGAATGGGAAATATGAATAACATGATGAAACAAATGCAAAAAATGCAAAAAGATATGGCGAAAGCTCAAGAAGAATTAAAAGAGCTATCGGTAGAAGGTACTGCGGGAGGCGGCATGGTAAAAGTTGTCGTCAGCGGTCATAAAGAAGTCTTGGATGTCATTATTGCAGAAGATGTCGTCGATCCTGACGATGTAGATATGTTACAAGATCTTGTCTTAGCAGCGATCAATGATGCGATGAAGCAAGCTGATCAGCTTGTAAATGATAAAATGGGACGTTTCACACAAGGGATGAATCTCCCAGGCTTTTAAGTAAAGAAAGGATCGATGCGAGTTGCAATACCCTGAAGCCATTGGACGATTGATTGAGAGTTTTACGAAGCTACCTGGAATCGGTCCAAAAACTGCAGTGCGTTTGGCTTTCCATGTACTAGATATGGAAGAAGACGATGTTTTAACGTTTGCGAAGGCTCTCGTCAGTGCGAAACGGGACATCAAATATTGTACCGTGTGCGGTCATATTACAGATATTGATCCATGTGCTATCTGTAAAGACTCACATCGGGATGAAACGGTAGTTTGTGTGGTCCAAGATTCAAGAGACGTGATTGCCATGGAGAAAATGAGAGAGTACCGAGGGAAATATCATGTTCTTCATGGAGCTATTAGTCCAATGGAGGGGATTGGTCCGGAGGATATCAACGTTTCAAGCTTGCTGACACGTTTACAAGAGAATGAAGCGATTCAAGAAGTGATTTTAGCAACGAATCCAAATATTGAAGGAGAAGCGACTTCAATGTATTTATCACGTCTGCTTAAGCCAACAGGAATTCGCGTAACGCGTCTCGCGCATGGGCTACCGGTCGGTGGGGATTTGGAGTATGCGGACGAAGTGACCTTGTCTCGAGCGATGGAAGGTAGAAGAGAGTTATGAAGTGGTTTCGTAAGTCGTTAAAAGATGATTATGATCAACGACTACTTAATGAGTTGATGGAAGCGAAATCTAAGTTTGAGTCAAAACGCCGTATGCTTGAAGTTAGCATCGAAGATACGGGGGAATTAGCGGCTCAAGTAAAGCAGGCAGAAGCTCTCTACTTCTTCTATTTAAAAGAGGCAAAAAAACGAAATGTATCTTTATCGTCTCTACGTTCATAAGGCGAAGCCATTGGCTCGCCTTCTTTTATTTTTAGCCGTATATAATGAAGAGAAAATTGAGGCGCGAACAGTACGAGCATAGATAGATAAATTTCTTTAAACTTTTTTATAAAAAAGGTTGCGCGGTTATTATTTTACTGATATATTAATAGACGTCGCCGAGATAAGCGACGAACAAAATAAAAAATATTTTAAAAAGTGATTGACCTTTTGTTCTTCACTTGGTAAGATATTTAAGTCGCCAAGAGCGACAGACGAACTTTGAAAACTGAACGATGAGGCAAAAAAAGTTTTACAATTTTTGAATGAAGCGCAAGCTTCGTC
>NZ_JACSKG010000012.1:0-23589 GCF_018617475.1 Exiguobacterium sp. s59 | reverse complement strand
AAGCGTCCTGTCGTACTTTGGTGCGGGTGGGCGTTCGGTACGCTCGGTACCCCGTGTGTCGCCCAACGTGTGTGGCCGATTCCAATCGTTCCTTCTGCGTCGGCGGATACGATGTCACGGAGTGCTTGGATTCGTCCAACTTCTTTGAATATACGAACGTCATCACCGACCAAGGCAATCCCTGCCGAGTCATAACCACGGTACTCGAGCTTTTCAAGTCCTTTCAATAAAATCTCTTTCGTTCCAACTTGTCCGATCATCCCTACGATTCCACACATAAACAAATCTCCTCTATTCTTCGATTTCTCGAAAAAGGAAACGGGCTTTTTAGAGTGATGTCATCAAGTCTCGCTTTGTCCGTCCGGTCGCCCGAGCGTTTTATCGAGACTCTCTCAGTCGTGACACGCGACTGGAAGGCATCCGCCGAATTCCTCGATCACCTTCGTCCTCGTCAACTCCGCAGAGTTCTGGCGCTTTTATCTCATATCCAGCCGTTTCTCCAGATACGCTTTCATGCTATCGAGTACAAGATGTGTTGGATAGTGGAATCGTAAAAATAGTCGTTTAATACTTTTTTACCGTTCATGTAAAAGTCACCACTTTCACTAAAAAGCCATCTGTGCATCAGGTTTTCGAGTGGGGATAGAACGGGCATGATACAAGTAACGAGTAAAGAAATGAGGGGAAACACATGGGTGGCATCTTCCTATTGATCGGCATACTGTTATCCGTCTTATCCAGGTGGCTCGAATTTGAAGGGAATAGCACGTTAGGAGACGTCATGTTGTTTCCTGCGATTTTTTTCATGGCCATGGCATTCTTATGCAGTTTTCCTTACTTCAAAGACTGGTGGGACGACCGCTCCACACGTAAGAAAGCATTTTTATTC
Organism: Exiguobacterium sp. s59; assembly: GCF_018617475.1. Classification (NCBI taxonomy): domain Bacteria; kingdom Bacillati; phylum Bacillota; class Bacilli; order Caryophanales; genus Exiguobacterium; species Exiguobacterium sp. s59. The sequence goes on along the minus strand of NZ_JACSKG010000012.1, from coordinate 22,700 downwards.
GTGATCTTTGCCGCAGTTGCCATCCTCTGTCTACAAGCCGCTTTCTGGTTTGTCGTCTGGCGAGATCAATGGCTCGGGCTCCTTTTCGTCATACCGTTCTTGGCATGTGCGGGGTTCATCGCTCGGTTGTTCAAATAATTAGGAGGATGCGCCGCAGCACATCCTCCTTTTAGTTCACGATGACATCGACGACCACTCCGTAATGATCACTCGGTACAATGTCGGTACCCGTTTGCATGTCCCCGAACACGTTGACATCCTGGATCTCAACATCTTTCCACTCGGAACGGATCAGAATCCAATCGTATCGTTCAGGCTGCGTAAGATGAGAAGATTGTAAGTATGGATTCTGTTTTACGTCTAGCGTCGGCAGTGGCTCTTCCGCAACAGACGCCGTCACGTCCCGCCACCCTGCATCCGATAAGTCATGATAGATAATGGATTGCGGATGATCATTGAAATCTCCACACAACACTTCGATCGACTTCTGGCGTCCTTTGCTTAACCAGTTTTGAACCGCTCTCATCTGACGTTCTCGAATCGAAGGAGAGCGCCAGTTCAGATGGACGTTGGTGATGCCCCATTCCTGGCTTCCCCGTCCAAGCGTCACTCGTGTCGCACAAAAGTTTGACTCTTCAACATCTTCTTCCCAAATCGCTTCAACTGAAGACAAGGGAACTTTACTCAAAAAAGCGAGTCCTTCGTCTGGTGAGTCAGGGTAAGGATGAAAAACGCAGAACGGATACCTTGTTTGTTCAGCAATGTCATGAGCTACACTGCCCTGTTCATCAGAGCGAACTTCTTGCAGGGCAATCACATCCGCGTCGATTCGTTTTACTTCTTGGCAAACCGCTTCGATTCGCTCTTGCCATAACGTTTCATTGTTCCAAATGTTATATGTCGCAATCCTCACTTCATATTCCTACTTTCTAGAGTGAGTCACGCGCTCCCCCACTTCTGTTCTTCCTTTAACTCTCGTTCCGTGACATAGTTCTCATCAAGACGAACCATATATCGCTCATACCATTTATGTCCGATGACTGATATGACACCTCCAGTGACCATCAATCCGATAAAGTAAGGTGTCTCAATTTGTTTCGTGATCCATCCGAACATGAGGATTAGCAAAACCGGGAACGTCAAAAAATTAAAAATCGACATCAAGTGTATGTGACGTTTGGCGTCTCGATTCGTTAAATATTTCAATTGAATCGTTTCTTTCTTCCAAGATTTCTTAATCGCAAATAGGCCTGCAAATTGACCAATCAAAAGAACAGTTTCTGCTGACACCCATCCTTTTTCAGTCGCAACAAACAGCGAAATACAGATCATCCACGACAGAAAAGTGAAGACTCCATTCTTCTCAGACTCAACACTGGCGAGCTCTCTCATTTGATCACGTTTGTTCACGACGTTGCTCCTTCTCGTATTCACGGACCTCACGAATCTCTTTCAAATCTTTATCCGTCAAATAGTTCTCATCATAGGACTGAATAACGCGGTCGAACCGTTTCGCCAAGTATTCAATCCCGAAAAACGTCAGCTGCGAAAGGAGGAACACACGGAATGATTGTGGACCTGTCGTTTCACTCGTGAAGTAAAAAAGTCCGTAAATCCCGACACCGGTCAAGGCGAGCGTGTGTGCCATCATTTTGAACGATAAGAGGTTACGTGCCGTTTGATTCTTCACGAAACGCAGCCACATCTGATATCGAACAAAAATACCTGTCAACACGACAGCGAGCACCGCATATAATGCTCCCGTGACGACCCCATCTGAGAGTGTCCAATACGAGGCGTAAATCAAAAAACTGACAACAAGCCCGATGCCGATGATTCCGACACCCCATCCGGTCCAGCGGTCTACTTTTAAAATCGTATCGATTTGTGATTTTACTTTTGGTGATAATTCCATACGTCACCTCTCCCTTCTATCACTTCCTCGTACGTCGGTAGCTCTGGTTCAATATGTTGGAGTTGTTTCGTAAACCACTTCTGGCGAATCGGACTGAGTACTCCCCATATTCCAAAAAAGAGACCAATCATGAGACCAAATTCTTCTGCTGTCAGCAGGGTCACCATGAGTGTCGTCAACAAAATCGCGTCCATCCATTCGAATACGTATTGAATAATGAGGATTCGATGCGCTTTTGGATGTTTTGTCATTCGCCACATGATGCGCATCTCTTGAAAACCCGTCACGACGATGAGTACAGAGACCGACACCATAATAGGAATCAACCATATTTTCTCTAACAAGAGGGCGACAATGACGGCCGTGACATACAGAATCAAGATGGGTACGGCATAACGGCGCATCCGTTGCATCCACTTTACATCTTGTTCCATCTATATCGCCTCCTTGTCTATTTTCACATACCCTTCGTCTTGTCGTTTCGTTTGTTTGTTCACGTTCAACGTCCATAGTATCGCGCTACCGATGAACACCGTCACATAAATGTACGCTACGTTAGACGTGAACAATAGTTGATCATTCAATGCGAGAAAACAGGCAACACTATTAATCACGTCCCGAGCAAGCTGACGACGATACAACCCTTTCAACTTTGGTTGAAACCCCAAACGCATCTGATAACGCTTCACATATAAGATGTTCAATGGAATGAGTGCACAGGCGATATACAGCACGCCCCATGTGAGCTCATCGGTCAATAAGCTAATCGGTAACATCAGTACCACAAATGTTCCAAACAGGCCGAAAATCCATTGGTCGAATAAACGTTTCCATGCCTTCTCTTGCGTCATGCGTTCATTCATCATTTTTGCCGTTCCTGATCCAACTGATGTAATAGCGGGGCATGTTCCTTTAGTTTCTTTTGAAACATGCGCGACACCTGATCGCTCACCGCTCCCCATACAAGCAGTCCAATCGCTAACGCCAAACTGTCATATTGAAAGATGAGAAGAGCTGAAACCAGGGAGACAAGCACACCTGAACTGATCAAGTCATAAAGTAGGTTCCACTTCAGTAATTGCACTACATTTCGATCATTCATATGCGTACGACGCATCCGATACTTCTTCACGTCTAACCCAATCATGGCGATTCCAATCAAGAGAAATGGAACGGTCAACCAGACATAACGACCAAAGAACGATAGGACAATGGCGACCACAATAAACGTCAGCAGTACGTAACCGACCCGAAGATGTGACTTCCGCCATGCTGTTTCTTCCGTATACCAATGTGTCTCAGTCAAATCAAACACATCCTTTCTCTAGCGTGCATTTCTCTTATATACGTAATCTCACCCTTCATTGTTTCACATTTTCCGAATATTCCCTCAATGATTCGTTCGACTTTTTTCAACAATTGATAAATGAAACGTATCCGCTTACAAAGGTTATCTGCTATACTGGTAGCAAATTCATTCCTACAAATTTTTTGTGAAAGGTGTAGAACTGTATGTCTCCGAAGTACAAGCAAGTTGCGAGTCAGATTGAATCAGACATTGTCAATCATGTCTACCAACATACGAATAAACTATTGACCGAGGATGAGTACGCCAATAAATACGGTGTCAGCCGCAACACGGTCCGAAAAGCGATCGAAATTCTCGTCAACAAAGGATATGTCTATCAAGTTCAAGGGAGTGGCGTCTTCGTCCGCGACCACTACAATAGCGATTACATCAATCTTGAAAAACTCCAAGGTCTCACGAGTGACTTCAGTGGTCGGAAAGTCGAGACGCGCGTCTTACATTTCGAACAGACGGTCGCGAACGATGAAGTCGCGGAGCGGATGAAGTGCCCAATTGGTACACCCGTCTATTTCGTGAAACGGCTACGTCTCGTCGATGATCATCCGTTCTCGGTAGAGGATTCGTACTTCCGAAAAGAGCTCGTTATCTACTTAGACGAAAACATCGTTCAAAAGTCGATCTATACGTATTTACGAAACGATCAAAAGCTCGCCATCGGATTTGCTGATCGTGTCATTTATGCGGATTTCCTCGATGCAGACTCAGCTAGCCTGCTCGACCTGAAAGAGAACGACCCTGCTTTGATTGTCGATAACACCGTTTACTTAACAAACGGACAAATCTTCGACGTCTCTCGTTCCACCCATCATTTTAAACATGTCAAAATGCTCAAAGTCTCGAACATCAAGTCCTAAACGCGCCCGAGAGATGCTTTTCTCGCGCGCATTTTTTTATGCCATTTTCTAAAAAGTAAGGGTTTACACGAAAACGCTTTCGTGCTACTATCAACATGTAGAAAATAATTTGTACCTATGAATTCCATTTATCCATACAAAAAGGAGAGATATTATGGTTTCGGAAACAATTGAAATCTCACCGGAAGATATTTTCGGTCTCATCGCCCTCTCGGGTGACGCCAAAGCGAGCTACCATCAAGCGATGCTCCTCATGCAAGAAGGAAAAAAAGAAGAAGCAGAGGCAGCAGTCGTTGCTGGTGAAGCGACATTAAAAGAAGCACATGCGATTCAAACGAAATTCGTGACGCTCGAAGCACAAGGTAAATCGGCAACGGTCGGTGTCCTCATGGTGCACGCGCAAGATCACTTGATGAACACGATTCTCGTCAAAGAAATGCTTGGATATATGATGAACATGCAAAACGAAATCAACGAATTGAAAGGAATGGATCAAAAATGATTAAAATCGGACTCTTCTGTGCGGCAGGAATGTCAACAAGTATGTTAGTAGAAAAAATGAAAGCGGTTGCCTCTGAACGTGGCATCGAAGCTGAAATCGCAGCTTATCCAGAATCAGAGATGGAAACTTACGTTGACAACATCGACGTTGCACTTCTCGGACCACAAGTGAAGTACCTCCTTTCAAAAGGAAAGCAAATCTGTGAACCAAAAGGTGTTCCAATCGACGTCATCAACACAGTCGACTACGGCATGATGAACGGTGCGAAAGTATTAGACCACTCATTGAAACTTGTAAATAAATAAACTGAGGTGACTACTTTGAAAATGCCTAAAGATTTCTTGTTCGGCGCTGCTTCGGCCTCTTACCAGGTCGAAGGCGCATGGAACGAGGACGGGAAAGGCCTCTCGAACTGGGACGTCTTCTCGAAAATTCCTGGTAAGACATTTGAAAACACAAACGGCGACGTCGCAGTCGACCATTACCATCGTTATAAAGAAGACATCGCGCTCATGGCGGAGATGGGACTCGAATCGTATCGCTTCTCGATCTCATGGCCACGTGTCTTCCCGAACGGTACGGGTGAAGTGAACGAAAAAGGACTCGAGTTCTATAACAACTTGATCGACGAATGTTTGAAACATGACATCGTCCCATTCGTCACGCTCTACCATTGGGATCTTCCACAAGCACTTGAAGAAAAAGGCGGCTGGAAGAACAAAGAGACGGTTGACGCATTCGTCCGTTTCGCGGATACTTGCTTCCAATCGTTCGGTGATCGTGTGAACCACTGGATCACGTTCAACGAAGCGGTCATCTTCTGCTCACTTGGATACTTAACAGGCGCACACCCGCCAGGCATCGAAGGCGACGTCAAAGGTTATTTCCAAACGACGCATAACGTCTTCGTCGCTCACGCCCGTGCCGTCGAGCTCTTCAAACAAAACGGTCACACTGGCGAAATCGGGATCACACACGTGTTCAACCCAGCGTTCAGTATCGATGACGCAGAAGAGAACAAGTTTGCTGAAATGCACGCGAACGCTTATGCGACGCATTGGTTCTACGATCCGATTTTAAAAGGTGAATATCCGGAGTACGTCGTGAACGGTTTAAACGAACAAGGACTTCTCCCTGAAATGACGGAGGAAGAACTCGACGTCTTGAAACGTACTGCTCCGATGAATGACTTTATCGGTCTCAACTACTACAGCCCGCAGCGCGTCATGAAAAATGACTCTGCGCTCGTCATGGCTGGTGGACGTGAGAACTCGACAGGTCGCCCTGGTAACCCATCGTTCGATGGCGTCTACAAGACAGTTAAGATGGACGACAAAGTGTACACGAAATGGGATTGGGAAATCTCACCGGAAGCGTTCCTCGATGGCATGCATATGTTGAAAGATCGTTACGGCGACGTCAAAATCTATATCACAGAGAACGGTCTCGGTGATGTCGACCCGATCGTCGACGGCGAAATCATGGATACGCCACGGATCGAGTACATCGAAGGTCACCTTCGCGCAGTAAAACACGCTGTTCAACAAGGCATCAACGTTGCCGGTTACTATGCTTGGTCTGCAATCGACCTACTTAGCTGGTTAAATGGTTATAAGAAACAATACGGGTTCATCTACGTCGACCACAACAATGGTCTCGCACGGAAGAAGAAACAGTCGTTCCACTGGTATAAAGAGATCATCGCCACGCGCGCTGAAGACCTATAAGGAGGTTCCCCTATGAGCCGCTTAGAAAGAGTATTTGAAAAGTTCACCCCTGCTTTTGTTCGCTTTGCGAACGCCAAGCCCGTCCTTGCGATTAAGGACGGGTTCATCCTCACGATGCCGATGACAATCATCGGATCGTTGTTCCTTCTCATCCTGGCGTTACCGATTCCAGGTTGGGCTGACTTCATGTCAGGTCTATTCGGAGCAGACTGGTCACTCCCGCTCACGCAAGTCGTTGGTGCGACGTTTGACATCCTTGCTTTAATCGGTGTTTTTGGAATCGCTTACTCATACGTCAAGAACGAAAAGATCGAAGGCGTACCAGCTGGTATCCTTGGAATCATCTCGTTCCTCATCATCACACAAGCTTCTGTCTTGTCTGAATCTGGGGAATTCGTTGGTGGCGTCATTCCAAAAGTATGGACAGGTGGACAAGGTGTCCTCGCTGCTATCATCGTTGGATTGACAGTCGGATTTATCTACTCGCAGTTCATCAAACGCGGAATCAGCATTAAAATGCCAGACGGTGTTCCACCAGGCGTATCGAACTCATTCTCTGCACTTGTTCCTGGTTTGGCAATCATCTCACTCGCCGTTGCGACGTTTGCGATTTTCCAAGCGGTTGCAGAGCGTACGTTCACAGAAGTCATCTATGATGTTCTTCAAGCTCCACTTCAAAACTTGACGGATACACTCGCAGGAGCCGTCATCATCATGGTGCTCATGTCTGTCATGTGGTGGTGTGGAATTCACGGAGCCGCAATCCTTATGGGAATCATGGGACCTCTTCTCACAGCGAACGCGCTTCAAAACCAAGCGATCATCGATGCTGGTGGTACGCTCGTCGCTGGCGAGAACGCAAAAATCGTTACGATTCAATTCCTCGATGTGTTCACGAAACTTGGTGGATCAGGGATTACAATCGGCTTCATTATCGCGACACTGATCGTCGCACGTTCGGCACACTTGAAGCAGCTTGGGAAGTTGTCACTTGCACCAAGTATCTTCAACATCAATGAGCCGGTCATCTTCGGGATGCCAATCGTCTTCAACCCGATCATGTTCGTCCCATTCGTTGTCGTGCCAGCTATCGCTTCATTCATGGTTTACTTTGCCATCCTTTGGGGTTGGGTCGAGCCGTTCAACGCGCTTCAAGTACCATGGACGACACCTCCAGTCATCTCTGGATTCTTGATCGGTGGATGGCGTGCTGCCCTCTTACAAATTGCAACAATCGCTATGGCCGTTGCGGTGTATCTTCCATTCGTTCGCATTCAAGACCGCGTCTCGTATGGTGAAGAATTGAAAGCACAAGAAGAAGCAGACAAAGCATCAGCCTGAAACAAAAACGACAGCCCTTCTCAGCAATGAGGAGGGCTGTTATGATGTAGGAAAAGATTGGAAAGTTGGAGTAAGATGAAAAGAAATGTCACCGTCATGTTCGCGCTATTTGCCTCATCCTCGTTTGCAGCAGGTCTTGCCTTTCAGTCAGTCATTCCTTTCATCGTAGGTATCTTATTCATTTTAGCGGCCGGCTATCAAGCAGGAAAGCAAATCGAGACGAAGAAAGCCTGAGTTCATCAAATTGGACTCAGGCTTTGTCTTGGGCATCTCTACAAGTGATTCAAGCAACATATGCTATAGTTTGAGTGAATCTAACGAAGGAAGTGATCAGTATGAAGGCACTCGTCTTCCATCAGTTTGGCGGTCCTGATGTCTTAACGTATGAAGAAGTCCCGACACCGATGCCACAAGTCGATGAAGTATTGGTCCGCACGAAAGCAATTGGACTGAACTATGCCGATGTATATCGTCGAAAAGGGAATTATCATCTTGTCGGAGAACCTCCATACATTCTCGGGTATGAAGGGGCAGGCGTCATCGAGGCGGTCGGAGCGAACGTCACGTCGCTACAAGTCGGAAATCGAATCGCCTTTGCGGATGTCCCGCATGCCAACGCAGAATTCGTCGCTGTCCCACTCGACAAGGCGATTCCCCTCCCAGACACCATTTCATTTGAAACGGCCGCATCGGTCATGCTTCAAGGATTGACGGCTCATTATCTCGTTCACGATAGCTATCGGATTCAACCTGATGACGTTGCGGTTGTTCACGCAGCCGCTGGCGGTGTCGGTCAGTTGTTGACGCAGATGATTCAACGCCTCGGCGGACAGGTCATTGGTCTCACGTCGACAGACGAAAAAGTCTCGACCATTCAAACGCATGGTGCCCGTGCCTATCGCTATGACGAAGCATGGGTTCAACATATTCGTACCGTGACAGACGGTCGTGGTGCTGATGTCGTCTATGACTCGGTCGGTTCGACATTAGAAGACAGTTTCGAAGCAACTCGCATCGGTGGGACGGTTGTCTTCTACGGCATGGCCGGTGGCGACCCAAAACCGGTCGACCCGCGTATGCTCATGGACACCTCGAAGACGTTGACGGGTGGGGACCTATGGAACGTGCTCACGTCAATGGAAGAACGAATTCGCCGGTCACACGAATTGTTCAGTTGGATCGACGACGGGTCACTTATCGTTCCATCGCCAACGACGTTCGCCTTATCAGACGGGTCATCAGCCCACGCCTTTTTAGAAAGTCGGAAGAGCCAAGGGAAGATCCTCTTGATTCCATAAACAAACGCCAGCCCTTTATGAGGTGCTGGCGTTTTACATATCGTCTTTTCGGAGCGAGTATCCGTCGACCTCCAGTAATCGCATCCGCCTTTGGTCAATCGCCGCATGTACAATCACGGTCACACCCGGATTGAGCTCCATCATCTTTTTGATTTTTCGCAAGTCATCCCCATTGATCTCGACGGGCAACACGAATTCCCCTTCTCTCAAATGAACGAACTTGATTTTCCCTTGGTCGTCATATCCCGTTACCTCATACGTCGAAAATTCACGTTTCATCAACATTTCCCCTTCCTCCGAATCAATCTCGACATTTAATTTTCGTATTTCCCGTTCGCGTGTAATTCGTTTATCACGTTCAATCAGTCCCTTCACTCCTAAAAAAGAAGAGAAGAGGACAAATACGATAAAGAGAACGTTTAAATAAACCAATCCATAGAGCAGTCCGTAGATGAACCAGCACATTAACCAAATCATAATGAGAGAGGACGTTTTATCCTCCTCCCGCTCCTTTTCCGTTCTATAATCCAATGCCATCTCCCCTCCTTCCCTCTCTACTTCATGCATTCCCCCCTTGTATGCGTTGCACACAAAAAAATCCATCCCCGTAGCGGCAGGGATGGATACATGTTACGCCTCGACGCTATCCGCGTGTTCGGCCTTATGGTCGGCGATGACACCGGCATACCACTTCGCGCTGTCTTTCCAGATGCGCTCTTGCGTCTCAAAGTCGATATAGAGGATTCCGAAGCGCTTCTCGTATCCGAAGCTCCATTCGAAGTTATCCATGAGTGACCAGAGGTAGTAGCCTTGAATGTTCATGCCTTCATCGTTCAAGTCAGAGACAGCTTCGAGGTGCTGGCGGACGTAGTCGATCCGGTTATCGTCATGGACTTCGCCATTCTCCAGCACGTCGTCAAATGCGGCGCCGTTCTCTGTAATGTAGATTGGAAGGTCAGTATACTCGGCGCGTAAACGACGGATCAGGTCTTTGAATTCGTTCGGGGCGATATCCCAGCCCATGCCCGTCTTCTCGTAGTCCGAGTAAGCGTCTGCCTTCAAGAAATCATTTGCTGCGTTGAACTCGACAATACCACGGCTATAGAAGTTGATGCCGAAGAAATCGCAAGATGTCGAGATCGTCTCCATATCACCCGATTGGATGAAATCGAAGTTATGCACATATTTGGAGAACAGGTTCATCATGTCGACCGGATATTGGCCTTTGAAGACCGGATCGAGGAACCAGCGATTCGAATACCCGTCGGCATTGTTCATCGCAAGGCGGTCATTCGCCGAATCCGTCTTCGCATACATCGGTGACAAGTTGAGAGTGATGCCGATCGGGGTCGTGGACTTCATCTCTCGCTTCAACAATTCGACCGCTTTTCCGTGCGACAACAAGATGTGGTGCACGGCGCGTACCGCTTCATTCATGTCACGATGACCCGGTGCGTGAACACCGACATGGTAGCCGAGGAAGCCGGCACACCAAGGCTCATTGTGGGTAATCCAAGAGTCGACGATGTCATCAAGTTCTTCAAAACAGACTTTCGCATAATCGAGGAACCAGTCGACCGATTCACGGTTGACCCAGCCACCTTCATCGTGAGCCCACATCGGAAGGTCCCAGTGGTAAATCGTGACAGCTGGTTTGATTCCTTCTTCACGGAGACGCAGCGCCAAGTTTTTGTAGAACGCCATACCTTCTGGGTTGTACTCTCCCTTGGCAGGGAAGATTCGTGGCCACGCGATGGAAAATCGGTACGTGTCGACACCTAGCTTTTTGATGTGCTGAATGTCTTCCTCGTAACGATGGTAGTGGTCACATGCGACATCGCCGTTATGCTTTTCAAACACGCGCCCGTCGATGTCACAGAACATATCCCAGATAGAAGGAGTACGTCCTCCTTCGTTGTGTGCGCCTTCAATTTGGTACGAGGACGTGGCTGTCCCGAATACGAAGTCTTTCTTAAAATGCATAGTGTTTTCCTCTTTTCTCTATATTTATTCTTTGACAGCACCTGCCGAAATACTGCTGACGATGTACTTCGAGAGGAACAAGAAGGCAATCATGATCGGTACGACCGAGATCGCGATTCCTAGGTAAAGCGCGCCAAGGTTTTCTGCGACTTGTGATCCTTTCAAGAAGCCCATCAAGACAGGCAACGTGTATTTCTCAGGAGAGAATAAGAGAACAAGTGGCATCAAGTAGTTGTTCCACGAGCCGATAAACGTGAAGATCGACATCGTCGCAATGGCTGGCATCATCATCGGGAGCGCAATGGTATGGAAAATGCGCAATTCGCTCGCACCGTCAATCCGTGCCGCTTCAATCAAGCTGATGTGAAGCGTCGCTTGTGTGTACTGACGGATGAAGAAGACGGTGAACGGTGTCGCAATCGCTGGAACGATCAATGGGATGAACGAATCGAGAATTCCAAGCGTCTTCGAGATTTCGTAGAATCCGATGAGTCCGAGCTGTGCCGGTACCATCATCATGACGAGCATGAAGATGAACATCGCATTCTTCCCTTTGAAGTTGTAGAACGTGAATCCGTATGCAGTGAGTGCCGAGAAGTATCCAGAGAGGACAGTCACCGATACCGAGATAATCAAGCTGTTTTTGAAGCCGGTCCAGATGTTGATGTACTCGCTGAGGGTAGCGTAGTTATCGAGCAACGCATTACCAGGGATCAGGGTGAAACCAGATATGACTTCTCCGTTCGTCCGAGTCGCGTTGATGATCATCATCAAGAACGGGATGAAGCATATGATCGCAAGAATAGTCAAGCTTGCATAAATCAAGCCTCGAATAACACGATGTTTCGACTTTTCTTTTTTAGGTGGCGCCACTTTGAGTGGACGGTCTTCTTTACGTTTTGGCTGCGCTTCGCTATCAGGAAGCATACGCCGTGTTTCTGCATTTTGTTCCATCGCTTACGCCCCCTTCTTCTGTGTTGCGCGTTCGTTGCGGAACATACCTTTGAAGACGATCGCCGAGAAGATGAGCGTGATCAAGAATAAACCGTAAGCGACCGCAGATGCGTAGCCGTAGTTATTGTATTTGAAGGCTTGGTTATACAAGTAAAGCACCATCGTATTCAACGAACCGTCCGGTGAACCAATTCCATCGGTAATCAACATCGGAAGGTCGAACAATTGAAGTCCACCGATGAGCGATGTGATCATGATGTAGAGAAGGATTGGCTTCAAGAGCGGCAACGTCACTTTCGTAAACATTTGCCAACGGTTTGCACCGTCGATGTGAGCAGCTTCGAAGTAATCCGTTGAGATTCCTGAGACACCAGCCATCACGATGATAAAGGAGTGACCGAACCACATCCATGTCAAGATGAGTGAGACGGATAATTGAGCCGTCACTGGTTCTGCCAACCAGTCGATCGGATTTGAGATCAAACCGATTTTCATCAACACCATGTTGAGTGAACCGTGCTGCCAGTCGAGCAAAATACCGAACAAAAGCGCGACCGAGCTGATTGTGATCAAGTTTGGAAGATAGAAGAATGAACGGAAGAAGTTTAATCCTTTTAGCTTCAAACGAAGATCTGAGAATAAGAGCGCCAATAAAAGTGCCATTCCCATCTGCAAGGCGAAGTTGACTCCCCAAATCTTGATGGTGTTGAAAAACGCTTCGATGAAGTATGTGTCCGTCAACAACCGTGTATAGTTCGCAAATCCGACAATCTCTTCTCCTGGGCTACCGGTGTAGTTCGTGAAGCTATAGTAAAGCGTCAAGAAAACCGGATAAATGCTAAACGTCAAGAAAACAACCCAGAACGGGGCGATGAACAGATAGCCGTAACGATCTAATTTTTTCACGTGTATTTCTCCTTCCATAAGAACCGAGGGAGGAACTTCCTCCCTCGTGTTGGTCATCGTCAGTCAACAACGATGTCTGGGTAAGCGTTCTTCACTTGTTTCTTGAATTCTTTGATTGCATCTTCTTTCGATTTCTTACCTTCTACGTAAGAGTTAACCGCCGCTCCGTAAAGTGTGTCGAGCTGTTGGTCGTATTTCGTAACAATCCCTGGTTTGATTGATTCAGCTTCGCCGAGGAAGAACTCATAGTTGTTCTGTCCACCGAGGAACTCATCGCTGAAGTCTGTTTTGATTTTTTCTGTAACTGGGTTATAGGCAAGTACGTCGCCTGTTTCTTTCGCCCATTCAGTCAAGAACTCTTCATCTTGTGTCATGAGTTTGATGAAATCATAAGCTTCTTCTTTATGTTTAGAGTCTTTGTAGATTCCGACCCATGTACCGCCCCAGAAGTACGGGCTCGGTCCGCTTGTAACAGCCCAGTCACCAGCAGTGTCTTTCGCGTTCTCTTTCAAGACAGCGTGGAGACCCCAAGTTGGGAGGACGTAAGAGAAGACTTCTGTTTCCGTTTCTTTGCCGCCTTCTTTAACTTTGATCGGTTTGTCCATTCCTTCGAACCAAGATGGTGACCATTCTGGTGCGAGGGCAGTAAGGTTATTTTCACGAAGCTCTTTTGCGTAGTCGAAGTAGTTTTGTTTCCCTTCAGTCAAGACAAGCTCATTGTTTTCGTTTACCCATGCTTGTGGGTCATCCCCTTGTGCGAACCAACGGATTGAACCTTCGTCTGGGAAGAGTTTATAGCCTTTATCTTTAAGCTTCTCACCGACTTCGAAGAGTCCGTCCATTGAGCTCATCATTTCGCCGACTTCAGCCGGGTCATCTGTACCGAGCGCTTCTTTTGCAATGCTACGTTTGTAGTAGATCCCACCTGGAGTTGTTTGCCATGAAAGGGCACGAACGTTTCCGTCCTTGTCTTTTCCGAGGTCGAAGACGTAAGGAACGATGTCTCCAGAAACTTCTTCTGCGTTGTATGGCTCTTCAGAAAGGTTTTCCCAGTATCCAGCGTCAATCCATTGCTTAAGGAATGCGATTTCACCCGTGAAAACGTCCGGTGCGCCGACGCCACTCTCGAGAGCTGGTTTCAACTTCGTTGCGTAGTCAGCCGTCGGTACGATTGTCAATTCGACTTTAACGCCGTTACGCTCTTCGAATGTTTTGATTGGCTCTTTTAACTCATCCGTGAATGACCAAATTTTTAGGACATCATCTTTTGAACCCTCTGAAGATGATCCTTCGCTGCCGCCGTCAGAGCAAGCGCTCAAGACACCGACTGAAAGTGCTCCAATTGTAAGTAAGCTAACAAGTTTACGCATGTGTTGTTCCCATCCTTTTTATAAGTAATAGTAGAAAGCGCTTGCAAAAAGAGGTAAATAATTGTCGAAAGCGCTTTCGGTTTGTTCGAAATAAAATATCGAAAGCGGTTTCGATTTTTCTCAAAATGACTTTCGAAATCGCGCTCCCCTCTCCATCCACTGAAGAAAAGAGAGCGACTTCGAAATATCATTGACTATAAATCACTGTTTGACCGGGGCACAAGAGGCCCGTTCTACTAAGCGTACCGGAATGATGCGACGTTCTGTGAGTCGCTCTTTCGCGGTCATTTGTTCAAGTAAAAGTTCTGCTGCCGCTTCCCCGATTTCATCCGTATCTTGGCGAATCGTAGTCAGTTTCGGCGTAATGTATTGGATCATTTCAATGTCGTCGTATCCGATGACAGAGATGTCATTCGGGACGTGAAGACCATGTTCGTGAATCGATTCGATGACGCCGATTGCCATTTGATCTCCGGCCACAAAGACAGCGGTCGGTCGATCGTCAAGTTCAAGCAATCGTTCCATCGCTTGCTTCCCTTCCTCAACTGAGAAGAAACCGGCGTTGACGAGGTAGCCTGGTTGAATCGGAAGGTTCAGTTCTTGCATCGCAAGTTCATATCCTTTGATCCGTGCCGCTCCAGCGTCAATCGTCTCATCCCCAGCGATGTGGGCAATTTTTCGGTGACCGAGTTCATGGAGATAATTCACAGCGAGACGGGCCCCTTCGATGTTATCGGAATAGACGACGCTACAATTGGCGCTGTCCATATCGACGACGACGATCGGGATGTCACTTCGCATGAGCTCCTGAACTTGCTCATCCATTCGATCCGAGCAGATGACGACGATGCCGTCGACCGCACGGTGTTTGAAGTGTTCGAGATAACTCATATCACGGTTGCGCAGGTTACGCGAGGCGAAGATTAAATCGTAGCCTTGCTCCTCTGTCGCGTGACGAAAACTTTCGATGATTCCGTTGAAGAACGGGTGTTTCATCCCGACTTCGTTTGCTTCTGAGAACATGACCCCGATCGCCCACGATTTTTTTGTCGATAACGACTGGGCATGTGCGTTCGGCAAGTAGTCCATCTCAGCAGCGGCTTGAAGAATCTTCGCTCTCGTCTTGTCACTCACGTCTTTGTAGTTGTTCAACGCTTTGGACACTGTCGTGATTGAGAATCCTGTTTTTTTTGCTAAATCATAAATCGTACCCATGTTATTCTCCTCTTCCCGAAAGCGCTTTCGGTAACTTGATTGTAGCGCATGAATTTGTAGGAATCAATTCTTTTTCAAGGAAACTTTTTGATTCTTTTTTCCATTCCTTGTTTCTTCTATATTACTGCATCTAATAATTTTTTGTCGTTAATGTGTCCGTGTATACAGCCACACAAGATTCGTGAACTTTTGTACTTCTGTCTCGCCTGTCACACCTTTGAATAGTCGTTGGAATGGCTTCAACAACTGCTCCAGAACAATTTTTCGAAGACGATCTTGTTTCAACTCATGTGAGATTGCATCGAACAAATCTCGTTGTTCTTCCGTCATCTCGACATGCTCTTCGATACGAGCAGCCATCTCAATCAATTCTTCAATCGTGACAAGATGCTTATCTGTCGTTCCACGCATTTGCTCGACCGTGACCGGGTTCAAGACGTGCTCTCCTGTCTCCATCATCCGGGCGGCAATCAACTCGACATACGTATATAAACTCCGCACGACTTTTTGAGGAGAGTAGGCGGCATTCGTAATCCGGTTCGTGAACAAGATGTGTTGCAACATCCCGTTAAAGAGCACCGTCAATTCCATTGAATATGGTCTCACAGACTCTCCGATGATTTCCGTCAAACGCATCGCAATCCATTCGATTTCATAAATGCGGTGTTGTAGCACGAGTTTCTTCAATTCATTCTCATTCGACGACATGATCGATTCAAACAACGCGTGCAAGTTCCGTTCTTCATTCAATTGAATCAAAATCGAAATCTGTTCGATAAAGACGTCACGATCTCGTTTGTCCCGTCCCATCTGCATTTCAATCCGGCGTTGCCCGGCATCATATCGTAAGTTCTCGAGGATACTGGCGACACAATCCGTCTTCGATGAGAAGTAATTGTAAAACGTTCCTTTGGAGATATTGGCGCGGTCGATGATCTCTTGCACCGATGTGTGTTGTACCCCATTTTCGATGAAGAGAGACATGGCAATATCGGCGACTTTTCTCTTTTTCTCTTTCATTCTTACATGGCTCCGTTCTGTCTGGTTTGTACCTTTACTATAGCACCGAAAACCATTTTAGACTAATAGTACAAAATGGTTGCTTTATTTATACAACGGGTATAAAATCATTTCATCGACACTTACCAACACATAACTATTTAGAAAATAAAGGAGCAATCCATATGAAACCAGAATTCCAAAAGAAACCGCCTTACGTCATGTTGGCGGTCCTCTTTGCGGGTGCGTTCATCGCATTTTTAAACAACTCATTACTGAACGTCGCACTCCCATCAATCATGGTCGACTTAGAAATCGCTGACTACTCGACCGTTCAATGGCTCGCGACCGGCTTTATGCTCGTGACGGGTGTGCTCGTCCCGGCATCCGCCTATCTAATCACTCGTTTTTCAAACCGGAGCTTGTTCATCACCTCGATGAGCATCTTCGCGCTCGGTACGGCTATCGCGGCCTTCTCGCCAAACTTTGGCTGGTTGTTGACCGGTCGGATGATTCAAGCCGTCGGAGCCTCGACAATGGGGCCACTCCTCATGAACGTCATGCTCGTCAGCTTCCCACGTGAAAAACGGGGGATGGCGATGGGAATCTTCGGGCTTGTTATGATTTCGGCACCTGCAATCGGACCGACACTTTCCGGTTATATCGTCGAGTACTATGACTGGCGCGTCCTATTCGAAATGATTTTACCGCTCGCCATCATCGGTCTCGCGCTCGCTGTTTGGAAAGCGGAAAACGTCATGGTCCAAAACAAGGATCAGTCTCTCGACTACTTGTCGCTCGTCTTATCGACACTCGGATTTGGTGGGATTTTGTACGGTGTCAGCTCGGCAAGCTCGGACGGCTGGGATAACCCAATCGTCTTGGCGACGATGATCGTCGGTGCCATTTCGTTGATCGCCTTCATCTACCGCCAACTTCATATGGAGAAACCACTTCTCGACTTGCGTGCCTATAAGCACCCGATGTTCGCACTCGCGTCAGTCATTGCGATGGTCAACGCGGTCGCGATGTTCTCTGGAATGATTTTGACACCGGCTTACGTCCAAAGCGTTCGTGGCATCTCCCCACTCGATTCAGGGCTCATGCTTCTCCCTGGTGCAATCATCATGGGAATCATGTCGCCGATCACGGGTAAACTATTCGATAAATTCGGACCGAAGTTACTGGCGATTACCGGATTGACGATCACCGCCGTATCGACGTACATGCTCGCAAACGTCCAACTCGATTCTACCTATACGTACATCGTCTTGACGTACACGTTGCGTATGTTTGGGATGTCAATGGTTATGATGCCAATTATGACTAATGGACTTAACCAGTTACCGACTCGCCTCAATCCGCACGGGACGGCCATCAACAACACGGCCCAACAAGTATCCGGTGCGATCGGCACGGCAGTTCTCGTCACGATTATGAACTCGGTGACGCGCACAGAGGCTGAATCATTGATGACAGGCGTCGATCCTGCGACACTCACAGAGAGCTCGATGGGTGCCATCACGCAGCAAGCCCTCTTGTCTGGGATTCAATATTCGTTCTACGTCGCACTCGGTATGAACCTCTTGGCGCTTGTTTTAGCCTTTTTCGTGAAGCGAGTCGATGTTCGTAATTTTGAAGACAATGTAGAAACTGTTGAAGAATTGAAACAAGCGAATTAATATGGAAAAGCCGTTCTGAACGATAGATTCAGAACGGCTTTTTAATTTCTCATTCCCTTCATGCGTAAATATGAAATTAAACTTTAATACATATATGGTATTATTTCTCAATGGATAGGATTCGTTTAGGAGGGTACATATTATGAAAAAAGGGTTTGGCTTAATTATAGTTTTTCTTTTGATTACTTCATCTTTCGGCTCGACTGGAACAATCGTCGAGGCAGCCCCAAAGAAGCAGAATCGTGCTATTATGGGAGTATCGGCTTTGACTCCGCAACAAATGGCGGATTACGTAAAAAAGAAGAATCCTCGTGATGTCCGACTCGCCAAAACGTCTGTCGAAGATTTGGCGAAACTTTTCGTCATCATCGGTGCTAAAGAAGGCGTCCGTGGTGATGTTGCGTTCGCACAAGCACTGAAAGAGACGGGCTATTTTCGTTATGGCGGCGATGTCCTTCCGAAACAGCATAACTACTCGGGGATTGGGACGACTGGGAACGGCGTGAAGGGACACTTTTTCCGTTCCCCACACCAAGGCGTAACCGCTCAAATTCAGCATCTAAAGGCATACGCCTCGAAGGATGCGTTGAATATGACGAAGGTCGATCCACGCTTCCATCTCGTAAAACGAGGTTCGGCGACAACTTGGCCGTCACTTCACCGAAAGTGGGCCATGCAGCCAAAAGGAAATTACGGGAATGAGATTCTTTCGATTTATCAAGAAATGTCGAAAACACCGAAACGTGTCGCTAAAGCAAAACGATGAAGAAATGTAGGGGTGAAAGAACGTGACGTGCAAACAAGTTAGACTCGCGAGCGGAATCGCATTATTCGTGACCGGCGTGATGTTGTTACTCAAGCGCTAATGAGCATTTCGGGCAATTGTCCGAGTGCTTTTTTTATGACCGATATGACAAAGGAGGATATTATGAACCCTATTTCATACATACGAAACGAACGACATTGCCTCATCCGTCTCGCTACACAAAATGATGCGAAGTCCCTTGTTTCCGTTCGTTTGCAAATCGATCAAGAAACGGACTATTTAGACCGCGAACCTGGGGAAGGTATCCTCGATGAGAAGTCATTCAGGCAGTTAATTGAACACGACTCAAGTACAACGAATCGTTTATTTCTTGTAGCCGAAGTCGATGGGAAGCTTGTCGGGTTTGCTCGTTGTGAAGGGAGTTCTCTTGCTCGTAAGTCTCATACTGTCGAGTTTGGAGTGGGCATTCTTCAGACATATTGGGGACTAGGTTTGGGGTCAGCTATTTTGCGTTATATCCTCGACTGGGCACGAACAAGTCGTATCCACAAAATCAATTTGAGCGTTATGGAAACAAACGAAAAAGCCATAGCACTCTATGAGCGCTACGGCTTTAAAGTTGAAGGTCGATTACGGGACGATAAGCTCATTGATGGGCAGTACTTCGATACGATCTTGATGGGCCATCTGATTCAATCGGGAACGATACCCGAAAACAAATGACCTGATTTTCTATCGGTTCGGCCGTCAACTTCCCGCCATGCAACAAAATAATTTGTCGCGCAATCGATAAACCCAATCCATCACCTGGAGTGACCCCTCTCGAAGAATCGACTCGATATGTGCGATCAAACAGATGAGGGATAGCATGAATCGTTTCGACCGTTGTTGCATTTGAAATAGACCATTCAATCTGGTGTCCTTTCGTTTGAAGTCTAATCTCGATTGGACTCGTTTGCTTGGCGTATTTCCAAGCATTCGAGAAAAGGTTCTCAAATACACGAATGAGCTGTTCTTGATCGGCTTCCATCCATTGATCGGGTTGAATCGACACATGCAATCGATGCCCCCGTTCATTGAACAATGGCTCCATCTCGTGGATGAGTTGCGTCGTCAATAAGCTCAAGTTGAGTTTCTGTTTCTTTAGTTGCATATGCGGAGCGTAGAGTCGGTTCACGTCCATCAACTGATTTAGAAGATGTTCAAGCTGATCTGTCTTTTCATTTAAGACACGAAAATGGTCCTTCTCTTCAGGTGTCAGTTCACGATTCATTTGAAGTAGTTGGGTATAGCCTTTGATGCTCGTGAGCGGTGTACGCAAATCGTGGGAGAGGTTAGAGAACAGTTGATTTCTCTCTTCTTCGTGTGCCCGTTCCTTCTCAAACAACTCACTTAACTGCTTCGACATTCGATTCACACTACCTCCAAGCGAAGCAAGCTCATCGCGCCCTTCCACCTTGACCGTACGACCAAGATCACCGTTTGCGATCTGTTCGATTTCACTTGATAAATATGTGATTTTCCAAAGTGTTTTTCGCATCATGACTGAAAATCCAATAATAAAAATCAGTATGACAATGAACGTCACCCCTAAAAATACTAAATTGGCTGTTAGCGGATCAGGTGTGGTTTCGTTTTCGATGTAATATAGACTAATCGAATAACCCATGATTAGAAAAGCAATCGTCGCAATCAATGCGTTGACTAAAATGATGCCAATCAACTTTACAAGCAAACGATCCCATTGCCTTTGTTTCATAGCCGATACCCCACGCCCCACACCGTCTTGATTATGGTTGGTTTTCGTGGTGTGTCTTCTAACTTTTCACGAATCTTCGTGATATGAACCATCACTGTGTTGTCGACCTCAAATGCCGCCTCACCCCACACCGCCTCATAAATCTGTTCGACCGTTAGGACTTGGTTTGGATGACGCATGAAATAGGCGAGGATATCAAACTCTTTCGGTGTAAGCCGAACTACGGACTCCCCTTTACGACACTGTCGCGTCTGGAGGTCGAGTGTGACTTCCTCATGGGTGAGCATGGTCTGTGTTTCGGTCCGATCTGCCCCATAATCACGATATCGTCTGAGTAACGATTTGACACGAAGTGTCACTTCAAGTGGATTAAATGGTTTTTTGATATAGTCGTCCGCCCCGACAGAAATCCCCTGCATCAAATCCAAGTCGCTCGTTTTTGCTGTTAACATCAAGATTGGCATAAATTGTGTCTTCCGAACTTCGATACAAACTTCAATTCCATCCATGACCGGCATCATCAAATCGAGGATGACCAAGTCGATCGTCTCTGTCTTCACGAGATCGAGCACTTCTTGTCCATTCCTCGCAAAGCGAAGCTCATATCCTTCATTTTTCAAATAAATCGCAAGTAATTCACGAATCGCTTCATCATCGTCAGCGATACAGATCACTGGTTGTGAACGCATGTCCTTCCTCCTTACATCGTGCAATGGAATAAATATAGGGGTGGTACGTTTCGATATTCTCGTTTAATCGACACACGGTTAAACACATGTTGAAAATGCCGCTTTCGCATTTTTGTATATTGAATCGTTAGAAACAAACCCGTTTTCGACAGAACAGCTTTTATTTCCCGTAGAATGTTCTCCGTTTGTTTAGAATCTAATGTGATAAATGGGAGTCCGGATACGAGGACATCCACTTCTTTAATGTTCAGTGTTTGTAACACATCCTGCAAGTCGACAGCATCCGCTTCGACAATGAGGATTCGATCACACTCACCATAGCGATCTGTTAAATAATGAAGCATGTCCGCGTCTGTTTCAATTAATACGAGCATAGCATCTCTTCGCATTTTCCGAATGATTTCTTCGGTACAACCAGTTGTTCTCGGTTCTACCTCGACAATCACACTCGCTGCTTTCAACACGTCTTTCGGTGTCATTCGTTCCGCTAAATAGGTTGATTCCGGAGAAATCACTTTAACTTTATCCAGGTAGTTTATATATTGATTGAGCCATGATTGGATCATCTCGATTCCACTTCTTTCTTTGGTGATAGCTTGAGTGTATCGAGTGAATCGCAACACATTCTGATGAACTTCTTAAGATTTCTTAAGAGAATACTAAAAACTCCTTACGCTTGCGAGTGAATACTAGACAAGGTAAGGAGTGAATTTATTATGGAAATGATCATACATTATGGCATGCTCGCCATCGGCATCATGTTTACCCCATTATCTGATGACGTCTTAATGATCACCCATCTGACCGTCGCAGGCGCTTTTGTTCCAGGGTGGCTTTTATTTATCTCTACCTGGATTCTCTTCACGCTCACGTTCAGCTGGTTCTATTTAATCGGTAAAGGACTTCATCGTATTTTACCCGTGCGACAACGAGAATCTCATTATCTCAAGAGAGCTGAGGCGCTTTATCAAAAGTATGGAGCACGCACGATTATGATTTCTTACTTTATTCCGGGTCTGCGACACCCGCTCCACTATATTGCCGGGTTCACGTCGCTCAACCTTCGTACGTATGCGTTCTATACGACCATCTCTGCTTTCTTCTATACCGGTGCTTGGTTTCTCGTGATCGGACTGGCCAATCAAATTCCAGTCTTTCAACAGTTTCAAGACTGGGTGTTGTCCTTTTAACAAAAGTAGGCGAGAATTCTCCCTCCTCTAAGCGTCTCGGGGCGAAGCCCAGCGTAGGTGGGAAATGAATCGCCCGATCCAAAACTCTTCTCTCCCTGTGACAGATATGACGAACAAAAGTTCGTGATTCCGTCAGATTCTCCCTCCCCCTCCACGGGTATCGGATGAGGAAGACACATCA
>NZ_JACSKG010000011.1:0-24806 GCF_018617475.1 Exiguobacterium sp. s59 | reverse complement strand
CACGGTTCATACGCGATCGCGATGATCGACTCAGAGGACAAAGAGCGCCTCTATATCGGCAAGAACAAGTCACCACTCCTCGTCGGACTCGGGGACGGTACGTTCAACGTCGTCGCATCGGACGCGATGGCGATGCTTCAGGTGACGGACCAGTACCTCGAGCTCCACGACGGCGAGATCGTCATCCTCACACGTGAATCGGCAACGATCAAGACGCTCGACGGTGACGTGCTCGAGCGTGCACCGTACACGGCCGAAATCGATGCGTCAGACATCGAGAAAGGCACGTACGCGCACTACATGTTGAAGGAGATGGACGAGCAACCGGCCGTCATCCGCAACATCATCCAGCACTACCAGAACGAGAACGGCGACATCGAACTCACAGAAGGCGTTCGCGAGCTCGTCTCGGAAGCGGACCGCGTCTATATCGTCGCATGTGGGACAAGCTATAACGCCGGACTCGTCGGAAAAGATATTTTGGAACGCATCGCTGGCATTCCAACAGAAGTGCACGTTTCATCTGAATTTGGCTACAACATGCCCCTCTTAAGTGAACGTCCATTGTTCGTTTTCTTGTCGCAATCCGGTGAGACAGCGGACAGCCGTGCCGTACTCGTCGAAGTGAAGAAGCGCGGATATAAAGCGCTCACGATGACGAATGTCCCGGGATCGACACTCTCACGTGAAGCGAACGAGACGATGCTCCTCCATGCCGGACCGGAGATCGCGGTCGCCTCGACGAAAGCGTACACGGCACAGATCGCCGTCCTCGCGATTCTCGCATACGACATCGCACGTGCGACGGGGAAAGAGTTGCCGTTCGACCTCATGCCAGAACTCGCTCGTGTCGCGACGATCATGGATTCCATCATGGCGCAAAAAGAGTTGTTCGAAGACCTTGCGGAACGTTACTTGAAGACGACACCGAATACGTTCTTCATCGGGCGTGGGCTCGACGCGTCTGTTTGTCTTGAGGGAGCGCTCAAGGTGAAGGAAATCTCGTATATTCAAGCGGAAGGGTACCCGGGTGGGGAACTGAAGCACGGGTCGATCGCCTTGATTGAAGACGGAACACCGGTCATCGCGCTCATCTCACAACCGAAAACGAACTTGAATATTCGTGGAAACGTCAAAGAAGTCGTCGCTCGTGGGGCGAACGCTTGTATCATCTCCATGCAAGGTGTGGAACACGAGAACGATGATTTCATCTTGCCGCATGTCGAGCCACTCTTGGCACCGCTCATAAACGTATTGCCGGTTCAGTTGATGGCGTATTACGCGGCGCTTGCCCGTGGTTGTGACGTCGACAAGCCACGTAACTTGGCGAAATCGGTGACGGTGGAATAAATTAAACATAGAAGAAGCACCTTTCATTACGAGAGGTGCTTTTTACTACTTGCCGATATCTTTGCCAACAAGCAAAATAGTAGGAGAAGTAAGCGGTTCCAACTTATGATTAGATAAAGATAAGCGACGAAAGAAGGGCTGACATGAACGTATACATTGCTTGCCACAGTGGTTTTGTGACGAGTGCGATGGCGGCAAAGTTATTTGCACAGGCAAGCGAGGGGCGTTTGTCTTGTACGATTACGCACGGAACGATTCAAAACATCCCAAACGAGGTGGATTTGATTCTCTATCAGGAAGGGGCGACCCCGGTCACCCATCCGACCGCAAGTGTTCGATCAGTCCGACAACTCCTGTCGCTCGAGGAATACCGACTACTTGTCGAAGAATGGATGGATGAGCATGAGACATGAGTGGACCGCGCGAGAACGGTCAATCTTACTACACTTATTGGCAACCGAGACATCGACACCGCTCGCCGAAATTGCGCAGGCGGTGAATTTGTCCGAACGCACGATTCAACGCGAACGACAATTACTTGAAGGCATCTTGAAAGAGTTCGAGCTCGAACTCGCCTGGCAACGGGGGCATGGACTTAGCCTTGTCGGCAAACCGTCGGCGAAACAACAGTTACGAGAAGACCTCATCTTATCTGCAGAAGCGATCCCGACGAGCGAGGACCGCTTATTTGAGCTGGCGTGGCGCCTCTTGTTCGAGAACGATACGCTCAAATTGCAGGCGGTCGCCAAACAGATGCACGTCTCGCCGAGCACGTTGACACAAGACTTAGAGAAATTGGATCGTTGGTTCAAAGAATATCATTTAGAAGTCGAGCGTAAAAAAGGTGTCGGGGCCAGAGTGCTCGGCTATGAGTCAGAGAAGCGTAAGCTATTGATTAACGCCCTCCTTGCCCACTGGGATACGCTTGCCTTTTATCGCTTCGTACGTGGCGAGGATGACTACATTCCAGCATTTTTAAAGACCGTTCCATGTGAAGAGATGCTCGAAGCTCTTCGAGACGGCTATGATTATTTGAAGTCACGCTCGTTTGAACGGATGGATGACCGCACCATCATGCGGGTCACGTTCGCCTATGGAGTGCAACAAGAGCGGCTGGCGTCCGGATTCTTTTTAGAGATGTATACAAAAGGTCGGTCTGAGGACTATTTGAAAGTCGCCACCGATATGGAACAGGCACTGGGGATCACTTACTCGATGGCGGAACGTGTCTGGTTCGCGGAGGAGGCGAATCGTCTCCGCTCGATTAAAGATCAAATGAAAGAAGATGAAGAAGAACGATGGATCATGCAGATTCGGGTGCATAAACTGATTCATCACGTCTCGCTTATTTACGGGTTTACCTTTACGGATGACGCGGCACTCGAACGTGGACTGCTCGCGCACATCTTGTCGAGTATGAACACGCAGGCTTTGCCGGAAACGAGCACGGTGAAACCTCATATCGACCGCGACTATCCGGGACTTCGTTCGGCCATTCAACAGGCTGCCGACATCGTCTTTGGGACGAATACGTTCTCCGAGGAAGAGACGGTATTTTGGGCGATGCACTTCGCGGCAGCACTCGTCAAACCGGTACGGCGTCGTGAGTATCGGGCGCTCGTCGTCTGTTCGGCCGGACTCGGTTCTTCGAAGATGCTCGTCAATCGGGTACGTCAAGAGTTCCCGGAGATGCAAGACGTTGTCAACTCGTCTCTATTTGGTTTAGAACAACATCGACTTGAAGAATATGATGTGATTTTGTCGACCGTTCCGTTACCACCGCTCTCCGTGCCAACGTTGATTGTCAATCCGTTATTGACGAGTGAGGAAGTACAGCGTGTCCGTCATCTTTTATTGTCGTTACCGCAATCATTCCAGACGTTAACGCCGAAACCACGTTCGACGATGCTTGATTTTGCCGAACTAGGAGAGCTCGTAGAGACGTTCGAGCGGATGGATCATCAGTTTGACTTGGTCACACTCAACAATACAGACCGCTTAGAGGATATTCTGGTTGATATCGGGACACATCTCGAGGAACGGGAACTCGTGCAAAGCGGGATTCAATTATCCGCACAATTGCTTCGTCGTCACGAGGTCGCAGGTCTTGGGGTGCCGGGTACGAAACTCGCACTGTTTCACGGACGACACACTTCAATTGAGAAAGCGAGTGTATTCGCGTTTGATTTAACGACGTCAATCCCGCTTCTCATGATGGATCAATCGACTGAACCCGTGACACGACTGCTCGTGCTCTTGGCACCAGAGGAAGCACGCGATGTCGAACTTCAATTTTTAAGCGCGATTAGTGGTTCGCTCATTGAGAGTGAGGAACACATGCGTCTATACAGCACGGGGACGAAAGAGGACCTTCGTTTGTTGTTGCATGAATGCATGAAGAAAATGATTCATGAGACGTTGTATGAAAAATGACCGAACCATGGTCATTTTTTTGTTTGGCACAGAATGTTGCCAAAGTGTGAACTGGATTGAATTGAGAAAGCGCTTACTCCAGGCATACAATACAGGTGTAGAGCACAAACCGGTTAGCTACACTACACATTCAACCTTTCACATTTAAACGACTGGAGGTTTTATACATGGCGAATACGCAAGCGAGCTCGGGCGGGGTCCGAGTCAAAGTACAACGGTTCGGTAGTTTCCTCAGTGGGATGGTCATGCCGAACATCGGTGCCTTCATTGCCTGGGGGATTATCACAGCACTCTTTATTCCAACAGGATGGTGGCCAAACGAAAACTTGGCAGAACTCGTAGGTCCAACGATCACATATCTCTTACCATTACTCATCGGTTTCACGGGTGGTAAATTACTTCACGACGTACGAGGCGGGGTCGTCGGGGCGCTCGCCACGATGGGGGTCATCGTCGGGACAGACATTCCGATGTTCCTTGGAGCGATGATCATGGGTCCACTCGGTGGGTATATCATCCGCCAAGTCGATCGTGCCCTTGAAGGTAAAGTCAAAGCAGGATTCGAAATGCTTGTCAACAACTTCTCGGTCGGGATCATCGGTGGTCTTCTCATGCTTGGTGGATTCGAAATCTTCGGTCCAATCATGAGCGCCCTCGATAAAGTGATGGCGGCAGGTGTTGACTGGATTGTCGGTGCGAAATTACTTCCAGTGGCGAGCTTGTTCATTGAACCAGCAAAAGTTCTCTTCTTGAACAACGCCATCAACCACGGGATCTTGAGCCCGCTCGGTGTCGATCAAGTCGCAGAGGCTGGAAAGTCCGTTCTCTTCTTACTTGAAGCAAACCCAGGGCCAGGTCTTGGATTACTTCTCGCATATATGTTCTTCGCCAAAGGTGCAGCGAAACGTACAGCACCGGGTGCGGCCATCATTCACTTCCTCGGTGGGATTCATGAGATTTACTTCCCGTACGTGTTGATGAAGCCAATCTTGATTTTGGCGATGATCGCAGGGGGCGCAACAGGGATCTTCACGTTCGTTCTCTTTGATGTCGGTCTCGTCGCACCGGCTTCACCAGGTAGTATCTTCGCGATTCTCGCGATGGCGTCACGTGGTTCATACCTCGGACTCGTGGCAGGGATTCTCTTGTCAGCAGCGGTCACATTCGCTGTGGCGAGCGTCATCTTGAAATCAAGCGCAGCAGAGGAAGTATCACTCGAAGAAGCGACACAAAACGTGAGCGCGATGAAAGGCAAACAGTCTTACGCATCTGCTCTTGTGACAGATCGTCTTGATAAAGTGGACCACATCATCTTCGCATGTGATGCAGGTATGGGTTCAAGTGCGATGGGGGCATCGGTTCTCCGGAACAAGGTCAACAAAGCGAACTTGCCAATCAAAGTGACGAACACGTCAATCAGCAACTTACCGAAAGATGCACAGTTTGTCATCACCCATGAGGACTTAACCGAGCGCGCAGAAGCGCAAGCACCGAATGCAATCCATCGTTCAGTGACGAACTTCTTGAACGCCGATTACTATGATCAATTGGTAGAAGAAATTAAAGCCGAACGCAGTAAAATTTCTTGAAAACAGAACAGATAGAGATACGGTTTAGCCATTAGGAGGAAATTAAAATGCCATTCATTCAAACAGAGATGATTCGACTTAACCAAACATTCGCAACGACAGAGGAAGCGATCACAGCGGCCGGAACAGTCCTACAGGACGCCGGTTGTGTGACGCCGGAGTATGTAGAGGCGATGCATGAACGTCAAGCGATCGCAAACGTCTATATCGGTAATCACGTCGCCATTCCACACGGTACAGAAGCAGCGAAGTCAGCGGTTCAAAAGACGGGAATCTCGTTCCTGCAAGTACCGGACGGTGTCGACTTTGGTGGACAGACGGCAAAACTCGTCATCGGGATTGCAGGCGTGAATGATGAACATTTAGAGCTTCTTTCGCAAATCGCGATTCTCTGCTCGGATGAAGAAAACGTGGAGCGCCTTGTTCAAGCGAAGACGAAAGAAGAAATCTTGGCGCTCTTCATGGAAGAGGTGGCATAAATGAAAGCTGTTCATTTTGGGGCAGGAAACATTGGACGCGGGTTTATCGGATTGTTGCTCAATCAAAGTGGTTATGAAGTGACGTTCGTTGACATTAACGACACGGTCATCGAAGCACTCGAATCAAAACGTCATTATGAGGTCGGGTTCGCAGAGGATGGGGTCGATCGAATCATTGTCGACCGGGTACGTGGTGTTAACAGTTTGAAAGAACCGGCGCGTGTCGCTGCTTTGATTGCAGAAGCAGACCTCGTCACGACGGCTGTCGGACCCTCACTTCTATCAAAAGTGGCACCATTGATCAGCGAAGGGCTCCGGGCGCGTGAAGTCGAGGACGCACCGGTCTATGTCATCGCATGTGAGAATATGATTGGTGGGAGTGCCATTCTTCGTCAAGAAGTAGAGGCATGTGGTGGCGTCGGGGAGGCGAACGTCTTCTTCCCGAACGCGGCGGTCGACCGGATCGTGCCACTCCAACAACATGAAGACCCGCTTTACGTAGAAGTCGAGACGTTCCATGAATGGGTCATCGAGACACAAGGACTGAACGCGCAACCACCGATTCAAGGTGTGACATGGGTCGAAGAGATCGGACCGTACATCGAGCGGAAGCTCTTCACAGTCAATACAGGACATGCCATCGCCTCTTATATCGGTTCGTTGTTCGGAAAGGCGACGATTGACGAGGCGCTGAAGGATCGCCGCGTGCGTCAAGTCGTTCAAGGAGCCTTGTATGAGACGGGTTGGTTACTGCTTGAGAAATATGGTTTTGAGGCGAAAGAGCATAGCCAATACATCCAAAAAATCATCAAGCGTTTTGAAAATCCGAAATTAAAGGATGAAGTGTCACGTGTGGCGCGTTCGCCGATTCGTAAGCTCGGACCGAGCGATCGTCTCGTCAAACCAGCGCGTGAGTTGATGGATAACGGAATCGAGCCGAACGAACTCGCCTACGGGATTGCGGCTGCCCTCCATTACCATAACCCGGAGGATTCGGAATCGTCAGAACTGAATTTGTCGATTGAAGAACACGGTATCTCGTCAACGATTGAAAAATATTTGCAGCTCCATGAGGGAGACACATTGACGCAATTGATTCTCGACCAATATCATTTGATTCGAGAAGAAGAAAAAGAGCGAGTTTCTTAAGAGAATGAGATATAGTGATGAGCACATATGTGAAAGCATATGTGTTCTTTTTTATTGAGGCCTTATTGAACAAATTGAGAAGAATGAGTGGGTTGGGTATTTCATGATGAAATAACGGGTACTTATCAACAGGAAGGAGACTCGTTATGTACAAAACTTCAGAAATCATTCGATTTATCACAATCACGTTCGGATATTCTTGGATTGTCTGGGCGAGCCTATATTGGTGGACCGATTTACCGATTGTGGCAATCGTCATCATAGGAGCATTCGGACCAAGCATTTCTGGCTTTCTGACGATGTATCGACTTCGCGGTCGTGCGGGTGTAAGACACCTGTTTCAAAAGAGTCTTCAGTTCAGGATAAACTGGAAGTACTATGCGATTCCGTTCTTATTGGTTCCATTCTTATTCCTTATCGCTTATTGGTGGACAGATCGTAGCGATGCATTAATCGTTCGAGAACCTTGGTGGATTGTGCCTTATTTTCTTTATATGTTATTTCTCGGCGGAACCCTCCAAGAGGAGTATGGATGGCGCGGATACTTGCTGGATGCGCTGCAATCGAGACTGTCTCCACTATGGGCGAGTATCGGGCTTGGTGCGATTTGGACGAGCTGGCACATCCCGCTATTCTTTATGGTCGGAACAGGGCAGGCGAACTTTCCATTTTGGGCATATGGGTTGACCGTGATCTCATATAGCGTTCTCATCAGCTGGTTATACAATGTTACCTCTCGTAATCTGTGGTCAGCCTTTCTCATGCATACCATGTTTAACGTGATGCTCTTTATGACTGGGTTACACGCAGAGAATGGATATCCAATTGGTTTTATTCATCTAACGATTACGGTATTGATGGTAGCCATCATCATCATCTGGAAAACGTATGGGAAGTTGAATTATGAACCGCTCGAAGAATTCATTCCTTCGTACCCGAGT
Source organism: Exiguobacterium sp. s59 (assembly GCF_018617475.1). Classification (NCBI taxonomy): domain Bacteria; kingdom Bacillati; phylum Bacillota; class Bacilli; order Caryophanales; genus Exiguobacterium; species Exiguobacterium sp. s59. Next base: position 16,865 of record NZ_JACSKG010000011.1, on the reverse strand, counting down.
GTTACGCACCGAATTCGTGAGGGTAAAGAATCACAATAAAAAAGAGAAAAGGAAGTGGACGTCTTGAACTTTCGCACACTCGAGCAATCCGACGTTAAATCTTTGCAGCGCTTATTTATGGAGAGTTTGAGTGATTTGATTCGGCGAGAGCGTTTTGAAGACGCTGACCTGCTCGATGAGGAAGTGGCACGCCTGAACACGACGATTCAGGATCATTTTGAAGACGACCATGTTCAACTGTACGTGGTTGAACAAGAAGGAGTTCTGGTTGGAGCGGGGGCATTGCTGCCTCCGAACGAGATCATATCGGGACATTTGGAAATCAAGCGAGATGCCATTGAACTGGGGAGTGTGTATGTCCTTCCTCGTATGCAACGCAAAGGAGTCGGGCAGTTTTTATTAGAAGAGATGAAACGAGAAATCCTCGCGCGAGAGCACCACGTCTTTTATTTGGATGCGGGATTTCCTAGCGCTCAGGCCTATTGGCAAAAACAATTGGGTGAACCGTCATTAATCCTCGAGCATTATTGGGGACAGGGAGCGTCTCATATGATCTGGGAAGTGAATATAAAATAAGGAACTTAGCGATGAATGCTAAGTTCCTTATTTTTTAGTAATACGAACGCATGAATTGATGGATACCGGTCGCTGTCGCATTCGCCATTTGTTGGCGATTCGTTCCATTCGTCAAATAAGCACGATCGTTTGAATTACTGATAAAGCCATATTCGACGAGTGTTGAAGGCACGACATTTTTTCCGACGACGTATACATTTTGGTATTTCACACCACGGTTTTGAACGGCGTAAATACGTGAACCGATCTCTCGATTAATTGATGAGCCAAGCGATCGACTCGCAGAAATATATGGATTTGTCGTATAACTTTCTGTTGTCGGAACGAGTACCTCGTGTCCATTCGCAGAAGTGTAAACAGATGAGTTTGCATGGAGACTAACAAAAACGTCAGCTTTATACGATTTGCTCAATGAGACTCGCTCTGACAGGGAAAGATACGTATCAGTCGAACGTGTCAACTTGACGTCATAGTCATATGTGTTCGTCAATGTACTCATCAATCGTTTGGCCATATCAAGTGCAATGACTTTTTCATATACTGACCCATAAACAGCCCCAGGATCATTCCCACCATGTCCCGCATCAATGACGACAGTTTTTTTAGACGTATCGCCTCCGCTTGACGTTGTCACATACTGTGAAGAGACATAGCCAGTGACACCTTTATACGTGACGCGATACCAGGAACCGTACGTGCTCAAATACGTCACGGCACTCCCCGAAGGAATTGTCAGTAGAATCGTGCCCGAAGTCGAGGCCATCTTCCGAAGGTTCAAATTGGCTGTAGTATAGTAGGTCGTTGTTGAATCCGGCGTGATGGTAGATGAAGAAGTGACCTTTACATACTGAGAAGATACGTAACCGATTGTTCCATTATAAGAAACGCGGTACCACGAACCATATGTACTGAGGTAAATCACTTCTTTCCCGCTCGGAATGGTCGTTAAAATCGTGCCTGAAGTGGAGGCCATTTTACGAAGGTTCAAATTGGCCGTGGTCGTGTAAGTTTTCACAGTGGTCGGTTGATATGCTTTAAGATATTGAGAAGACACATATCCAACAGTTCCGTTATAAGAAACGCGGTACCATGAACCATATGTACTTAAATAAGTTACGGTTTTCCCAGAAGGAATTGTCGTTAAAATCGTTCCCGAGGTCGAGGCCATTTTACGAAGATTTAAATTTACAGTAGTCGTGTAATATTTCGCGGCTGCTTCCACGCGATGATTGAAAGGTGTAGCAGATTGGAAATCAAATGGTGTGAACGTAACAGCAGAAACAATGAGTGTCGAGCTAATAAATAATTTTGTATGTAATTTGGACTTTAGCATATTCAAAATAGTGACTCCTTTGCAGAAAATAGTTGAACATTTCAATAATTCGATCAACAAATCACTATTATTATATAGATAATAAAGAAAAAAATGGACATTAATATTTAATTTATTTATCTTTTTTTGAAATAAAGAGGTCTTTTGACAACAAAAAAAGACGCACGAGGCGTCTTTTTAATAGGTTTTATTCGTAACTACCTCTATATCTTCTAAAAACTGATTACCCAATACGTGGCATTTCGTCTGCAAATAGGATGACTGGTGCATCAACTTTACCGATACGTGGCATTTCATCTGCGAATGATTTGATTGGTTCTTCAACTTTACCAATGCGCGGCATTTCATCCGCATATGATTTAACTGGTTGTTCGACTTTACCGATGCGTGGCATTTCATCAGCTAAAGGTTTGACCGTACTGCCTAAAAGTAAAACAGCAGTTGCTAAGAATAATACTCCTGTAATTTTTTTCATTTGAATAACCTCCATTTGATTGATTAATTATTTATTTGATGAAGCTGTAATTCCTAGAGTGTTTGAAGGTGGATGTGAATTACTTTTTTGTAGATTCAAGTAAGCGACATAGAGCTTCTGATTGTGCAAAGACACGATTTTCTAAATCACCACTGTATGAATCAGGAGAGTCAGGTGAAAAAAGTTTAATTTTTTCAGATCCATTCTCATAAGCCGTTGCTAGAATTGGAACGTGTAGTTGTTGGCTCAATAAAGTACTGCAGAGTGAATGAGGAATATCATCAGACTCGGATTTGTATTGAGGTTTCCAACAGACGTTCGTCTCAGGAAGAATATATAAAATATGTCCTTCTTGAATAAGTTTTTCACATTGGCTTGTTACAAAATCAGTATCTTGTTCCACGTTAATATACTCGTAGCCATTATACTGTGTTTCGTAAATGGTTTTTGTACTTCTTTTTAGAATAGAAAGAGATAGCTCCGGTCCTAAAATATACAGCTTTTTGAAGGAGTGACTCTTTTTTAAAGATTTAGCGATTAGTCGAGGCAAGGATTGATAGTAATCAATTTGAAAAGCGTTTACAATAAAACCTCTAGGAGCATTCAACAACCGGGCCAAATTTTCTAAACCTGAAAAGTACTTTTTGTCTTCTGAGGTAAATATATCATTTATAGTTGATGATTGCTTAGATTTGAAGTAAATTTTGGGTTTAATGTAATCTTCAGCTAGTAAAAAGCTTAATTTTCCCATTTGTGATTTCACCCCTTGTTTGTATGGTAAGTATCATTGGACTAGTAAAAAACTACTAATTAATCCAGGTGTTTGTTTTAACTAGTTCAATATTATCACGCTTTCTATTAATGAAGGAGATGAACAGGTTGGGAAAATCATCGACAAAAAGTACTGTTATTTATATCTTTTTCTAATCAGTTTCTTCAATACGTGACAAAAAGCCTATTATTAAAGAAACTTAAAATACTTTAGTACTAAGGGAGTTACTAATTGATATGGAACACAATTATGGAAACGTTATTAAAGTAGAGCGCATGAGGAAGAATATGAAGCAATCAGTTCTCGCTAGAGGTATATGCTCTATTTCTTATTTAAGTAAAATTGAAAATAACCAAACTTCTCCAAGTGAAACCGTATTAGAATTGATTTTTGAGAGATTAGAACTAGACATCCCTCTATATTATGATTTCAGTGAGAAAGTACATGAGATAAAATTTGAAATCAGAGAAATTTTAAAAGAAGCAATTCTGTCTCGAAAAGATGAAAACTATATACAACGAATAGAAGGATATAAAACTAATCCGGTAGTATTGCAGTCTAAAGAATTGTATATGACATTGATGGTTACATTGGCACGTTTTGGTATGATGCCGAAAGGTAATACAAATTATTTAATTGAAGTAGGCTGGATCGCGGATCAACTAGACTTTGATAACAGATTGCGCTATGACATTTTACATTGTCTATATATGTTTCAATATCAAACCGCGGATCGAGAGACAACAATAGACTTATTAGAAAAAGTGGGTCAGAGATTAAAGAATACTAATATGCCCGATTGGGAGCTTGCAGATATGCACTATATAATTGGTGCTTTACATCATCGATTTACTGATTATTTGCAAGCTATTGAAAATGTAAGAGCTTCACTAGGTTATTTTCAGGACAATTTTTGTTTAGAAAGAATTATTGAGTCACATATGATTATTGGTCTATCTTTTAAGCGTCGTAAACGTTACACCACGGCTTTGGAACATTATGAAAAAGCTGCAAAAGTCGCCGAGACCGCAAAATTAAATAATTATTTTGGGATGCTATATAACAATATAGGAGACATTCATTTTCTCATTGGTGACCAAGAAAAAGCTCAAAAATACTTTCTTGATGGCTTTAATTTAAAAGAGGACACAAAGAGTAAATTATTTAGTGTCATGTCTCTACTTGAAGTAAATGTAGCCCAACAAAATATTGAAGGTATTATGAAGTGGTTAGAAACGGGATATGAGTTGAAAGGGAACGAAGAAGATTTGGTAGAATTTCGTTATCATTTTGATATTTACTTGAATAAGTACAAATTTGAAGACCATAGTGCTTTTATTGAAAGCTTAAAAAGAGCAGTGGATTACTTTGAGGCGTATGATGAATACTATACGCACAAATACGCGTTGTGGTTATCAAGAGAGTTAAGAAATACAGGTAAATATAAACTAGCCACTGAATATTATGAAAAAACAATTTCGATGATGTCGCGCTGGGAGTAAATAAAAGACCTCGAAATCAGGATGCAGCCTGATCTCGAGGTCTTTTTATGGCGTTGTAAAATAATGCACTGTCCATACTTGTTCTTGAACAAGGCGCTCATCTGTTAAATGACCGTTAAGGACTTGCTGCAATAAATGAATTAAATGCTTTTGCAGATTTCCGTCATGCGAACCGCTATGCAAAATTTGCTCCTCGCTCGCAATGATATAAAATCCACCAAGCCGCAACGGAATATGTTTTCGAACTATCGCGGCAGCCGTTTGGAACTTCGCCTGCTCCCCTATGTGAGGGACATCGATTTCAAAACGCCCCCATTGTTTAAAGTCTCCAATTTCTGAAAAAGGTGGGTCACGATGATCCAATGGCAATACCTCCGATCTTAGCAATCTCTTTATATTCAGTATATCTTGTTTTCACTCTAAAACGTGCGAAAAAAATGAATAGGGTATGGCTTTCCGAATGACATCAATCATTATTCTTGGTTTTCTATATTTTGTAAAAGAACTCCTTCCTATTTCTCTGAAATGAGTAAAAAATAACACGGTCACGAAGACCGTGTTATTGCATGATGTGCTCTTTTGAAGTTGGTAGCTCACAGATGAAGGTACTTCCTTCCCCATAAACTGACTCTACATGAAGTTGTCCGTCATGGGCTTTAGCAATTTCTTTACAAATAGCGAGGCCAAGACCTGTACCGCCGATTTTACGACGATCTGAGTTGTCGACACGATAAAACTTTCCGAAGAGATGAGGGAGAGAGGCGCTTGGAATGCCCATTCCGTGATCTCGTACTTTCATGACGACTTGTTCGTCTACTCGTTCAAGTGACACGAGTATATTCCCACCGTCTGGTGAGTACTTGATGGCGTTACTTAATAAGTTGCCGAGCAACTGACGCATTCCTTCTAAGTCTGCATCGATCATGAAATTCTCTTCAGGATCGGCGTCGATAAACAATTCATGTTGATCGGTCGTTTCTTGATAAAACGTGACACTGTCAGTAGCGAGTTTGTACAAGTCGACTGGCTCCCACTCGAATGTTTGTTTCCCAGACTCCATTTTTTGAAGGTCCAAGAAATCATTGACGAGATAAGATAGTCGTTTTGCCTCATCATGAATCGTTTTTAAATATAATTCACGTCGATTTTCTTTCAAATCGCGTGACAACATGAGCTCTGTAAATCCGTAAATTGATGAAAGGGGTGTCCGCAACTCATGTGATACGGTTGAAACGAGCTCGGACTTCATTCGGTCTACCTCGGTCTCGGCTGTGACATCACGTAAGACGAGCATCGTTCCGCGAAGTCGACGGTCTCGATAGACGCTTTCAGCATAGAGCTGAATGAAACAATCGCCTTGATCGATAGAAATCGTAAGTCCGTCGTCCGGTGGATCTTGTGAGAAGACGCGTTCGAAGTAACGAACGAATTGCTCATGTTGGTCGACGCGTTCTGCGAGCTGCTCGATGTCAATATCAATCGCTGACAATTCTTCATATCCCTTATAATCGAAGTGAAGATCATCAAACATACGAATAAATGCGCGATTCCCAACGACAGTGTCGTCTTCGTAGTTCACATATAAAATAGCTTCGCGAACGGAATTGATCAACTGTGCCGTTTCTTTTCGATCTTGCTGCATCTGACGATAAAGTTGCATCCGAAGAAGTGAGATGGCGAGCTGACTAGCGAAGGCATTCAACTCTGATTTTTCACTCGCATCATACTGTTCATCGTATCGGGCCAAATAGAGGCAACCGATCAGGCTGTTATCAGACGGGTCCATAATCGGGATGACTGTTTCGTAAATGTAATATGGATACGTGTGTAAAGCATCCACGACCCGTTTCGACGTGGCAGCAGGTGATTTAGAAATCATGACACGTTTAAGCAACAGTGATTCTTTCTTAAGACTCTCTTGTTGATCTTCCGTCATTTCTTTTGGTACGACAGAGGTGATTTCTCCGTCTTTTGTGAGTAACAACGCACCAAATTCAGATTTCGTGAGTAAGACGATTTTTTCGATGACAGAAGAGTAATCAAATAAAGATTCTTTCGATGCCAATACTTCAATCAATTCATTTCGATATTGGAGATTCATTTCATTCAACTTTGATTCTTTGATCACGTTTTCGAGTTTTTCTTTCTTCATTTTCAGTCTGCTGTTTTGATCGGCCATTCGTTTAATGAGCGGACGTCCAATTAATAGGATGGCGCTGATGAACATGACGAGTCCGATCATCCAAATCCACCGTAGGGAGGTGAGTTCGAGCGTAGACACATTCCCATCTCGGACAAACCAGGCTCCAATCGCAGTTAAAATGAGACTGAATCCACATACGCTATATAAAATACTGAGTATTTGACGACTGTTTAGTTGTTCAATCCACTTGCTGATCATTCGTTTTACTTCCTTCCTTGAACATAAAAAACGATGGGTCATCTTTTCCTTGCCCTGCATTTTATGAAAAAGGCAAAGGAAAATGAAACAATTTGCTTATACGAAGTGCATGAAATCACATCCACATAATGCGATTTACCCAAAAGGAGTAAAAAATACACCTGTCAACCTTCTCTAAGTTGACATTATTTAAGAAGGTCATTATCTTGAAATTAAGATAAAAAGGATGAGGAGCGTGAATAAATGTTATCGATCGAACCGTCTGCGTTAACTGAGCGAGACACGTATAAATTTTTAATTGGTAGTATTGTGCCGCGACCAATCGCCTTTGTAACGACCCGGAATGGAGACGTCATCAATGCGGCTCCGTTCAGTTATTTCAATGTGGTTGCTTCCAATCCTCCCCTCGTTTCCGTCTCTGTCCAGCGAAAAGACGGAGTGATGAAAGATACGGCACGAAATGTCCTTCTTACAAATGAGTTGGTCATTCACGTTGTGGATGAAACGAATGTATTCGATGTGAATGAGACGGCTGCCAATCTCGACGCGGATGAGAGTGAGCTATCACGCACAACATTCACGCTTCAACCAAGTGATGTCATTACGACACCTGGTGTCAAAGAAGCCAAAATTCGTTTCGAATGCGTATTACATCAACATGTGCCGATTGAACATGAAGGGCAAACGACTGCAGATTTCTTGATTGCCCGGGTCGTCCGTTTTCACATCGATCGGGAATTGTATGAACACGGGCGAATCGATGCGAGACGATTGGCGCCGGTCAGCCGTATGGCTGGAAATAGTTATGCGACACTTGGCGACCTTTTTGATGTGAAGCGACCTGAATAATCGACAAACGTGCCCGTTTTTTCTAAAGAACGAGCGCGTTTTTTGGGTAAAAGAATAAGGAGCGTATTCGCATGTAGTATTCCTTTCATTCCGATACGCTCTTATGTCACAATAAAGTCAGAACATTCTAACTTCAAGTCATCCTAGATTCAGAGAAAAAGGGGAATCCGTCATGTACCGTCCAACTGTCCAATCGATTATAACTGCCATTGAAACTGTGATTGTCGGAAAAGAAGAAGTCATCGCCAAAAGTCTGACTGCCTTATTGGCGGGAGGTCATGTTCTTCTAGAAGACGTACCAGGTGTCGGAAAAACAATGCTCGTCCGTACGTTTAGTCGGGCGATTGATTTAGATTTTAAACGAATCCAGTTCACGCCAGACATGCTACCGTCTGACTTGACCGGTATCTCGATGTATAACCAAAAAACGAGAGAATTTGAATATCGCCCTGGCCCGCTCATGGGGAATATTATCTTGGCGGATGAAATCAACCGAACTTCACCAAAGACACAGTCGGCTCTTCTAGAGGCGATGGCTGAGCGGAGTGTGACAGTGGATGGCGAGTTGAAAGTGCTACCCTCACCATTTTTCGTCATGGCGACGCAAAACCCGATTGAGCATGAAGGGACGTACCCGTTACCCGAAGCACAGTTGGACCGCTTTTTACTCAAAATCGAGATGGGCTATCCGACATTCAATGAAGAGATTGCACTTTTAAGTCGCTTTGAAAAAGAAGAGCCGCTCGAGGCGCTTCATAGTGTGATCACCAAACAAGAAGTTGAACTGATGCAACGCGAAGTGAGGGATGTGCATGTTTCGAGTGCGGTCAAACAATATATTGTGCGATTGGTGCATGAGTCGCGGAAGGATCCACATACGTATTTAGGAGGAAGCCCGCGGGCTACTCTTGCATTGATGAAAGCGTCGCAGGCGTGGGCATATATCCATAATCGTGAATTCGTATTACCAGATGACGTCAAGGCGATGGCGACGAGTGTCCTCGGACACCGTGTCTTACTGACGGCGGAGGCACGTTATAAAGGAAAAACACCGAATCAATTGATTCAAGATTGGCTTGATACATTACCTGTCCCGATGGATCGCGAGGTCAATGAAGTATGAAAAACTGGATGAAGCTGTTCGTTGTATGGGCGGCGGCATTCGGATTGTATGCATTTGCCCGTATCGAAGGAAGTATCGTTGCTTCGACGTTATGGTGGTCGTTCGCAGTGTTGACTGTCTATTGGACACTATTTATGATCTATCCGGTCACGGCGGCAAATGTGTCACGACGAGTCACGACGAAACGTCTCGTCTCCGGACAAGCGATGGACGTTGAATTACGAATCGAACGCAAATATCCTTTTTTGATTGGGATGGTGACGTTAGAAGAACGGTTGCCCCAACGATTAATTGACGAAGACGAGACCATCATCGTGCCGGTCGACCGTTTCTTTCGACGTGCTGAAGTCGTCCATTACGAGGTCGATGCAATTAAGCGCGGAATTCACGTCTTTGACCGAACGATTCTCCATGTACGCGATATATTTGGTTTGTTCGATCGAAAGCGAACGTTACGACTCGAGACGGTCGTCGAGGTGTCACCCGCTGAACTCCCGTTCGATCTTCCAAGAGATGAACACGTCGGAGGTCGTGGTGAACAATATCGTCAAATGCGGACATATACGGAAGTGGCCAATACGACGAGTGGAGTCCGTGAATATGCGGCAGGGGACCGAATCGGGCGGATTGACTGGAAAGCATCCGCACGTCGAGGCAATTTGATGACGAAAACGTTTGACCAAGAGCAAGAAAAGAAACTTTCGCTCGTCTTTGTCCCGGCTGTCTCTGCCGGCTATGAAGAAGCATTTGAACGATCTTTGTCCTTACTCGTCGGTGCGATCCGACAGTTAGAACGAAAAAACTTACCCTTTGAGCTATACGTTATCGAAGAACAGGTTCGTCTGTTCCATCTTCCGGACCAAAGTGCCGACGTCGGTCATTACTTGTTGACCGCGACTCCAGAAGCGGAAGGGCGACTTGTCGAGCGGGTGAAGCGAAATCTGCCTCAACAAAATGGTGATTTGATTTTGATTAGTCCGTTTGAAACAAGTTCGATTCGTGAGCTCATGCATGAGACGCAAGGTAGTTATCACCTATACACAGCAGTAAGCGAGGTGACGGGATGAAGACATGGATCACTCGAATCGTATATACGGCGCTCGCCGCCTACTTGCTGTCTTTCTGGATTGAGCCGATTGTCGGGAGTACAACGTTCGATGTAAGTTGGCCGTTTTATTTCCTTCTCATCGTACCGATGTTTGTCAGTCTTCTTCCGTGGGGCGCATTCCTTGGAATCTCGCTTCTCAACTTCCTGGTTGTCTTATACGTTTATCATGGAAGTATATTTGACTGGTTCGGTCTTTGGATGGATGATTTTTTCGGCGTCATAAGCGGAGAGTTACCGAACGAAGCCATCTTCTTTTCTGCGATGGCACTCATTGGTCTACTATTTGCCATTCTTGTTAGTCGGACATACCCGAGTTACGGATTTGCACTCGGGATGATTGTTTCGACACTTGGTGTCATGGCCTATTTCGATACATGGACACTGTATGACGGGGAAGGCAATATCCTTTTTGCAATCGTCACATCGCTCCTTTTATTATTTGTCACGGATTTAGCGAAACGTCCAAGTCAGTCGCTCGTGCGATTCGTCAGTATCGGTTTGCTACTAAGTGTCGTTGTCGCGCTCGCGAGTGCTTCCCCGACATTAGAAGGCGATTGGTCTGATCAAATTACAACGAGTTTTCGGAATGCGACAACCGAAGGCGATGGGAACGGACCTGGTCGGGTCGGGTATGGGGTGAACGACGAATCGCTAGGTGGTCCGTTCGAACAGGATGACGGGATTGTCTTTATCGCGCGTGGGGTACCGGCTCGATACTGGCGAATTGAATCAAAAGCCATTTATACCGGAAAAGGTTGGATTGAGGCACCGGTGCTCGATTCTGACTATAATCGGGGACAATTAGTGGATTCGGATGTCGACACGACCCCGGAACAGGCACTCCTACGTTTTGAACGCCGACAGTCGTTCGTTCCGTATGGAGGGGAATATCCAAAGGCGGCAGAAACAGAGTCCGGTACGGAATTTTTAGTTGGTGACGTGGAGCAAGCTTTTCCGAACGAGACAATCACGATGCAACCGTCCGGAAAAATCGTATTTGAAAATGAGGAACAATCAACTCCGCGAACGATCCAACTTCGTTATAGTGTCCCGGCTTTCTCTGAAGAACAGCTTGCATTAAATGAAGAAATCACATCGCTCACAGAAGAAGAGCAACAGGTCTATTTACAGCTACCGGATTCTTTACCAGATCGTGTACGCGACTTGGCCACGGAGATTACTGCTGAAAGCGAGACACCAAATGAAAAAGCAGAAGCGGTAGAAGCGTATTTCCGAAACGGAGAATTCCAATACGATACCGAAAATGTGGCACAACCGGAAGGGGACACAGATTATGTTGACCAATTCTTGTTCGATACACAAATCGGGTATTGCGATAACTTCTCGACGTCAGCAGCCATTTTATTACGGGCAAATGGAATCCCGACACGTTGGGTAAAAGGATTTACGATGGGGGATACGCGAGGGGTTGTTCAGGGTGAAGAAGAACATACGATTCGTAACCGTCATGCCCATTCTTGGGTGGAGTACTTTGTCGAAGGTGCAGGTTGGGTTCCACTAGAGGCGACAATCAGTTTCTCAGATGCGAACTTACTACAAATCGATCAAGAGACGGAGACAGACGATACGACACCGGCTACGAATGATCCGCAGGCAAATCAGGACAACAACACGCAAAATCGTCCACAAGAAGATTTGTTAATCGATGATGTTACGACTGGTGAGGTTCAGGAAGAATCCCGCAGTATCCCGGTATGGGGATGGATCGTTATTCTTTTCCTCGTGGCCGTTGTCATTTGGAACCGAAAAATCATTGAGCGACAAATTATGTACGTCTGGTGGATGAGTCGTCCACTCACAGATACAAGCCTCGTATCGATGCATCGCTATTTGATGAAACGACTCCGTGCAAATGGATTTAAAGTCGAGGGACGAACGCCTTCTGAGCTTGCAAAAGAGGTCGATGCCTACTATGAGACGAACGATATGACGCGTCTGACAGCCTTGTTTGAGCAAGCGGTTTATGCTGAACAAGAACCGAATTCAAAATATAAAGAATATTGGAAAATCGTGATTCGCAGAATTATGAGTTGAAGTGGCGGGATGCATCAAGTAAGATAGACGCATTAGTTAGATAATTGAACATGGCATTCCTTCGTATATACTCGTGAATTGGCGCGAGAGTCTCTACCGGACCACCGTAAATGGACCGACTATGAAGGAGCACGTTTCGTATACAAAGAAAAGGGCGTGCTTCTTCTTCGGTTTAGATGATCTGGGGGAGAGGCTCGTCCTTTTTTTGAGGAGAAGGCAGAAAGGTGGAGATTTCGTGAAAGTAGAACAAGAAATGATTTTGGTGCTCGATTTTGGTGGGCAGTACAACCAGTTGATCACGCGTCGTGTCCGTGACCTTGGCGTATACAGCGAGTTGCATTCACATAAGATGACTGCAGCAGAGATTCGCGAATTGAACCCGGTCGGCATCATCTTCTCTGGTGGACCGAACAGTGTATATGCAGAAGGTGCATATCGTTGTGACCCAGAAATCTTCGAGTTAGGAATTCCGATTTTCGGGATCTGCTACGGTATGCAGCTGATGACGCATCATTTTGGTGGTCGTGTCGAACGTGCTGCTCACCGTGAATACGGGAAAGCGACATTGTTCTCAACACCTGAGGCTTCTGATATTTATAAAGGTCTTCCGGTCGAGCATACAGTATGGATGAGCCACGGTGACCTCGTTATGGAAGCGCCGGAAGGATTCATCGTCGATGGAACGAATCCGTCTTGCCCGGTAGCTTCAATCAAAAACGATGAGTTGAAAATGTATGGTGTTCAATATCACCCAGAAGTGCGTCACTCAGAATACGGGAACGACATCTTGAAAAACTTCATTTATGAAGTGTGTGGTGCTAAAGGCGAATGGTCGATGGAAAACTTCATTGACCTCGAAGTCGAAAAAATTCGAGAAATCGTCGGCGACAAGCAAGTGCTCTGTGCCCTTTCTGGTGGCGTTGACTCTTCAGTCGTTGCCGCACTCGTTCATCGCGCGATTGGTGATCAATTGACGTGTATGTTCGTCGACCATGGTCTCCTACGTAAAGGGGAAGCGGATAGCGTCATGAAGACGTTTGCTGACGGCTTTAATATGAAGGTCATCAAAATCGATGCGCAAGAACGCTTCTTGACGAAATTGGCAGGTGTCTCAGACCCTGAGCAAAAACGTAAGATCATCGGAAACGAGTTCATCTACGTATTTGATGAAGAAGCATCGAAGCTTGTCGATATGGACTTCCTCGCACAAGGAACGCTCTATACAGACATCATCGAGAGTGGGACAGATACAGCACAAACGATCAAATCACACCATAATGTCGGTGGATTACCGGAAGACATGAACTTCACATTGATCGAACCACTCAACACGCTCTTTAAAGATGAAGTCCGTGCCCTCGGTACCGAACTCGGTCTTCCTGACTATATCGTTTGGCGTCAGCCGTTCCCAGGTCCAGGTCTTGGAATTCGTGTACTTGGTGAAATTACGGAAGAGAAGCTTGAAATCGTCCGAGAATCTGATGCGATTTTGCGTGAAGAAGTGAAGAAAGCTGGTCTTGAACGAGACATCTGGCAATACTTCACGGTGCTCACACCGATTCGCTCGGTCGGAGTCATGGGTGACGAACGAACGTACGACTATGCAGTTGGCGTCCGTGCAGTCACTTCAATCGATGGCATGACGTCAGATTGGGCACGCATTCCATGGGATGTGCTTGAGAAAATCTCTGTCCGCATCGTCAATGAAGTCAGTCACGTCAACCGTGTGCTGTATGACATTACGTCTAAGCCACCTGCAACAATCGAATGGGAATAAGTCGAACAGAGGGGAATCCCCCTCTGTTTTGTCTTAAAACCGAACATTAACGTTTTTTTTTAGTTTAAAATCCGTGAATATAGTTGACATTCTATTTTCACGCTGATACGATAAGAACGTTCTTATTATAACCGAACAATTATAAAATATTTTGCCGTATAATGTCGGGGATATGGCCCGAGAGTCTCTACGAAATCACCTTAAATGATTTCACTACGGCGAGACATAGATGAGGGTGTATGCCCTCGTATGTTTCGCGTGGGGTCCTCGGTCATTTGCCGGGGGCCTTTTCTCGTTTTACGGCGAGTACAAGGAGGAAAACAAATGAGCACACAGCTCAAGCAAGAACAACAACCTACAACGAGTCGGATCGATCGTTACTTCCAACTCACAGCACTCGGAACGAGTGTCCGTACTGAATTGATTGCAGGATTCACAACATTCCTTGCGATGGCGTACATTCTTTTCGTTAACCCAAACGTTCTTGGAGCGGCGGGTATGGATACTGGAGCGGTCTTCGTCGCAACAGGTCTTGTCGCAGTAGTCGGTTCGTTGACAATGGGACTTTTAGCAAACTATCCGATTGCGATTGCGCCGGGCATGGGCCTCAACGCATTCTTCGCATATAGTGTTGTCATCGGAATGGGTGTCCCTTGGCAAACGGCTTTGTCCGGGGTTCTCGTGTCAGGTCTCTTCTTTATCGTATTGACACTTTCAGGTATTCGCGAAACGATTGTAAACGCGATTCCGGCTCCACTTAAAATGGCAGTCGCTGCAGGGATTGGCTTCTTCATCGCTTTCATTGGATTGAAGAACGCGGGAATCGTAGTAGCGAATGAAGCTACACTCGTAAGTCTTGGCTCACTAGGAACGGGAACGACACTTCTCGCTGTATTCGGTCTTGTTGTCAGCGCGTTACTTATGGCACGCGATATCAAAGGTGGTATTTTCATCGGGATGTTGTTGACGGCGATTGTTGGAATGATCTTCGGTCTTGTTCCGACACCAACAGCGATCTCTGATGTCGTATCGATGCCACCAAGCATGTCGGCAACGTTCGGCCAAGCATTCATCAACTTCAGTGACGTTTTCACACTTCAAATGCTGATCGTTATCTTGACTTTCTTCTTCATCGATTTCTTTGATACGGCTGGAACACTCGTTGCAGTAGCGCGTCAAGCGGGGATCATGAAAGAAAATAAAGTACCACGCGCAAGTAAGGCGTTGATGGCTGACTCAACAGCAACGGTAGCGGGGGCGATCTTCGGAACGTCTACAGCGACTTCATACGTTGAATCTTCAGCAGGTGTTGCTGCAGGTGGACGTACAGGTTTGACAGCGGTATTCGCAGGATTGTTCTTCGGTTTGGCATTGTTCTTCTCGCCACTTTTGGCAGTTGTTACAGCACCGGTAACGGCTCCTGCGCTCATCATTGTTGGTGTGCTCATGGCTTCAGCTCTTCTTGATATCGATTGGAAGAAGATTGAGATTGCAGTACCTGCTTTCTTGACGATTATCATGATGCCGTTGACGTCATCAATCGCAACAGGAATCGGGCTCGGATTCATTCTTTATCCACTCATGATGATTGCGAAAGGGAAAACGAAAGAAATCCATCCGATCATGTACGGGATGTTAATCATCTTCTTGGCATACTTCATGTTCTTACCACACGCATAAATCGATTTAAAAAGCCGGCTCTTTTGTTAAGAGTCGGCTTTTTTGTATGCAGTGTTTTCGGGGAGGAAAGGATCATACATCGTAATGGCATGGTTTTCTGTGATGAAGTCGTTCCGGAGGTGGGTGCCGTTCATTGAGGTGACTTCTCTGAAAATCTGATTGTGTCGGATGGTGCCTCCCCACCATTCGCGGGTGAAGTGATGATTTTCTTCATATATACGATACTGTTCTTTATTTGGAATATTAGAGCGCCATTCACCGACGAGATGATCTCCCTCTATATATAGAAGAAGTTGATACGTTTGTGCGGTTTGATTTGTAATTTGTAGGTCAAGGTAATTATAAGAACACGTCGCGCCACTCCCGAATGGTTGATCTCTGCGGTAGTCAGGAAACACGTCGTAGCTATGGCGATAACGCTCGGTTACAGTCAATGGGCTATGGAGTGTAATCCAATATATCAGGTTGGATAGTTGACAGAGACCGCCACCGATTCCTGAAGTGACCTTCCCGTAATGAAGAATCATGCCGTCGACATAACCTTTTCGCTTTGTTGGCTTTCCGATCATCTTCCAATAAGAAAAGACGTCGTTCGGCGTTAAAATGGCACCGTTTAATTTAGCGATTGCAATCTTCAGATTCTTTACTTTGTTATGCTGTAAGTCCATATCGATATCACGTAGTTGTCGATAGAGAGGAGTTCGGTGTGTGTGGATTAGATAAGGTAAAGGTTCAGCGTTTTGTTTCGAGACGTATTTCCTTTTATCCGTCATCCATTCTAATCGTCGTTTGAGTGTGTAAACTTGTGTACCAGACCAAATTCTGAGTGGTGAACGTTTTTTAGGTTGCTGCAGATCGGTTTGCATCATTGTATGTAACTCCTTGTAGAATGTAAGTGGATGATTCATCAATAGATATAGTTGTATTCTTCAAAGCAAGTTGCGATTCCTTGTAGGTGAATGAGTTATAGGCTTTTAAGGATTCGAAAAAATAATTAAAGTTTTTTTAGAATAATGCTTGCAAGATTAAAAAGCAGGTGATATAGTTATCTCTGTTGCCAACGACAAACGTTGAACAAACAAAAAAGTTGTTGACACCAAAAAGAAATAAATGTTATTATCATTTAGTCGCCAAGAGCGACAGACGAACTTTGAAAACTGAACGATGAGGCAAAAATAAGTTTTACAATTTTTGAATGAAGCGCAAGCTTCGTC